>CANHDQ010000108.1 GCA_947459405.1 Comamonadaceae bacterium
GGCGCTCGTGTGCAGACGCTTGATCTGACCGGTGGCGCGCCCGAGCTCAATGCGCACTTTCGCCGCCTGGTGGTCGGTGCGCGCGCGCTGGGCGTGCGGGTGATCGATCGCTGCAACCTGTCGGTGCTGTTCGAGCCGGGCCAGGAGGATCTGGCGGACTTTCTGGCCGAACAGGGCGTCGAGGTGGTGGCCTCCTTGCCCTGCTATTCGCAGGAAAACGTCGACCAGCAAAGGGGTGAGGGCGTTTTTGAGAAAAGCATCCGCGCCCTGCAAGCGCTCAATGCGCTGGGCTACGGCCAAAGCGGCTCGCACTTGCAACTGCACCTGGTCTACAACCCGCAAAAAGCAGTGCTGCCGCCGCCTCAGGCGGCGCTGCAGGCCGACTACGAGCGCTTGCTCATGGCCAACTTCGGCATTCGCTTTAACCAGCTGTTCACGCTGGCCAATATGCCGATCCAGCGCTTTGGCAGCACGCTGGTCTCCAAGGGTCAGTTTGCCGATTACATGGCGCTGCTGCGCGCAGCCCACCGGCCCGAAAACCTCGACGGGGTGATGTGCCGCTCTACCGTCTCGGTCGACTGGCAGGGGCACCTGTACGACTGCGACTTCAACCAGATGTTGGGCATGCCGCTGGGCGCTGCTGGCCGCATGCATCTGAGCCAGCTGCTTGAGCGCGATCTGCACGGGCAGCCCATTGCCGTGGCCGACCACTGCTATGGCTGCACCGCCGGGCAGGGCTCGTCGTGCGGCGGAGCCCTGGCCTGAGTGCTGCTGCGCTCTGGCCGCAGTGCGTCCGCGCTCACGCGCCGTCGGCGTCTGCGCTGACGCGCCGCTGCGAGTCTGTCCGATTTGCTTTTGCCCCGGGGTGGGCGAGGATGAGCTTGCCAGGAGGACTGCCATGCCCATCGCCACGCTTTTCAATCATCTGCTGCCCGCGCAAGACGCGCCCAGGGGCCCAAGTCCCGAGCCGCGGCAGCTCGGCCCCACGCGCAGCGCATTGCCGCGCGTACCGCGGCCGGTCCGCCGCGCACGCTCACACCCGCAGGCCTGCTGAGGCTGCGCCGCTGTCACGCGGCTGTCATGAATGGCTCTGACAATTCCACAATCGTGGAAACGTTGTGCAAAGGAGTGCTTCATGAGAGTCGGTATCAACGGCATGGGACGCATTGGCCGCCTGGCCCTGCGTGCAGCTTTGGGTGCGGCCGAGCGGCCGATGGACGACCCCCGCGCGGGCAACCGGCTGGAGGTGGTGCACCTCAATGAAATCAAGGGTGGCGCGGCAGCCTGCGCGCATCTGCTGACCTTCGACAGCGTGCAGGGCCGCTGGCGGGCCGACATCGCTGCCGAGGGCGACGCCCTGGTGCGCATCGACGCTCGTCGGCTGTCATTTAGCAGCCACGCCAGCCCAGCCGACATCGCCTGGGGCGATCTGGGGGTGGACGTGGTGCTCGAATGCACCGGCAAGTTCCTCACGCCCGAGACCATCCAGGCTCACCTGGACCGTGGCGCCAAGCGGGTGATCGTGGCCGCTCCGGTCAAGACCGGCGGCGTGCTCAATGTGGTGGTGGGGGTCAACGAGCACCAGTACGACCCGGCCAAAGACCGCATCGTCACGGCTGCGTCGTGCACCACCAACTGCCTGGCTCCGGTGGTCAAGGTGATCCACGAGAACCTGGGCATTCGGCACGGACAGATCACCACCATCCACGACCCGACCAACACCAACGTGGTGGTCGATGCGCCTCACAAGGACCTGCGCCGAGCCCGCAGCGCCATGATGAGTCTGGCGCCGACGACCACTGGCAGCGCCACCGCCATTGCACTGATTTACCCCGAGCTCAAGGGCAAGCTCAACGGCCATGCAGTGCGCGCGCCGGTGCTCAACGCCTCGCTGACCGATGCGGTGTTCGAGCTGCAAACCCAGACCACGGCCGAGGCGGTCAATGCCTTGTTCAAGCAAGCGGCAGCCGGGCCTCTGGCTGGCATTTTGGGTTATGAAGAGCGTCCCCTGGTCAGCGCCGACTATGCGCGAGACACGCGCAGCGCCATCGTCGATGCGCCCTCGACCATGGTCACCGATGGCACGCTGCTCAAGGTCTATGCTTGGTACGACAACGAGATGGGCTACGCCTGCCGCATGGTCGATCTGGCCTGCCACCTCCAGCAGCAAGGTCTGTGATGCACAGCGCAGTGCGCCATTACGCGATTGTCACGTCGGCCTATTGGGGCTTTACCCTGACCGACGGTGCGCTGCGCATGCTGGTGCTGTTGCACTTTTACAAGCTCGGTTATTCGCCCATCACCCTGGCGTTTTTGTTTCTGCTCTACGAGGCCGCCGGCATCGTGGCCAACCTGGTGGGCGGGTGGCTGGCGGCGCGCTACGGCATCACCCGCATGCTGGTGGTGGGCTTGAGCACGCAGATCGTCGGCTTTGTCCTGCTGTCCATGCTGCAGCCGCATTGGAGCGCGGCGCTGTCGGTGGCCTGGGTGGTGGCGGCGCAAGGCGTGTGCGGCGTGGCCAAGGACCTGACCAAGACAGCCAGCAAATCGGCCATCAAGATCACGCAGACCCAGGCGCAGCAACAGGGCGATCAGGGGCAGCTCTTCAAATGGGTGGCTTGGTTCACAGGCAGCAAAAATGCGATGAAAGGCCTGGGCTTTTTTGCCGGCGGCCTGCTGCTTCAGACGCTGGGCTTTGAGGGCTCTCTTTGGACCATGGCCGCTTTGCTGGCTCTGGTGCTTGCGGCGGTGCTGCTGACCCTGCCACAGCTCATGGGCAGGGGCAAAGCCTCCAAGTCGGCGCGCGAGCTCTTTGCCAAAAACCCGGGCATCAACGTTCTGGCCGCTGCCCGCGTGGCCTTGTTTGGCGCGCGCGACGTGTGGTTTGTGGTCAGCCTGCCGGTGTTTCTCTACAGCGCCGGCTGGAGCTTTACCATGGTCGGCTCATTCTTGGCTGCCTGGACCATCGCCTATGGAGCGGTGCAGGCGCTGGCGCCGCATATCGTCCGACGCAGCGACGATGGATTGAGCAGCGAGGTACCAGCGGCACGCGCGTGGTCGGCCGCGCTGGCCCTGGTGCCGGCGCTGCTGGCCGTGGCGGTGTTCATGGAGGTCGGTCAGCTGCAGTGGGTGGTGGTCGCGGGCTTGGCCGTGTTTGGCTTTGCGTTTGCGGTCAACTCCTCCGTTCACTCCTACCTTGTTTTGGCCTATGCAGGCAGCGAGAAGGCGGCCGAAGACGTGGGCTTTTATTACGCGGCCAATGCGCTCGGCCGTTTCGCGGGGACCTTGCTGTCGGGCGTGCTCTACCAATGGGGTGGGCTGTTGTACGCGCTGATCGGCTCGGCGCTGATGCTGCTGGTCTGCTGGGTGGCCGTCTTGCGGCTGCCGCTGCGTCCAAGCGCGGAGCTGCCCAATGAATGAGATCGATGCGCTGCGGGCCTTGGCGGCGCTGTCCCAGGCGACCCGCTTGGCCATCTTTCGGGCGCTTGTGGCCGCCGGCCCCGAGGGCCTGAGGCCTGCCGAGCTGGCTCGCCAACTCGAGGTGCCCGCATCGTCCTTGTCCTTTCACCTCAAGGAATTGCTGCACGCGCAGCTGATCGCCCAGCAGCGCGAGGGCAAGTTCCTCATTTACAGCGCCGACTTCGCGCGCATGAATGCCTTGCTGGCTTACTTGAGCGAGAACTGCTGCCAGGGGCAGCCGTGCGCCGAGTTGGCGCCGGTTTCGTGCAGAGTTTGCTGACCGTCCTGCAGATCTTGGGAGACCGGCGCGCTCTGCCGTGGGCCTAGGTCTGGATCTGGGTCTGGGTTGGGCTCGGCGACAATCGGGTTTTTGATTGCTGTTGATCGATCGTGAGCATCGCCTCGTCTGCATTGCAGACCCCCAACCCCTGGCGCCTGTCTGTCGCGCCCATGATGGACTGGACCGACCGGCACTGCCGCTATTTCCATCGCCTGCTGTCCAAGCGCGCGTTGCTCTATACCGAGATGATCACGACCGACACCTTGTTGCACGGTCATGTGCCCAGGCATCTGGATTTCAACGAGCTCGAGCATCCGGTGGCCTTGCAAATTGGCGGCAGCGAGCCGGCTGATCTGGCGCGGGCAGCCCGCCTGGGTGAGCAGTGGGGCTATGACGAGATCAACCTCAATTGCGGCTGCCCGAGCGAGCGGGTGCAGCGTGGCGCTTTTGGCGCTTGCCTGATGGCCGAGCCGGCCACCGTGGCCGATGGTGTCAAGGCCATGCGCGATGCCGTGAGCGTGCCGGTGACGGTCAAGCACCGTATCGGCATCGACCGCGTTGAGAGCTACGACTTCGTGCGCGACTTCGTCGGGCAGGTCAGTCAGGCCGGCTGCCAGACCTTCATCGTGCATGCCCGCAACGCTTGGCTGCAGGGCTTGAGCCCCAAGGAGAACCGAGAGATTCCGCCGCTGCGCTATGAGCTGGTGCACCGGCTCAAGCGCGACTTTCCTCATCTGGTCATTGCCATCAACGGCGGCATCACCACCGACGAGCAGGTGCACGAGCAGCTTGCCCACGTCGATGGCGTCATGGTGGGCCGGCAGGCCTACCACCATCCCTGGTGGTTGGCCAGCTGGGATGCCTGCTTTTTTGGCGAGGCCGACCGGGACTTGAGCTGCGATCAGGTCGAGGCTGAGATGGTGACTTACATGGAGCGCCAGACCCAGGCGGGCGTGCCGTGGTCGATGATGGCGCGGCACATGCTGGGCTTGCGCGCTGGCCAAGTTGGCGCTCGCCGCTGGCGGCGCGTGTGGAGCGACCACCGCCTCAAGAGCCTGCCGCCGGCCCAGGTGGCGGCCTTGGCGGCCGAGCAGCTCAGGCTGGCCGAGCCGGTTTGAGTCGGGCCGCATCGGCCCCGAGTCTTTAGCGCTCCGCCTTCGCGCCACCGGGCAGCGCCAGCAGCGCGGCCAGGCACAGCAGGCCCAGCAGCACAGACAGCCAAAGCGCCTGCGCGCCCCAGTGGTCCAAGGCCAACCCGAACGCAAAGGGCGCCAGGGCCTGGGCAAAGCGGGCTGGCACCATCAGCAGGCCTTGCCGCAAACCGTAGCCTTGCGGCCCAAACAGCACCAGCGGCACAGTGCCCTTGGCGATCGTGAGGATGCCGTTGCCTGCGCCGTGCAGCAGCGCAAACACGATGCCCAGCGGAGCGCCCAGCACCAGCAGCAGCGCCGCGCCCAGCGGGTGCATGGCCGCTGCCAGCCGCGCCGACAGCAGCGGGTGAACATGGCGCAGCGCGGTGTACTCGAGCAAACGACCGGCGACCTGGGCCGGGCCGATTAGGGCTGCGATCAGCAGGGCCGAGCCCAGCCCGATCTGATGGGCCTGCAGCAGTTGCGGCAGGTGCGCGGCCATGGCGGTGCTGATGAACCAGGTCAGGGCGAAAGTGGCCGACAGCAGGATGGCCGCGCGGCGTTGCTGCTCGGGTGCCAGGCGCACGCCTGGCGGCTCGCCAGCCTCGTCGGGCGTGGTTTGCGCTTGGGCTGAGGCCTGCAAGGGCCGTTGGCGCGGCAGCAGCGCAGCGTAAAGCGGCAAGTTAATCATCAGGTGCACGGCCGCCCAGATCAGGCAGGTCGCGCGCCACCCCAGCTCGCTTTGCAGGGCTGCCGAGGCTGGCCAACCCACGGTGCTGGCCAGCCCGGCGATCAGCGTGATGCCCGTGATCGGTCCGCGCGAGAGGCGCCCGTAGATTTGCACCAGCGTGGCAAAGGCCCCCTCGTAAAGACCCGCCGCCATGCCCACGCCGATCACGGTCCACGACAGAAACAGGCCGATCGGCCCTTGTGCTGAGCCCAGGGCTGCCAGACCAGTTGCAAACACCACGCTCGAGGCCATCAGCACCCGCCTGCCGCCCAAGCGGTCGATGGCCCAGCCGGCCATTGGGCCGATCAGGGCCGTGACCACCAGGGACCAAGAGAAGGCAGCAAACACCAGGCTGTTGGCCAGGCCAAGATCGCGTGCCATGGGGACGGCCAGCATGGCTGGCAGGTAAAAGCTCGACCCCCAGGCCAGCAACTGGGCCAGGCCCAGCACGATGACTGTGCGCGATGTGGTCGACGCCGTGGGGAGCATGTTCACAAGGGCGATCGGTGGGCTTGGGATGCAGGGTGTACCAGGCCGCTTGAGCGCCTTGCGTGTCATCAAACTGCCACGAAAACGACACGAGCGTTTCGTTTGCGAGCCCAACAATTGTGCCAGTGACCGATCGACAGGAGCACATCACCATGACGTTGAACGCCAAGCCTCTTGCCCGGCCTCCATTGGGTGCGGCGGCCTTGTCGGCCGCAGCCCTGGAGATTTTGCGCCGCACCGCCCACTATCTGGCCACCACGCCTGGTGGCCTGCGCTGCCTGGAAGGCGCGCCAGTGGGTTTGCAGGGCTTGCCCCGCCAACCGTCACAGGCGCTGAACCTGCAGGCCGTCTCCACCCTCAACGATTGATCACAGAAGCATCATGAAAGAACTGCCCAGCCCGACCCAGCCTTTGTCCATCGTCCAACTGCCTCGGGGGGCCCTTCATCGACGCGCTGATCAAGCCGATGAGGGCCCTGCTGGGGGTCAAGGCGGCATTGTGGTCAGTTGGGCGCGCCATCAGGACGAGGTGAGGCAGGCTCAGCGGCTTCGCTACCAGGTCTTTGCTGACGAGATGGGCGCGCGGCTGCCTGGCCCATTGCCCGGCCACGACATTGACCTGTTCGACGACTACTGCGAGCATTTGTTGGTGCGCGATCGCGCCAGCGGTGCGGTGATCGGAACCTATCGTGTGCTCACGCCAGAGCAGGCGGCCCGGGTGGGGAGCTTTTATGCCGACCTCGAGTTTGATCTGACGCGCCTGCGCGGCCTGCGAAGCCGCATGGTCGAGCTCGGCCGCAGCTGTGTGCACCCTGAGCACCGGCATGGCGGCGTGATTTTGGCCTTGTGGAGCGCACTCGCCCAGTTCATGCAGCGCAACTCACTGCAGACCATGATTGGCTGCGCCAGCATCCCCATGCTGCACCAGGGCACGGTCAGCGCCCGCGCGGCAGCCGGCGTCTGGCATCAGCTGCGGCACACGCATTTGGCCCCGCTGGACTGCCAGGTGCTGCCGCGTCTGGCCTTGCCGGTGCACGATTTTGATGAGGGTCCGCGGGTTGAGCCGCCTGCGCTGATCAAGGGTTATCTGCGCTTGGGCGCCAAGCTGTTGGGCCCGCCGGCCTGGGACCCGGATTTCAACACCGCCGATCTGCCCATGATGATGCGCACGCAAGACTTGCCGGCGCGTTATCTGCGCCATTTCCTGGCATCGGGGAGCAGTCAAGACCGATGTCATGAAACCGTCACAGGTGCGTCTTAAATTGGGGTGATGGGCTGTTTGGCCCGAACGTCAGGTGCCCCATGAACGCCGATCCGCCCCGCAACGCCAAGTCTCAAGCCGGTCGTACCCTCAACGAGGCAGCGCCGGCCGTGACTTTGCTCGACCGCGACCGCAGCATTTTGGCGTTCAATGAGCGGGTGCTGGCCATGGTCACCCGGGAAGACGTGCCCCTGCTCGAGCGGCTGCGTTATCTGTGTATCGTCTCGTCCAATCTCGACGAGTTTTTTGAGGTCAGGATGGCGCCGCACATGAGCGCGGCCCGCAGCGGCAGCGCGAGCGAGCCGGTCTTTGCCGAGCTTGCGGCTGCAGCCCATGAGTTGGTCGAGCGGCAGTACGCCCTCTACAACGACACGCTGACGCGGCAGTTCAAGCGCCGCGGCATTGCGATCGTGGCGCATGGCGAGCGCAGCGCCGAACAACGCTCTTGGGTGCAAGGCTATTTCCGGCGCGAGGTTCGGCCGCTGTTGGTGCCCGTGAGCCTGGATCCCTCGCATCCCTTTCCCATGGTGGCCAACAAGTCGCTGAACTTCATCGTGCGGCTGCAGGGCAAGGACGCGTTTGGCCGACACAACGAGATTGCCATCGTCAAGGTCCCGCGGGTGCTGCCGCGCATCATCGCCTTGCCCGAGCGCGCGGCCCGTCGCGGCCTGCTTTTTGTCTCGCTCTCGAGCGTGATCCGCGCCCACCTGCACGAGCTTTTTCCGGGCCGCGAGGTGCTGCAGTTTTCGCAGTTTCGCGTCACCCGCAACTCTGAATTGGCGGTGCAGGAGGCCGATGTGGCCGATCTGCGCACGGCCCTGCGCGCGGGCCTGGAGCATCGGCAGTTTGGCGAGGCGGTGCGGCTGGAGGTGTCGGCCGGTTGCAGCGCCTACCTGGCCGATTTTTTGCTGCAGCAGTTTGCGTTGCCTGACGAGGCCCTGTACCGGGTGCAGGGCCCGGTCAACTTGAACCGCCTGACCCAGCTCATCGACCTGGTGGGCGATGCCTCGCTGATGTGGCCGCCCTACCAGGCCAGTTACCCGTTGCAGTTGGCGGCGGGGCAGGACATCTTTGAGCGGCTCAAGCAGGGCGACGTCTGCCTGCATCAACCATTCGAGAGTTTTGATGGCGTGCTCGACTTTCTGCGCCAGGCCGTTGCCGACCCGCAGGTGCTGGCCATCCGTCAGACCATCTACCGCACCGGCGCTGACTCCGAGATGATGCACCTGCTCAGGGAGGCGGTGCGCCGGGGCAAGGAGGTCATGGTGGTGGTCGAGCTCAAGGCCCGCTTTGACGAGGAAGCCAACATCAATTGGGCCGAGATGCTCGAGTCCATTGGCGCGCAGGTGGTCTATGGCGTGCTGGGCTTGAAGACGCATGCCAAGATGCTGCTGGTGACGCGGCGCGAGGGGCGTGCGATCAAGCGTTATGCACACCTGTCCACCGGCAACTACAACCCGCGCACGGCCCGGCTTTACACCGACGTGAGCTATCTCACGGCCGATCCGAAGCTCACGGTCGATGTGGAGCATGTGTTCTATCACCTGGCCAATCAAAGCCGGCTGCCCAAGATGCAGGCCCTGCTGGTGGCACCGCACCACCTGCACCGCTCGATGGTTGAGCGCATCGGGCAGTTGGGGCAGGCCGCGGCTGCGGGCCGGCCGGCGCGACTCGTGGCCAAGATGAACGCGCTGACCGATACAGGGCTGATTCGGGCGCTGATCGCCGCTGGCCAGCAGGGCGTGCAGATCGATCTGATCGTTCGCGGCGCCTGCATGCTGCCCGCTCAGCTTCAAGGGCAGACCGATCGCATCCGGATCCGGTCGGTGATCGGGCGCTTTCTGGAGCATTCGCGCGTCTTTTAC
>CANHDQ010000109.1 GCA_947459405.1 Comamonadaceae bacterium
CCAAGTCGTCATTGCGACGAGACCACACGCCAACTCGTCATTGCGAGGCGCGCAGCGCCGTGGCAATCCGTGCCTTCGCGCAACGGCCCATGGATCGCTTCGTTCCTCGCGATGACGGGCGGCGGTGCAATGGCGCACTGCTCTGCCATTACGAGGCCAAACGCTAACCCGCCATTGCGAAGAGGCCAAACGCCAAGTCGTCATTGCGACGAGACCACACGCCAACTCGTCATTGCGAGGCGCGCAGCGCCGTGGCAATCCATGCCTTCCTCGCAGCCTCACCACAGGCGTGCCCACTGCCCCACCCACTCTCTGAGCGCCTCCTGCACCCCCACGCCCCGCGCAGCCGGCAGGCCCAGCACCTCGGCTGCGGCGCTCAGGGCGGCCAGGGGGTCGCTCAGGTCCAGCGGCTTTGCGCCGTTTTGCTTGCTCAGCTTTTCGCCGTTGGCGCCCAGCACCAGGGGGGTGTGCAGGTAGGCCGGTGTGGGCAGGCCCAGGGCGCGTTGCAGCAGGATTTGGCGGGCGGTGTTGTCGGTCAGGTCTTGGCCGCGCACCACGTGGGTGATGCCTTGGGCCGCATCGTCGACCACCACCGCCAGTTGGTAGGCCCACAGGCCGTCGGCGCGCTTGAGCACGAAATCGCCCACGGCTTGGGCGACGTCTTGGCTTTGCGGGCCCAGCCTGCGATCGTGCCAGTCGGTGCGCTCGGGCAGATTCAGCGCCTGGCGCAGCGCGGGCAGATGCAGCCGCCAGGCGCGCGCCGGTTTGCCGTGCAGACCTGCGCGGCAGGTGCCGGGGTAGGTTTGCGCCTGGTGGCGTGCGGTGGCGTGACCTTGCGCGGCTTCAATGTCCTTGCGGCTGCAGCCGCAGGGGTAGGCCAGGCCCTGGGCCAGCAGCTGCTCCAGCGCGCTCTGGTAAGCGGCGCTGCGCTGGCTTTGCCAGAGCACCGGGGCGTCGCTGCGCAGGCCGCAGCGCTCGAGCTGTTGCAAGATGGTCTGGTCAGCCCCCGGCACGCAGCGCGGGGTGTCGACGTCTTCGATGCGCACCAGCCACTGGCCGCCGTGGGCGCGGGCGTCGAGCCAGCTGGCCAGTGCGCTGGCCAGCGAGCCGGCATGCAGGGCGCCGGTGGGCGAGGGCGCAAAGCGGCCGATGTAGCCAGGCGCTTTCAATTGGCGTGGCTCCCCGGGCCGCACGCATTGGCCGGCGCGTTCAGGCCGCGTTCAAGGCCAGTTCGAGCCCGGAGACAAACGCGTCTTCCACGCGGCGGCCCAGGCACCAGTCGCCGCACAGGCCGATGCCGCTGCGTGCGTCCCACAGATGGCTCTGGCCCAGTGGCGCCAGCGTTTGCGCGTAGCGCCAGCGGTGCACCTGGGCGTGGCCGGGCTCGGCCCGGATGCCGGTGACTTCGGTGAAGGCGCGCAGCAGCTTGGCTTTGACGCGCTCTTCGTCGTCTTCCAGGTGGCGCTGCGACCAATCGGGGCTGGCTTGCACCGTCCAGCGCTCGATCGATTCGCGCCCGGGTTTGGAGGCCTCGCGCGCCAGCCAGGCGATGCGGTGGTGCTCGCTGCGCGCCGCATGCCAGCTCGGGCCCAGGGGGCCTGCGGCCTGCGGGAAGGCCAGCATCAGGGTCCAGCAGGGCGCCACCTGCACTGGGTCGAGCCTTTGTTGCAGTTCGGGATGCAACTGCGAGGCGCGCAGCAAGGTGGCGGCCTGGATTGAGGGCAGGGCCAGCAGCACCGCGTCAAAACCTGCGTGAATTTGCGTCTGCGCGCCCGGGCCTTCGGTGTGCAATTGCCAGCGCGATTTGTGCAGCCGGTCGGGCTCGATCCGGGTGACCAGGCTTTGGCGGTGCAAGGCCTCAATCGGCGCAGCCCAGTGCTGCACCAAGGCGCTCATGCCCGGCGTGGCCACGTGGTGCGCTTCAGGGTTGCGGCCTGCAGCGGCCACCACGCGGCCGGCTTCGTCCATGATGCGCACGGTGTTGACCTGCCAGGGCGCAGTGGGCGCGGCCGTGGCGGCCAGCGCCTTTTTGAAGCGCGCGTCGCGCACGGTGAAGTACTGCACGCCGTGGTCGAAGCTGCCGAACTCGGTGCGCCGGGTGGCCATGCGACCGCCCGGGCCCCGGCTTTTCTCGAAGACGGTGACCGCATGGCCTGCTTGCAGCAGGGTGCGGGCGCAAGCAATGCCGGCCATGCCGGCGCCAATGACGGCAAAGTGCCGGGGCTTTGGGGGAGGGGGTGTGGTGCGGCTCATGCCGCGACTCTACACCCATCGGCAGCTGATATTCCGTCGCAGCGCCGATGCAGCGCCCATGCCGCGCGTCAGATCCGATCGAGCAAAGCCTTGCGGGTGGCCGGTGTCTCGAGTTGCTGCAGCCACCACTGCAGCGCCCGGCCGGGCTTGCCGGCGGGGTCTTGGCGCCAGACGTAGCTGCAGCGCGCGATGCGGTTGGCGCGCTGCACCTGCTTGACCACCAGCTCGCCCCTGTCGATGTGCGGCTGGGCCATGTAGCGCGGCAAAAAACCGGTGCCCAGGCCGCGCAGCTGCGCCTGCAGTTTGGCGCTCATGCTCGGGACGGTCAGTACATCTTGGCCGCTGAGCAGCCCCAGCGTCAGCCCGCCACCACTGGGCACCGAGTCGGCCACGGCCACCGCACGGTGCTGGCCAATCAGGGCGTCGCTCAGGGGCTCGGGCGCAGCAGCCAGGCGATGATGCGGGGCCAGTGCAAACACAAACTCGAGCTGGCCTAGTGGTTTGGACTGAATGCCGACTTGGGGGGTGCTCTCGTTGACCACGCCGATGGCCAGATCGGCTCGGCCCGAGGTCAGGCAGGCCAGCGTCCCCGACAGGGTTTCCTCGCGCAGCTTCAGGCGCGTGGGCGGCTGCAGCGCATAAAACGCCTCACACAACTCCATCACGGTGCGCAGCGAGATGACACTGTCGATGGCCAACGTCAGCTGGGGCTCCCAGCCGGTGGCCACACGCCGCACGCGGTGGGCCACCGCGTCCAGGTCTTGCAGCAGACGCCGCCCCTCGCGCAGCAACTCGTGCCCCGCCTCGGTCAGCTGCGCCTGGCGCGAGCTGCGGTCAAACAGCAGCACGTCGAGCGCCTGCTCGAGCTGGCGCACGCGGTAACTCAAGGCGCTGGGCACCAGTCCGAGGGCCCGCGCTGCCGCGGCCATGCTGCCGCAGCGATCGATTGCCTCGATCATGCGAAGCGCATCGGGCGTGAGCACGTCGGCGCTGTGCAGGGGGGGTGTTTGCATGCAAAAATTTCGAATGATGGCGTCAAATAAATTTAATTATTTGGCATGAATCGAATCATACAGTGGAGCCCTTTCGATGCCGACCCCAGGAGCTTTTGATCATGCTGAGCCTGCGACCTTCCGACCAGCGCGGTTTTGCCGACCACGGCTGGCTCAAGTCCTTTCATTCGTTTTCCTTTGCCGGCTATCACGACCCGGCGCATATGGGTTTTGGCAACTTGCGCGTCATCAACGAAGACCGCATCGAGCCGGGCACGGGCTTTGGTACCCACGGCCACCGCGACATGGAGATCATCAGCTACGTGATGTCGGGCGCGCTGGCCCATCAGGACAACATGGGCAACGGCACGGCCATCATGCCTGGCGATGTGCAGCGCATGAGCGCCGGCCGCGGCGTGATGCACAGCGAGTTCAACCACAGCGCGCAGGGGCAGACGCACTTTCTGCAGATCTGGCTCGAGCCGGCCGTGCGAGGCATCGACCCGGGTTACGAGCAAAAGCATTTTGAGCCCCAGCAAAAGCGGGGGCGGCTGTGTCTGGTGGCCTCGCGTGACGGCGCCGACGGCTCGGTCACGGTGCATGCCGACGTGCGCCTGTACGCCGGCTTGTTTGACGGCGCCGAGCAGGCTCGGCTGGCCCTCGATCCGGCGCGCAAGGTCTATGTTCATCTGATCGCTGGTCAACTGTCGGTCAATGGGCAGGTCTTGCGCGGGGGCGATGCGCTCAAGCTGGTGTCCGAAAGCCAGCTCGATCTGAGCGCAGGACGCCAGGCGGAGGTCTTGGTCTTCGACCTGGCGGCCTGATTGTTTTTTCAACTGGGAGTTTGATATGTCAAAAGTGGTGGTGGTTTATCACTCGGGTTATGGTCACACGCAGCGCATGGCGCAAGCCGTGGGCGAAGGTGCGCAGGCTCAATTGGTTGCGATCGATGCCGACGGCAACGTCCCGGCCAGCGCCTGGGACACCTTGGCCGCGGCCGATGCAATCATCCTGGGCTCGCCGACCTATATGGGCACCGTGAGCTGGCAGTTCAAAAAGTTTGCCGATGCCTCGTCCAAGGCCTGGTACACGCAGGCCTGGAAAGACAAGCTGTTTGCCGGCTTTACCAACAGTGCGGCCATGAACGGCGACAAGGGCTCGACCCTGACCTATTTGTTCACCCTGGCCATGCAGCACGGCGGGCTGTGGGTCAGCCAGGGCATCATGCCCAGCAGCACCAAGGCGGCGCAGCGCAACGACAGCAACTACCTGGGCTCTTATGCGGGCGCGATGGCCCAGTCGCCGGCCGATGCCGGCGCGGCCGATATGTTGCCGGGCGACCTGCAGACCGCGCGTGACTTTGGCGCCCGCGTCGCCCAGGTCGCAGCCCGCTTTCAGCGCTGAGCGGGGCGCCAGGGCCGCCGCGCCGGGCGGCCTGCGCGCCTAGAATCTCGCGCATGTTCGTACACCTGCGCGTCCATTCCGAATTTTCGGTGCTCGATGGCACCTGCCGCATCGACGACGTGGTGCAGGCGGCGGCAGCTGACGCGCAGGCGGCGCTGGCCATCACCGACCTGTCCAACCTTTTTGGTGCGGTCAAGTTCTACAAGGCCGCGCGCAGTGCTGGGCTCAAGCCCCTGATTGGGGCCGATGTGTGGGTGCAGGTGCCCGGCAAGGACGCTGCGGCCGCGCCCGCGCGGCTTTTGCTGCTGGTGCAGGACAGCCGTGGCTACCTCAATTTGTGCCAGTTGCTCTCGCGGGCCTGGACGCACAACGTGCAGCGCGATCAGGCGGTCGTTGCGTTTGAGGCGCTGCGCGAGTTGTCCGAGGGCTTGATTGCGCTGTCGGGCGCGCAGGCGGGCGCGGTAGGACAAGCGTTGCTGCAAGGCGACGAGGCGCGCGCCGCCGATTTGGCGCTGCAGCTGGCCGCCGTCTTTCCGCACCGCTTTTACCTGGAGCTGCAGCGCGTGGGGCGAGCCGACGATGAGCCCCATGTGATGGCGGCAGTCCAATTGGCCGCCCGTCTGCGCCTGCCGGTGGTGGCCACGCAGCCGGTGCAGTTTCTGGCCGCCGACGATTTTGAGGCCCACGAGGCTCGGGTGTGCATTGCCGAAGGCGAGATCCTGGGCAATGCGCGCCGCCAGCGCCGCTTTACGGCCGACCAGTTTTTCAGGTCGCGTGCGCAGATGGCCGAGCTCTTTGCCGATCTGCCCTCGGCGCTGGCCAACACGGTAGAAATTGCCAAGCGCTGCAATTTGACGCTGCAGCTGGGCAAGCCGCAGCTGCCCAATTACCCGACGCCGGTGGTCGATGGTGCGCCCTTGCCCATCGATGCGTACTTTCGGCGGGCCTCGCACGAGGGCTTGCAGGAGCGCCTGCGCCTGTTGTTTGCCGATGAGGCGCAGCGCGAGCAGATGCGCCCGCAGTACGAGGCCCGGCTCGATTTCGAGATCGACGTCATCCTCAAGATGGGCTTTCCGGGCTACTTCCTCATCGTGGGGGACTTCATCAACTGGGCCAAGAACAACGGCTGCCCGGTGGGGCCGGGCCGTGGCTCGGGCGCTGGCTCTTTGGTGGCCTACGCGCTCAAGATCACCGACCTCGATCCGCTGCAGTACAAGCTGCTGTTTGAGCGTTTCCTCAATCCCGATCGGGTTTCCATGCCCGACTTCGATATTGATTTTTGTCAGGCCAACCGCGACCGCGTGATCGACTATGTCAAGGCCAAATACGGCCATGATGCGGTCAGCCAGATCGCCACCTTCGGCACCATGGCCGCGCGCGCGGCCATCCGCGATGTGGGCCGGGTGCTCGATCTGCCCTATGGTTTTTGCGACGGCATCTCCAAGCTCATTCCCAACAAGCCAGGCATGGCGGTGACGCTGCAATACCCGCCGCAGCCCAAGGTCGAGGGCGACAAGAACCACTACGCCATCGAGATGGAGCCGATGCTGGCCGAGCGCATCGCCAGGGAGGACGAGGTCAAGACGCTGATCGAGCTGGCGCAAAAGCTCGAGGGCATGACGCGCAATGTGGGCATGCACGCCGGCGGCGTCCTGATCGCGCCGGGCAAGCTCACCGATTTTTGTCCGCTGTACGCGCAGCCGGGCAGCGAGGCAGCGGTCAGCCAGTTCGACAAGGACGATGTGGAAGCCATCGGCCTGGTCAAGTTCGACTTTCTCGGCCTGGCCACGCTGACGATCTTGGAGATGGCGCGCGAGCTCATCATCAGGCGCCACCCTGGGCAGGAGCGCTTTGCCTACGAGGCCATCGCCCTTGATGACAAGGCCACCTACGACCTGTTTAGCCGGGGCCAGACCGAGGCGGTGTTCCAGTTTGAAAGCTCGGGTATGCAGCGCATGCTCAAGGACGCCAAGCCCACTCGGCTTGAGGACCTGATCGCGCTCAACGCCTTGTACCGCCCCGGCCCGATGGACCTGATCCCGAGTTTTGTGGCGCGCAAGCACGGCCGTGAGGAGGTGCAGTACCCGCACCCGCTGGTCGAGCCGGTGCTGGCCGAGACCTACGGCATCATGGTCTACCAAGAGCAGGTCATGCAGACGGCCCAGCTTCTGGGTGGCTACAGCCTGGGCGGCGCCGATTTGCTGCGCCGTGCCATGGGCAAGAAAAAGCCCGAAGAGATGGCCGAGCACCGCATCATCTTTCGCAAGGGTGCGGCGGACAAAGGCATCAGCGAGAAGCAGGCCGATGAGATTTTTGATCTCATGGAGCGCTTTGCCGGCTATGGCTTTAACAAGTCGCATGCGGCTGCTTACTCCTTGCTGGCCTATCACACCGGTTGGCTCAAGGTGCACTACACGGCGGAGTTTTTCTGCGCCAACATGACGGTGGAGATGGACGACACCGACAAGCTCAAGGTGCTCCATGCCGACGCACTGAAGATGGGCGTGACCTTCGAGGCGCCGGACGTCAACCGCGGCCATTACCGTTTCGAGCCGATCAGCGACACCGCCATCCGCTACGGACTTGGGGCGATCAAGGGCACCGGCGCGCAGGCTATTGCCGCGATTGTGGCGGCGCGCGAAGCCGGCGGGCCCTTCACCTCGCTCTACGACTTTTGTGTTCGGGTGGACAAATCGCGGCTGAACAAGCGCACCGTCGAGGCCCTGATCAAGGCGGGTGCCTTCGACAACTTGCAGCGCAACCGGGCGCAGCTGGTGGCCTCGATCGACCAGGCCTTTGAATTTGCGGCGGCCGCTCAAGCCAATGTCAATCAGGGCGGTCTGTTCGATTCGGACCCGCAGACCACGCAGGAGCCGCCGCTGGTGCAGGCGCTGCCCTGGGGCGTGAAGGCGCAGCTGGGCTTTGAGAAAACCGCCATCGGCTTTTACCTGTCGGGCCATTTGTTTGACGAGGTCGAGCGGGAGGTTCGCCAGTTTGCCAAGCGGCGCATTGCCGATTTGGTGGACTCGCGCGAGGCCCAGCTGCTGGCGGCCATCGTCACCGATCTGCGGGTGGTCAATGGCCAGCGCGGCAAGATCGTGATCTTCAAGCTCGACGACAAATCGACGGCGGTCGAGGCCACGGTCGACGAGGCGCTCTACAACGCCAACCGCCACTTGTTCAAGGACGACGAGCTGGTGGTGGTGCAAGGCCTGCTGCAGCCCGATCGCTTCAGCGGCGGCTCTCGCTTCAAGGTCGGCCAGGTCTGGGACCTGGAGTCGGCGCGCTGCCGCTTTGGCAAATACCTGCATCTGGCGGTCAATGGCCGCGACCCTGACATTGCCCGTCTGGTGCGCGAGTTCCCGGCGCGGCGTCAGCAGACCGACGACGGCGAGCGGGTGCAGGGGCTGCCGCTGCGCCTGAGCCTTTACCGCGACGGTGCGAGCGCCGAGCTGCAGCTTGGCGATGCAGCCCGCATCTACCCCAGCGATGCAGCCCTGGCCAGTGCCACGGCCCAAGCCGACAAAGGCCGGGCCCAGATCGTCTACGAGTAAGGCCTGAAAGCGGCCCCAGGGCTTTGTTTGGGCCTAGAACGGTTGTTGACCACTTGGGGCGGTTAGCCGGTCTGCGTCAGGCTTAGCGATTGAAGGGGATGGTGATCAGCAGGCCATCGCGCAGCAGCAGCTCGGGTATGCGGCCATCCACATCTCTGGGCAGGGTGCCCATTCTGTTGATACCGCGGACGACGGCCTCGTCGAAGGCGGACTGACCGCTGCCTTTGACGATTACGACGCTGTTGATCTGGCCGTTGCGGGCGGCGCGTACCATGACTTCGACCGTGTACTGGCTCAGATTGGGCTCGTTGAAGGAGATGTTGTGCCTGAGCAGCTGAATAAGCTTCCCGGCGTAGCTTGCCGAGGGCGCGCCGCTTTGCTGCGATATGTCCTCGCTGCTAGTTGAGCCCATGGCGTGAGCTCTCGGGCTCACCACCGGCGCGGCTTTGCTCGGTGGTGCCACGGGAGCTATGGTCATGGAATTGAGCAAGGCCTGATCTGGCCTTGGCACGCTCGCTGCGGGCCTAGCGTCTTGGGCTAGCGCATCTGCCGTCGATGGTATTGGCTGGGCTGGCGGCGTGAGCGCAGGGGTGTTGGCCGGTGCACCCCCGGCTATGTTGTTGATCGTTAATCCCAGGACCAGAATGAGTGGCGCAGTCGTGCCCAACCGTTTGTGGGCGTCTGCGGACCGGACGTCACAGCGCCCGCCTTGTACGGGTTTTGTGTTGAAGGGTTCGGGCGCCCAGGTTCCCGGATGCGCGGCCAACGGTTCGCAGCCCCGCGGCTGAGTCTCTCGAGCTTTCTGAGATACCGCCCGCCTGGGCCTATTCTTCCCGATTGGCGGCTGCCCTAGATGGATCAGTGCTGCGCTCATTTTGGGGACTCGGGTCGAGGCGGTCCAGATTTTGGCCAGTATTTGGATCGCTGTCGGGAGATAGACCATCGGATCGTCCAATTGCAGTTGCGCCCCCAGGCTTAGCGATTGAAGGGGATGGTGATC
>CANHDQ010000110.1 GCA_947459405.1 Comamonadaceae bacterium
CCAAGGGCCTGGAGATTTTGACCTGGATGGATCCGCGCTCGATTGCCGACATGATTTATGGCGAGCATCCTCAGGTGATCGCCATCATCTTGTCGGTGCTCGAGCACCAGGTGGCCGCCGACGTGCTGACCTATCTGCCCGATGAGGCCCGACCCGAGATCATGCAGCGCGTGGCCAGCCTGGACACGGTGCAGCCTTCGGCCATGACCGAGCTCGAAGCCATCATGAAGAAGCAGTTCTCCAACAATTCGTCGAGCAAGTCCTCGAGCTTTGGTGGCGTGAAGGCGGCTGCGCGCATCATGAACCTGACCAAGACCGAGCTGGAGGCGTCGATCATTGTGGGCCTCAATGAGCTCGATGCCGATCTGACGATGCGCATTCAGGACAATATGTACACCTTCGAGAACCTGACCACGATGGACAACCGTGGCATCCAGGTGCTCATGCGCAATGTGGACACCGACCAGTTGATGATTGCGCTCAAGGGCGCAAGCGATCAGGTCAAGGACAAGTTCTTTGGCAACATGTCCGAGCGTGCGCGCAGCATGTTCAAGGACGATATGGAGGCCAAGGGGCCGATGCGCATCACCGACGTGGAAGATGCGCAAAAGAAGATCATGCGCACCGCGCGCAAACTGGCCGATGCAGGCGAGCTGATGCTGGGCGGAGGCGCCGATTTTGTCTGAAGCCCTTCCCCGCAATCTGGTGCCCGAGCGCACGGCCCGGGTGTGGCAGTCGGCCGAGCTTCGGTCTGGCAGCGATGCTGTACTGGCTTTTGTGCCCAGCACCTGGGCAGTGGGCCGCGCGCCAGCCTTTGGCTTGCAAAGCTACACCGCCCCTGACGACCCCGATCAGGCCGATTTGGCCGGCGATGGGCTCGCCGTGGGCGACGACGGCTCCGAGCGCGCCGAGGCGCTGGCACTGCCCGAGCCTGCCGTGCTTGCGCCGCCTGCACCGCCTGCCGGGACGTTCAGCCAGGACGATCTGAACTTGGCCAGCGCCCAGGGCTACGAGCAAGGCCGTGTGCATGGCATGGAGCAGGCCCTTGAGCAGGGGCGTGCCGAGGCCGAACAAAACCGTGCGCAAATTCATCAGCGTTTGGCTGCGCTGGAAGCGGCAGTCAACGATCTGGTGCAAAGCCCGACCCGAATGCACGAGCCGCTCAAGCGGCTGGCGCTGCACCTGGCCGAGCAGCTGGTGCTGGCCGAGTTGTCGATTTCCCCGCAGGCCATCGAGCGCCTGGTGCAGCGCTGTGTTCAAGAGCTGGCCGCTCAGCGCGGCGAATCGGTGCTGATCGAATTGCATCCCGACGATCTCGCGCCGATGCAGGAGCTGCTCAGGAGCCATGGGGCAGACGGTGCCCAGCCCGAGGAGGCCAGGAAGCCGCCGGCTTGGGTGCTGCAGGCCAACGCCTCGCTCTTGCCCGGCAGCGTGCGCGCCAGCGCCCATGATGCCGTGGTCTCCGACCTGATTGAGCATCGCCTTGACGATCTGGCCCGCCAGCTGCTCGCCGTGCCCGCGCTGGCGCGCCAGCAGTCGGCCTTTCAGGGCGAGCGTCTGGCCGCGCGACGGGCCGAGGTCAGCCAGGTGCTCGACGCCCAGCCCCGCATGGCCGAGCCCCCTCGAAACCCGCGCTTCGGTGCGGTGATCGACGCCGATGCCGCGCCCGTCAGCCCTCCCGATGAGCCGCCGCATGACTGATTTTTCGCGTCCGCGCGCCGACGGGCCGCCCATTGGACTTGCCTGTCGGAGCGCCGTCGCCGGCCTGATGCAGCCTTTTAACGGACACACCCCGAGCAAGACCGCCAGCGTGATGGCCCTGCGGAGTTGGCATCCATGATCGACTTTGCCCAAGACGTCGAGCGCAGCCTGGCCAGCATCCGGTCGCCCCGGCCCGAGCGGTGTGGCACCTTGGTGCGCCTGGTCGGTTTGCGGCTGGAGGCGCGCGGCATCATGGCCCCGATCGGCACCTGCTGTGAGGTGATGGGCCGTGATGGCCAGCGGGTCGAGGCCGAGGTGGTGGGCTTTCAGGACAAGACGCTTTTTTTGATGCCGTTCACCGAGCCGGTGGGAATAGGGCCGGGCGCTTTGGTGCGCGTGGTGCCCGGTGCCGCTCAGGTGTGCTTGGGGCCCCAGTTGCTTGGCCGGGTGATCGATGGCCGAGGTGAGCCGTTAGACGGCATGCCCGCTCCGCGCTGTGACACGCGCCTGTCGATGCTGGGCCTGCCCGTCAATCCGATGGAGCGCGGCCCGATCGATCGGGTGCTCGATGTGGGCGTCAAAGCCATCAACGGTCTGCTCACCATTGGCCGCGGCCAGCGCATCGGCCTGGTTGCGGGATCGGGCGTGGGCAAGAGCGTGCTGCTGGGCATGCTCACGCGCTTTACCCGGGCCGACGTGGTCGTGATCGGGCTGATCGGCGAGCGTGGTCGTGAGGTGCAGGCTTTCATCCAGGAAACACTGGGTGTCCAGGGTCTGGCCAAGGCGGTGGTGGTGGCCTCGCCGGCCAACGTCTCGCCGGTGCTGCGACTCAAGGCGGCGCAGATGACCCATCTGATTGCCGAATACTTTCGTGACCAGGGCAAGGATGTCCTGATGCTCGTGGACAGCCTGACGCGGGTGGCCCATGCCCAGCGCGAGGTGGGTTTGGCTATTGGCGAGCCGCCAACGGCCAAGGGTTATCCTCCCTCGGTATTTGGCTTGCTGCCTAACCTGATCGAGCGCGCCGGCCCTGGCCGTCATGGTCATGGATCGATCACCGCGATCTACACCGTGCTGGCCGAGGGCGACGACGCACAAGACCCAATTGTCGACATTGCCCGTGCCTCGCTGGACGGGCAGGTGATGCTCTCGCGCAAGCTCGCCGACGCCGCGCATTACCCCGCCATAGACCTCAACGGATCGATTTCGCGTCTGATGCAGTCCTTGCTCAGCCCGGACGACTTGAAGGTGGCCAACCGTTTCAGGCGGCTGTGGTCGCTCTACCAGCAAAACATTGATCTGATCCAGGTCGGTGCCTATGAGGCGGGCAGCAATCCCGACCTTGATGAGGCCATCCGGCTGCGACCGGCGATGGAACATTTTCTGCGGCAGGACATGCACATCGGTGAGGACGAATCGTCGTCTCGCCAGGGCCTGCTGAGCGTGATCAGCGGCCATTGAGGCCTTGCCCAAACCCTGACCTTGCCATGAACTCACCCCGTCCGTGCTGGAGCGTTTTGCTCACCAAGGCCCAAGAGGAGGTCAACCGGCTTCAGCTTGCGCTGCAGGCCCTGCGCGACCGCATGAACAGCTTGCAGGCCAGCCGTGAGCGCTTGTTGGGGCTGCACCGTGATTACCTGCGCCCGCCGCAGGCCGGCGACGTGAGCACCGGCATGCTCGAGACGCTCAACCGACGGCAGTTTGCCGACCAGATCATGACCCTGATCGAGAGGGTCGATCAGGACAAGGCACAGCTCGAGCGCGCCATGGCGCAAACGCGCCAGCGGCTGCTGGTTGCCGAGCGCGAGCGCCTGAAGATGCAGTCCTTGCTCGAGCAAGATGTGGAGCGCGTCAAGTCCAGCAGTGCCAGGCGCGAGCAGCGTCAGCTCGATGAGATCGGTACGGTGCGCTTTAATTTGGGGGGCAGGGTTTGAGCGGCTCTGTCAGACACCCTGTGTGGATCTCCGGCCTGGCCGCTTTGGCCCTGGGCCGTGCCACCCGAGTGCCTCGTCTGCGGGTTGTGGCTGTCCATGGGGCTCAGCCGAGTGCCCTCATCCATTTGCCGGGCAGTTCAAAGGCGTCTTTGTCGTTCTTCTCCTTAAGTTTTCCCCCCTCCATCCGACTCTCAACAACCCTGCTGGTGATCTGACCCATGAAGCGCACCGTTTTCGACCTCCTGCTCGTCATCGCCCTTGGCGCTGCCGCTGCCTTTGGCTGGTTGCGCTACCAGGCGGGCGCCGCTGCAGCCGCGCAGGTGGCTGAATTGACGCCGCAGACCGCCGGCGCGGTGACCAAGCTGGCCGAGGCCGAGGCGACGCTCGAGCAGGTGCAGGCCGAATTGGCGCCGCTGCGCGAGCAGGCCGAACAGTTGAGTGTGTACAAGTCTGTTTTTTCTAACGGCGATCTGCTGCGCGATCTCGAAGCGGCCTACCGCAAGGAGAAGGCTCCGCTGAGCCCGGAGCGCCAGCTTGGCCTGGGCACGCTGCGCCTGCTGACCAAGGGCAGCGCCGATGCGGCAGCCGTCGATGCCTTCACGCGGGCACTCGATACGGCCGACTGGGGCTCACGCAAGGCGGTCATCTGCGCCGCGCAAAATGCGCTGGCTTCGGCCGGACAGAAGGTCGAGGTGCTGCAAAGCTGCCAACAGTTGGCGCAGAGCCCGCCGGCCAGTGCGGAGACCCCGAGCCAAGCGCAGGCGCAGTCTGAGCCGGCAGGTGCCGCCGAGGCAAAGGCGGCCGATGCGCCGAAAAGCCAGGCCGAGCGACGTCTGGAGGAGGCCGCTCGTCAAAAGAGCGAGCCCAAGCCGGGCGCTGGCCTGCCACCCTGGGCCTTCGAGGGCCCCTTGGGTCCCGAGAACTGGGGCGAGCGTTACGCCATGTGCGCGCGCGGTCGCAACCAGGCGCCGATCAATATTGCCGGCCCCCTGATGCGCGTCAAGTACGATTTGGTGCAGGACTACCGCAACGGCCCGCTGGCCATGGTCAACGACGGCAAGACGGTGGTGGTCAATGTGGCGCCTGGCAGCCGCATGCGCATCGACAGCCTGCCCTACGAACTGGTCAGCCTGACCTTTCAGCGCCCCAGCGGCGAGCAAATCGATGGCAAGCCCGCTCCTATGGGCATCCATTTTCTGCACCGCGACCTCAACGGCAAGATGGTGACCGTGGTGGTGCTGCTCAAGGAAGGCAATGAGAACCCGGGCATCAAGCTGCTTTGGTCGCATATGCCGGGCAAGGAGGGGCCAGAAGTCAAGCCTGAGGGCGTGACCTTCAACCCGGCCAATTTGTTGCCGCGCGACATGAAGTTCTTCCGCTACGACGGCTCGCTCAGCACGCCACCGTGTAGCGAGAACATGCGCTACTACGTGCTCAAGGAGCCGGTCAACATCTCGCCCGAGCAGATCCTGCGGTTTCCCTACAAAGTTGCCGCGCGACCGGTCCAGCCGCAAAACGGCCGCCCGATTGCCACCAATTGAAGCGAGGCCGCAACATGAAACGCCTGGTGCTTGAAGTTTTCCTCCTGATCGGCGCGGTCGTGGCCGGTGTTTATGCCTGGAACCTGCACACCCGAGTCGGGGTCGATGCGGCCAAGGTTCAGACCATGACCGAGCGCAACGAGCAAGCAAGCAAGAAGCTCGAAGAGGTCACGCCCGCCCTTGAGGCAGCTCAGAAAGAAATCGAGCCGCTGCGTCTGCAGGCCCAGCAGTGGCAGGCCGTGCGCTCGGCCTTGGCGCCTGGGGTGACCCTCAAGGACCTTGAGGCAGCCTACGCGAAAGAAAAAGCACTCAGCCCCGAGCGCCACCTGGGCATGGGCGCGCTGCGCATCTTGTCGACTGGCAAGGCCGAAGAGGCGAGCTTGCAGTCGATCAAGAAGGCACTCGATGCATCGGACTGGGGCAGCCGCAAGTCGGTGATCTGCGCTGCACAAAATGTACTGTCGTTTGCGGGCCAGAGCGTGACGGTGCTGGCCGAATGCAAGCCCCAACTGCCCCAGCCTGCAGCCAAGCAGGCCGAAGAAAAAGCCGCACCTGCCAAAGAGGCACCTGCCGACCAGAAGGCGGCCGATCAGAAAGCGGCCGGCTAAGGCAGGCTTGCCCCGTCAGGCCACGTCTGGCCGCGTCGTTGCGCCCCGGTTTGCGCCCGCAGTTTGTAATTGCGCCCCCGGTTTGTCATTGCGCCTCCGGTTTGTCATTGCGAGGAACGAAGCAATCCATCGGCCTTCGCATCAGCACCTCAGCACCTGTCTGGCCGAGCGCCGCCCTAGGGCCTAGTCGGCTCAGGTGTCCTCGCGCTCGAACACCGCCATGCTCTCAACATGCGCGGTGTGCGGGAACATATTGACCACACCTGCGGCGACGCAGCGGTAGCCCGCTTCGTGCACCAGCAAGCCGGCGTCGCGCGCCAGTGTGGCCGGGTTGCAGCTGACATAGACAATGCGCTTGGGCGCTTGCCAATGAGCCGGTGGCGTGACGGGGGGGATGAAGAATTCTTCGGTCTTTTGACCGTCCTTGTGGATGCGCGCCCGCTGCTGGCCCATAGGGTGCAGAGCGGCCAGCGCCTTGAAGAGCTCGTAGGCGCCTTCGCGCGGCGGATCGACCAGCCACTTGTCGGCCGCTCCATCGGCAGCGAGTTGATCGGGCGTCATTTCAAACAGATTGCGCGCTGCAAAATGGGTCGTGCACAAATCCGGCAGACCCAAATCCTGGCGCCGTGCCCGGTTGTAATCGAGGTTCTCGCGCGAGCGGGCGACCAGGGCGCTGCTGCCTTCTATGCCCAGGACCTCGCGGGCTTGACTGGCCAGAGGCAGCGTGAAATTGCCCAGACCGCAAAACCAATCAATGACCCGCTCATTGGGCTGGGCCTCGAGCAGCCGTAAGGCGCGCTCGACCAGCACCTGGTTGATGTAGGGGTTGACCTGGGTGAAATCGGTTGGCTTGAAGGGCATGACGATGCCAAAGTGGGGCAAGTCATAGGCCAGCTGCGGCCCGCCTTCGTCGAGCAGATGCACCGTATCGGGCCCCTTGGGCTGCAGCCACCATTGCAGGCCAGGCCGCTCGGCAGCAAATTCGCGCAGCTTCTGGGCGTCGGCCGCACTCAGGGGTTCGAGGTGCCGCAGCACCAGCGCGGTGATGCGCTGGCCACCGACTTCGCCGCAGGCCAACTCGATCTGCGGGCAGGTCTCGCGCGCCTGCAAACTGCCAATGAGCGCGCGCAGCGGCATGAGCATGTCGCTGACCTCTTGGGGCAATACCCGGCACTGCTGGATATCGGCCACGTACTGGCTTTTGCGCTCGTGAAAGCCGACGAGGACCGTGTCCTTCTTGCGCACATAACGCACCGACAGGCGCGCGCGAAACCGGTAAGCCCAGGCCGGGCCTTCGATCGGCCGCAGCAGCCGCTCGGCGCGCAGCTTGCCCAGATGGGCAAAGTTGTCCTCAAGCACGCGCTGCTTGACGGCGACCTGCGCGCTCGGGTGCAGGTGTTGCATCTTGCAGCCGCCGCAGGCCCCGTGGTGCAGACCAAAGTGCGGGCACGCCGGCCGCACGCGCTGAGACGACTCGCCAAGCACCTGCTGGACGCTTGCCTTTTCGTAACTGCTTTTCTTGCGCAGGATCTGGGCGGTCACGCGTTCGAAGGGCAGGGCTCCTTCGACGAACACGACCTTGCCATCGGGGCGATGGGCAATGCCCTGTGCATCCATGTCCAGGGACTCGATCCAAAACACATCGCCGGCTGCAGCGGGTGCCTCAGCGGCTTGGGGGGGCGTAGAACTCATGGCCCGATTGTCTCAGGCCGGCTGACTCCCGCTGGCCCTTGCGGGTCGGCTCAGGCCCAGGCGTCGAGGTATTGCTGCCAATGCGGCTCGCTGCGGGCCAGCTCGGCCAGGGTGGTCTTGACCTGCGCGATCTCCTGCTCATATTCGGCCTCGAGCAGACCGCCACGCATCTTCTGAAACCGGCAGTAGAGCAGGTAGGTGTTCATGACATCGGTTTCGCAATAGCGCCGAATGTCCTCGAGTTTGCCCTCCCGGTAGGCGCCATAGACGGCCGAGCCGTCCATGCCGAGCTTGCCCGGAAAGCCACACAACTTGGCCAGGCCATCGAGGGGCGCGTTGTTCTTGGGGCTGTACATGGCCAGCAAATCCATCAGGTCCAGATGGCGCATGTGGTAGCGGCCGATGTAGTTGTTCCACTTGAACTCGCGGCTGTCGTGGTCCCCACCTTCGCCCATGTCCCAATACTTGCTCGCCACCACTCCGTGCTGCAGGCCCCGGTAGTGCAGCACCGGCAGGTCAAAGCCGCCGCCGTTCCAGCTGACCAGCTGGGGCACATGCTTTTCTACCGTGTTGAAAAAAGTCTGGATGATGCGGCCCTCCTGGCTGACACCTTCCGGTTCGCGATCGACAAAAGAATGGATGCGCAGCCCCTCGGCATTGCGAAAGACACAAGAGATCACCAGGACCCGCTGCAAATGCAAGGGGGCAAAGTCGCTCTTGCCATCGGCTGCGCGCTGCGCCGCCCAGGCCGCATGGGCTTGGGCGTCATCGGCCCCGCTGGCCAGCCCGAGGGCACGCATGCCCGCGATATCCGGGATCGATTCAATGTCAAACACCATCACAGGCCAGCTCATGTCGGCTCCTTGCAAGCAGGTCGCAAGGATAAAGCAATCGTGCTGGACTCAGCGATGGGCGCCGCACTGCCGCGTCGCTGCGTTCCCGACCCTCACAGCCCTCGCCGCGATGACCGGGCCGGGTCAGGATGTGGAGGGTTTGCGGGTTGCCGACTCAGTAGGCCGGGCGGTTGCCGTAGCCGCCGCCTGTGGATTCCTTGGGGCGAGACAGGTTGACCACGATGGCCCGGCCTTCGACCGACATGCCGTTGAGTCCGCCGATGGCCGCCTGTGCTTCTTGCGCGCTGCCCATCTCGACGAAGCCAAAGCCCTTGGAGCGACCAGAGTCGCGGTCTGTCATCACTTTGGCAGAGGCGACGACACCGTATTGAGAAAAGTTGTGGCGCAGGGCGGCGTCATCAATGGAATAGGGCAGATTGCCCACGTAGATTTTGTTGCTCATGGTCGAGCCTTTCAAAGAAATTGCCGATCCACCCGGGGCGGGTGCGGCGGGGACAAGGCGGTTTCGCAAGATTCCGCCAGAAATTGCTGGCCCGGGTCGGGTCAGCTCAGGGCGGCACGCAGAGTCTGCAGCCAGCCATGGGTCAGGGCCACCAGATGCGCCGCCTCAGCCGATGCGAAGGGGAGGGCGACACGGGTGACGCGGTGGTGGGAACTCGCTCCTTGGCCGCTGGAGACGGTCACGCGGGCCCAGTAGGCGCCTTTGTCGCAGCGTTCGGTGGTGGAGGAGATGCGGAATCTGCCGCTGCTGACGCAGGGCCGGTGAGAAGGGAAAGTCAGAGAGGTCCAGATATCACAGGCCAAACGGTCGCCTGTGCGGAGC
>CANHDQ010000111.1 GCA_947459405.1 Comamonadaceae bacterium
ACCTGCTCCGGGCGAGCCACACCCGGCCCCGCCCCGCCGGCCAAGGCCGCTTTGACCTTTGCCTCTTGCGCGAGCCAGTGCGCGAGTTTGTCGGGATCTTCCAAAGTTCACTCCTTCAACAGCCGGCTGACCGATACAACGCCGGCCCGAAAGCATACGACAGGCCCAGAGCCTGCGGCCTTGTTGTCGCGCCCCAAGTCCGTCATCGCGACGAACGAAGCGATCCATTGGCGGCAACGCAAAGGCATGGATTGCCACGGCGCTGCGCGCCTCGCAATGACCGGGTGGGGGCGCGCCTCCAATGACGGGGTGGGCGCGCGCCTCCAATGATGGGGTAGCGCTGCGTACCCCGCGATGACGCAGACGGGCAAGCGCCTCGCCATAACGAGGCTAGCCGGCACAAAAAATCACGATGCAGCGCCTGCCTAGGGTATTCACTGAATCATTCAGACAGCAAGGCAGCGGCTCAAACGCTTGCAGATGACGAACAATAGAGAATTTAGATGGACCCGGGCCACCACGCTGTGCAAAGCAGTCCCAGGGGCCAGAACCTTACAAGGAGATTTTCATGAGGGTGAGCAAGCGGGAATTTCTCAAGTGGGGCGCCGCAGCCGGCACCGGCATCGCACTGCCGGGCTGGGCGCAGGCCAAGCCCATGTTCGACACCATCAATATGTTCGTGCCCGCAGCGCCAGGCGGCGGTTGGGACGGCACGGCGCGCGCGATCGAGCGCGCGGCCAAGGCCGCCGGTCTGGTGGGCAACATGCAGTTCGAGAACGTGGGGGGCGCCGGCGGCATGGTGGGTTTGCCGCGCTTCGTCAACCAGCGCAAGGGACAGGGCAACAGCCTGATGATCGGCGGCTCAGTGATGGTCGGCGCTGCCATCGCCAACAAGAGCCCGGTGACGATGAAGGACGTCACACCGATTGCCCGCCTGACCGAAGAAGCCGGGGTGGTGGTGGTGCCAGCCAATGGCAAGATCAAAACCTGGAAAGAACTCACCGACGCCCTCAAGGCCAATCCCAAGGCGGTCTCGGTGGCCGGTGGCAGTGCCGGCGGCACCGATCACCTGATCCTGGGCCTGATGATCAAGGCACTCGGGCGCAATCCGCGTGAGGGCGCTTATGTCGCCTTTGCAGGCGGCGGCCCAGCCAATGCCGCCATCCTGGGCGGACAGGTGAGCGCGGGCATCTCGGGCTATTCCGAGTTCGAGGAGCAAATCAAAGCCGGCCGCATGATCCCGCTGGCCACTTCGGGCAGCCGCCGCATACCCGGCGTCAATGTGCCGACCATGAGCGAACTGGGCCTGAACGTGACCATGGCCAACTGGCGCGGGGTGTTTGCCGCCCCTGGCATCAGCGCAGCCCAACGCGAGGCGCTGATCAATCTGATGACGGCCATCGTCCGATCGCCCGCCTGGCAAAAGGAGCTCGAGACGCGCAAGTGGACCGATGTCTTCATGACCGAACAGCCGTTTCAGCGCGAGCTGGCCTCGGACATCAGCAAGACCGAAGCGGTCATGAAGGAGCTGGGCCTGGCATGACGCCGCTGCGCGTGGCGCTGGCGTTGCTGCTCGTCTGTGCGGTGGCGGCCTGGCAGGTCAGCGTCATCCCGCAGTCCCTCATGGAGATGACCGTGGGGGCCAGCTTGGTTCCCGCCGGGGTGGTCGCTGGGCTGTCTCTGGCCGGCGCCTGCTACGCCCTGAGCGCCTTGCGGGGGCACCAGCCTGACGAAAGCCTCAACCCCGAGCAGACAGCCCTGCCCGGTTCTCTGGCCCGCCTGCTGAGCCTGCTGGCCGGCGGTGCGCTCTTCATGCTGCTGGTCGTGCCCCTGGGCTTCGTGCTGCCAGCGGCCTTGTGCGGCATGTGTATCGCCCGCGCTTTTGACGCGCCCTTGGGCGGCAAGTCGCTGCTGATCTGTAGCGCCATCGCCGCGGTGTTCTGGCTGGTGTTTGCACGCCTGCTGGGCGTGGGACTTGGACCGGCCTTCGCGCCGCTCGGCATCTAAGCCCAGAAACCGGCCATGGACGCTTTTTCCGCGCTGCTCGCCGGCTTTTCCAACGCCCTGCAGCCCACCACCCTGCTCTGGGGCTTTGTCGGCTGCCTGGTCGGCACGCTGGTGGGCGTGCTGCCGGGGATCGGGCCGGCCCTCACGATTGCGCTGTTGCTGCCCCTGACCTACCACGTGCCAGCCACCAGCATGTTTGTGATGTTCGCGGGCATCTACTACGGCGCGGCCTATGGTGGCTCGACCACCTCGATTTTGCTCAACACACCGGGAGAGTCGGCTTCGGTCGTCACCGCGCTTGAAGGCAACCAAATGGCCCGGCGTGGCCGCGCCGGTCAGGCGCTGGCTGCTGCCGCCATCGGCAGCTTTGTGGCTGGCACCATCGGCACGCTGGCCCTGACTTTTGCTGCGCCGGTGGTGGTGGAGGCGGCACTGGCCTTCGGGCCGGCCGAGTATTTCAGCCTGATGGTGTTGTCGCTGGTGGCCGTCTCGGCTGTGCTGGGCAGCTCGCTGCTTCGCGGCCTGATCAGCCTGGCAGCCGGCCTCCTGCTGGGCATGGTGGGGATCGATCTGCAAACCGGGCAGCCGCGCTTTACCTTCGGCCGGCCCGAGTTGCTCGATGGCATCGAGGTCACGGTGGCAGCAGTGGGCTTATTTGCGGTCGGCGAAGCGCTTTACCTGGCCTGGCAGGGCCGACAGGCCAAGGGCGGCGAGGTGATGAAGATGAGCGGCAGCCTCTGGCTCAGCGCGGCCGACTGGGCGCGCTCCTGGAAGGCCTGGATACGCGGCGCCCTGTTTGGCTTTCCGATCGGCGCGCTGCCAGCCGGCGGGGCCGAGCTGCCCACCTTGCTGTCTTATTACACCGAAAAGAAACTCTCGCGGCACCCGGAAGAATTTGGTCGTGGTGCGATCGAAGGCGTGGCCGGCCCGGAGGCGGCCAACAACGCGGCCGCCGCAGGCGTGCTCATGCCTCTGCTGACCCTGGGCATTCCGACGTCTGCGACGGCGGCCATCATGCTCTCGGCCTTCGAGGGCTACGGCATACAGACCGGGCCGCAGCTGTTCAGCTCGCAAAGCAGCCTGATCTGGACCTTGATCGCGAGCCTGTACATCGGCAACGTGATCTTGTTGGTGCTCAACTTGCCGTTGGTCGGACTGTGGGTCAAGCTGCTCAAGATTCCGCCGCCCTGGCTTTATGCGGGCATCATCGTGATCTCGGTGGCCGGCGTGTACGGCGCAGGCAACTCGGTTTTCAATGTCGGCCTGCTCTTCGTCTTTGGCCTGATCGGCTACGTCATGAAACGCTTTGACTTTCCGGCCGCGCCGCTGATCGTGGGCCTCATCCTGGCGCCGATGGCCGAGCAATCCATGCGCCAAGCCCTGACCATCAGCCAGGGGCAATGGGACACCTTCATCACACGCCCGCTGTCGGGGAGCCTGCTGGCCATTGCCGCAGCCCTGCTGATCGGGCCAGCGCTGTGGCGTCGCTGGCGCGGCAGACCCAAGGTCTGATCAGACCTGATCAAATCTGAGGCAATGGCCGGGCAGACGGCTGACCGGCAGACGGTCAGTGCGTCAATTGCGCCCAGGCCTTGTCCAGCCGCTTGAGGCTCACCGGCTGCGGCGTTCTGAGCTCCTGCGCGAAAAAGCTCACGCGCAACTCTTCAAGCAACCACCTGAATTCGAGCATGCGCTCGTCTTGCACCCCCTTGCGCTCGGCCACCAGGCGCCAGTAACGCTGATCTTGCGGGCGCAGCTCGCTCAGGCGCTGGGCGTCACGCGCAGGGTCGGCGCGGTGTTTGTCCAGACGCAGCGTGATGGCCTTGAGGTAGCGGGCAAAGTGCTGCAGCTGCGGCCACGGGGTGGTGGCCATGAAGTGCTTGGGCAGCAGGCGCTGCAACTGCTGGCTGCAGTCGGCAGTTGCATCTGGGGCGTTCTTGGTGTCCTTGATCTTGCGCGCGGCCGTGGCGTATTCGGCGAGGATGACGCTGGCCAAGCGGGCGACTTCGTTGGCGATGAGCGTCAGGCGGCCTCTGCCCTCCTCCACCCGCTTTCTGAAGCCAGCTTGATCGGTCGGCAGCGGCTCTTGCAGAAAGGCCCTGGCGACGGCCACCTCGATGATCTGGACTTTGAGTTCGTCGGCCGTTCCCAGGCTCATGTAGGCGACCGACATTTTCTGCAGGTCGGGCAGGTTCTTTTCCAGGTACTTGAGCGCGTCCTTGGTCTGCAGCGCGAAAAGGCGCCCCAGCCCTTTGCGGTGCTTGGCGGCGGCCAGATCGGGTTCATCAAAGACTTCCAGGGTCACCGCGTCGCCCGCGTCGACCAAGGCTGGAAAGCCGATCAGGGTCTGGCCACCCTTGCCGATTTCCATCAATTCGGGCAACTCGCCAAAAGACCAGTCGACGTACCTCTGCTCGGCCTTGTGGGCCGCGGGCTGTGCGGCAGACGGCGCAGCCGCGACCGTCTTGACCGCCGTGGGCAAGGCCTTGGGTCGAGCAGCTTGCTCAGGCCCGCCGAAATTGGGGTCAGACCCCAATTTCTCAGACCCCAGTTTGTCCTTGAGCTGGGCCAGCGCCTGGAAGGCGCCTCTGGCTTTACTGCCCCATTCGGCCTTGAGCGCGCCAAGGTTGCGGCCCATCGCGAGTTGGCGGCCGTGCTCGTCGACCACGCGCAGGTTCATGAACAAATGCGCGCTGAGCATGTCCAGCTTGAAGTCGTTGCGCTTGATATCGAGACTGGTCTCTTGGCGCACCTTTTTGAGCAGCGCGTCGGTCAGAAAGCCGTCGCCAAAGACTTCGGGCACCGACAGCTCGGCGGCCAGGCGTGCAGCACTTTCGGGCAGCGGGACAAAGCGGCCACGCGATTTTTGCGGCAGGCTTTTGAGCAGGGCCTGGATCTTGTCTTTGAGCATGCCGGGCACCAGCCACTCGCAGCGCTCTTCGCTGACCTGGTTGAGCACGAACAGCGGCACGTCCACGGTCACCCCGTCCTTGGGATCGCCGGGCTCATGCAGGTAGCTTGCGCTGCAGTCGACGCCGCCCAGTCGAACCGTCCTGGGAAAGGCCTGGGTGGTGATGCCCGCAGCCTCGTGGCGCATGAGCTCTTCGCGGCTGAGAAACAAGAGGCGCGGCTGGGCGCGCGAAGCGTCCTTCCACCAGCGCTCGAACGCCGCGCCATTGTGGATCTCGGCCGGCACTTGGCCGTCGTAGAAGGCAAAGATCAGCTCGTCGTCAACCAACACGTCTTGCCGGCGCTGCTTGTGTTCGAGTTCCTGCACCTGCGCAATCAGCTTGTGATTGGCCGCCAGAAAGGGCAGCTTGCTCTCCCACTGGTCGCCCACCAGCGCCTGCCGGATAAAAATTTCACGGGCGCCGGCGGGGTCGATCGCGCCGTAGTCGGCGCGCCGGTTGTTGTAGATCACCAGCCCGTAAAGCGTGGCCCGCTCCAAGGCCGAAACCCGTGCGGCTTTCTTCTCCCAGTGCGGATCGAGCAGCTGCTTTTTGAGCAGGTGGGAGCCGACCTGCTCGAGCCACTGAGGCTCAATGGCGGCCATGCAGCGGCCAAACAGGCGCGTGGTCTCGACCAGCTCGGCTGCCACGATCCAGCGGCCCGGCCGCTTGGACAGGCGCGAGCCGGGATGGCGGTGGAACTTGATGCCGCGCGCGCCGAGATAAAAGTCCTCCTCGTCACTCTTGCAGCCGATGTTGCCCAACAGGCCCGAGAGCATCGACAGATGCAGTTGCTCGTAGCTGGCCGGCTCCAGATTGGGTTTCCAGCCCTGCTCGCCCACCACACTGACGAGCTGGGAGTGGATGTCGCGCCACTCGCGCACGCGGCGCACATTGATGTAGTGCTCACGAAGCAGGTTTTCGTACTGGCGGTTCGACAGTTTGTGCCCCGGATCGCCCGCAGAGGCAGCGCTTTCGCGCTGACCCAGACCGCGCGCGGGCATGGCGCGCGCCGGCAAGCCGCCGCGCGCGTGGTGCAGCCAGTCCCACAGGCGCAGGTAGGAGACAAACTCGCTTTTCTCGTCATCGAACTGGGCATGCCGCTGATCGGCCTGCGCCTGCTTGTCCAGCGGGCGATCGCGCACATCTTGCACGCTCAAGGCGCTGGCGATGACCAGCACCTCTTGCAGGGCACGGCGATCGCGCGCCTCCAGCAGCATGCGGCCCACACGCGGATCGAGCGGCAGCCTGGCCAGAGCCTGGCCGATCGGCGTGAGCTCGTTGAAGTCGTCCACCGCGCCGAGCTCGCCGAGCAGTTGGTAGCCATCGGTAATCGCCCGCCGCTGAGGCGGCTCGATGAAGGCGAATTCTTCCACGCTGCCCAGACGCAGAGCCTTCATGCGCAAAATCACCGAGGCCAGCGAGCTGCGCAAGATCTCCGGGTCGGTAAAGGGCGGGCGGCCCTGAAAATCTTGCTCGTCGTAGAGCCGGATGCAGATGCCCTCGGCCACCCGGCCGCAGCGCCCGGCCCGCTGGTTGGCAGCGGCCTGCGAGATCGGCTCGACCAGCAATTGTTCGACCTTGCTGCGAAAGCTGTAGCGCTTGACGCGCGCGGTGCCGCTGTCGATCACAAAGCGGATGCCAGGCACTGTCAGCGACGTCTCGGCCACATTGGTGGCCAGTACGATGCGCCGCCCGCCATGGGGCTCAAAAATCCGGTCCTGCTCGGCTTGCGACAGCCGCGAAAACAACGGCAGCACCTCGGCCGCGCGCAGAACCGGCTGGTGCGCCAGGTGCTTGCGCAGATGATCGGCCGCCTCACGGATCTCACGCTCGCCAGGCAAGAACACCAAGATGTCGCCCGCCTGCGCGCCGCCGCGCCAGAGCTCGTCGACCGCGTCGGCCAGCGCGTCGTTCAGATCGTGCTCACGCGACTCCTCGAAGGGGCGGTAGCGCATCTCCACCGGGTAGGTGCGGCCGGAGACCATGATCACCGGCGCGGGGGTTAAGGGCCCCCACGCTCCACCGCTTCGCGGGTCGTTGCCCCCCGAGGGGGCGTGCTCCGCCTTGGGGCGGCCCGGCTGGGCAAAGTAGTCTGCAAAGCGCTGCGCGTCAATGGTCGCAGAGGTGATGATCAGCTTCAGATCGGGCCGCCGGGGCAACAGCTGGCGCAGGTAACCGAGCAAGAAGTCGATATTCAGGCTGCGCTCGTGCGCCTCGTCGATGATTAGGGTGTCGTAGGCCCGCAGCAGCGGATCGGTCTGGGTTTCGGCCAGCAAAATGCCGTCGGTCATGAGCTTGACCGAGGCGCCCGGCGCGAGGCGGTCCTGAAAGCGCACCTTGTAGCCCACCACTTCACCGAGCGGCGTTTTGAGCTCCTCGGCAATGCGCTTGGCCACGCTGGAGGCCGCGACGCGGCGCGGCTGGGTGTGTCCAATCAGGTGACCGCGCTGGCCCGGATGGTTGACGCTGCCCCGGCCCATGCCCAACAAAATCTTGGGCAGTTGGGTGGTTTTGCCCGAGCCGGTTTCGCCACACACAATGACCACCTGATGCCTGTCGATGGCACGGGCAATGTCCTCGCGCCTGCCCGAGACAGGCAGGCTTTGCGCAAACTCCAGGTGCAGCGGGACAGAAGGCGAAGGTGTGGCAGCCAAGGAACAGATGCCGCAGCCAGGCGGCAGGCAAGCGAGGGCGGGAGGCCAGGCGAAGGAGAACTTCGGTCAAAATCGGCCGCATCAACCCCGGAACCCTTGATGTCAGCCGTCTTCAATTTTACCTTCGTGCCCTGGTTTCGCTCTGTGGCGCCCTACATCCACCTGCACCGGGGCAAGACCTTCGTGGTGGGCATGGCTGGCGAGGCCATTGCCGCGGGCAAGCTCCAGCACATCGCGCAGGACCTGGCCCTCATTCAAAGCATGGGCGTCAAGATCGTGCTGGTGCACGGCTTTCGGCCGCAGGTCAATGAACAGCTGGCGGCCAAGGGGCACCAGCCGCAGTACGCCCAGGGCATGCGCATCACCGACAGCGTGGCGCTCGATTGCGCGCAGGAGGCGGCCGGCCAGCTGCGCTACGAGATCGAGGCCGTCTTCAGCCAGGGGCTGCCCAATACGCCCATGGCCGGCTCGACCGTGCGGGTGATCTCGGGCAACTTCATCACCGCGCGGCCCGTGGGCATCGTCGACGGCGTCGACTTCAAGCACTCGGGCCTGGTTCGCAAAGTCGATGTGCAAGGCATCCGGCAGACGCTGGAGATGGGCGCCATGGTGCTGCTGTCGCCCTTTGGTTTTTCCATCACCGGCGAAGCGTTCAACCTGACCATGGAGGAGGTGGCCACACGGGTGGCCATCGAGTTGCAGGCCGACAAGCTGATTTTCCTGACCGAAATACCCGGCATCCGCATACAGCCGGGCGAGCCTGAGAGCGACGACAACCCGATCGACACCGAGATGCCGCTCGAGCTGGCCGAGCGGCTGCTGGCCGAATTGCCCAAGCCCCAGCAACCGAGCGATACCGCCTTTTATCTGCAGCACTGTGTGCGCGCCTGCAAGGCCGGCGTCGAGCGCACCCACATCCTGCCCTTTGCCACCGACGGCGCCTTGCTGCTCGAGGTCTATGTGCACGATGGCATCGGCACCATGGTGATCGACGAAAAGCTCGAGAGCCTGCGCGAGGCCAGCGTCGATGACGTCGGCGGTATCTTGCAGCTGATCGAGCCCTTCGAGAAAGACGGCACGCTGGTCAAGCGCGACCGCACCGAGATCGAACGCGACGCAGGGCAGTACACCGTGATCGAGCACGACGGCGTGATCTTTGGCTGCGCCGCGCTCTACCCTTACCCGCAGGCCAAGACGGCCGAAATGGCGGCGCTGACCGTCTCGCCGCAAAGTCAGGGACAAGGCGATGGCGAGCGCATCCTCAAGCGCATCGAACAACGCGCGCGCGCCATGGGCTTGAGCAGCATCTTCGTGCTGACCACGCGCACCATGCACTGGTTCCTCAAGCGCGGCTTTCAGCCGGTGGCTATCGACTGGCTGCCCGAAGCGCGCCAGCGCAGCTACAACCTCAACCGCAAGAGCCAGGTGCTGGTCAAGCAGCTCTGAGCG
>CANHDQ010000112.1 GCA_947459405.1 Comamonadaceae bacterium
CCGACCCCTACATGCACGTCTTTTTGGATGCGGGCAACGGCAATGTGCTGGCGTTTTTCGAATTGCCGGATCAGCCCGAAATGGACCGTGACCGCAATACGCCCGCTTGGGTGCAGCACCTGGCCTTCAAGGTGGGCTCCTATGAGGCCCTGCTTGAGGCGCGCGAGCGCTTGCAGACTGCCGGCATCGAGGTCATCGGCCCGACCGACCACACCTTGTTTAAGAGCATTTACTTTTTTGACCCCAACGGTCACCGGCTGGAACTGGCCTTCGATTGCGGCACGCCCGAGATGCACGCCCGCCTCGACGAGGTCAAGTGGGACATGCTCGAAGAGTGGAGCCAGACCCGGCGCGCGCCCCAGCACGCCGCCTGGATGCACGACGGCAGCCAGTCGGTGCCCACTTGAGCCTGTACAGCCCTTATTCCTTGTCTTGACGGAGCACCCCATGAGCAGCACCAAAACCTTTGCCTCGGCCGCCGATCTGGAGGAAAAGAAAGTCAGCTTCGATCGGCTGTCCGAACATGCCTACGCCTACACCGCCGAGGGCGACCCCAACACCGGCATCATCATCGGAGACGATGCGGTCATGGTGCTCGACACCCAGGCCACGCCGGTGATGGCCCAGGACGTGATCCGGCGCATTCGGCAGGTCACCGACAAGCCCATCAAGTACGTGGTGCTCAGCCACTACCATGCGGTGCGCGTGCTCGGTGCATCGGCCTACATGGCCGAGGGCGGCGAGCAGATCATCGCCAGCCAGGACACCTACGACCTCATCGTCGAGCGCGGCCAGTTCGACAAGGACAGCGAGATCGGCCGCTTCCCGCGCCTGTTTCGCAATGTCGAAAGCGTGCCCGAAGGCCTGACCTGGCCGACCATGACCTTCACCGGCAAGATGACGGTCTGGCTGGGCAAGCTCGAGGTGCAGCTGCTGCAACTGGGGCGTGGCCACACCAAGGGCGACACCGTGGCTTGGCTGCCCCAGGAAAAAGTGCTGTTCAGCGGCGATCTGGTCGAGTTTGACGCCACCCCCTACGCGGGCGATGCCTACTTCAAGGACTGGCCCCAGACGCTCGAGCGCATTGCCGCGCTGCGTCCCGACAAGCTGGTGCCCGGACGCGGCAGCGCATTGCAGACGCCCGAGCAGGTGCAAGCCGGCTTGCAGGGCACGCGCGACTTTGTCAGCGACCTCTATGCGGCCGTCAGCGCGGGCGCAGCCGCTGGCCAACCGCTGCGACAGGTCTATGAAGCGGCCTTTGCCAAGCTACAGCCCAAGTATGGGCATTGGGTGATCTTCAACCATTGCATGCCCTTTGACGTGACCCGCGCCTACGACGAGGCCACCGGGTATCCCGACCCCCGCATCTGGACCGCCGAGCGCGATCGGCAGATGTGGCTGTCGCTCGAAGGCTGACCCTGGATTGCCCCCGCCGTGTCATTGAGAGGCACGAAGCAATCCGTCTTTTCGCGCACGGCTTGAACAGAGGCAAAATGTCCAAACCCCATTTTGCTTGCCCCACAAAGTCAGCCATGCCCAAACCTGCCGCTCCCAAACCCTCCCGTCCCGCCGTTAAAACTCCCAAGCGCAGCGCCAAGACTGCGACCGCCGCGCCCGAGCCGGCCCCGCGCCTGCGCAGTCGGCCGGCCGACAAGGTTTACTCGACCCTCAGGCTCGATGTGCAGGGGCGCATTGCCACCCTCACGCTCAACCGCCCCGAGCGTCTTAACGCGATCAACGACGACATGCCCGGCGAGATTCGCCAGGCGGTGGAGGCAGCCAATGCCGATGACCGGGTGCACGTGATCGTGGTGCGCGGTGCGGGCAGCGCGTTTTGTGCGGGCTACGACCTCAAGGAGTACGCCGAGGGCGATTCGACCAACCAGATCACCCAGCCCATGCCCTGGGATCCCATGATCGATTACAAGTTCATGAAGAAGAACACCGAAGACTTCATGAGCTTGTGGCGCTCTTACAAGCCCACCATCGCCCGGGTGCACGGTTATGCGGCCGCCGGTGGCAGCGACATCGCCACCTGCTGCGACTTTATTGTGATGGAGGACAAGGCGCGTATCGGCTACATGCCCGTGCGCATTTGGGGCTGCCCGAGCCCGGCCATGTGGATCTACCGGATTGGCGCGATGCGCGCCAAGCAGCTCATGCTCACGGGCGACCTGATCGACGGCAAGACCGCCCACGCCTGGGGTCTGGCCACCGAGGTGGCGCCGATCGGGCGGCTCGATGCCGCGGTGCAGCGCCTGGCCGATCGCATGGCCGGCGTGCCCAAGAACCAGCTGATGATGCACAAGCTCGTGATCAACCAGGCCATCGACAGCATGGGGCTGGAGCATTCGCAGATGTTTGCCACCTTGTTCGATGGCATGACGCGTCACTCCCCCGAGGGCCTGTGGTTCAAGCGCTATGCCCAGACCTACGGCTTTGACGCGGCGGTGGAATGGCGCGACAGCGGCCGGCCCCTGCCCGAGCCCGGCCCCGGCAACCTGGGCGATGCCTTCATGAAGCCGCCGGCTGCAGGTGCGCGTTCTCAGTGGTCGCGCAATGTCAGCGGCAAGCGTGCGGGTCAGAAGAAATGAGCACCGCGTGATGGGCCGCCGACCGATAGGGCCCTGGTTGCGTCGGCCTGTTCACCTGCTGGCCGCCTTGTTGCTCGCTGCGCTGACCTGCGGCGCGGGCAGCGCACACGCCGAGCCTGCAGCGCTGCAGCCGATCGCGCGTCTGGACGTTCAGCGCTATCTGGGCACCTGGTATGAAATTGCCAAGTTCCCCAACTGGTTTCAGCGCAAATGCGCCGAGCAGACCCAGGCCCAGTACCGCTTGCAGGGCGCCGGGCAGATCGAGGTGCTCAACAGCTGCCGCCGCGCCGATGGCACGGTGATCCAGGCCCAGGGGCTGGCCCGCCAGATCGGTGCGGCCGACTCGCCGCGTCTGCAGGTGCGCTTTGCGCCGGCGTGGCTGTCCTTCCTGCCCGTTGTCTGGGGCGATTACTGGGTGATCGATCTGGACGACTCATACCAGCTGGCGGCGGTCAGCGAACCCCGGCGGGCCTATCTGTGGATCTTGTCGCGCGCGCCGCAGCCTGACCCGCAGAGTTACCAGGCCTTGCTCGAGCGGCTCAAGGCCCGGGGCTTCGATTTGTCGGCGCTCGAGCGCACGCCGCATTGACCGTGGCCACGAACAGCGCCGCCCCTCGGACTTTGGCAAAATCAGGCGATAGGCGTCCGAATGCCGGGGCGTCAGTTGACAAGGGCTTTAAGACCATGAAACAACTGCTTTGTGCACTCCTGCTTTTTTGCTTGTCTTCCCTTCAGGGTGCTTGGGCACAGCTGGAGGTGCCCCACCAGGAGAGCGAATTCGTCAGTGGTGCGCTCACCATCAAGCATGGCTTTCGGCTCGGCAAGACCACCCGGTTCCCGCTTCCGCCGGGGCGCTGGCTGGTTCGGGTCAAGGAGCCGGTCAAGTCGGGGCACACCGCACCGCAAGATGGCTTTGTGGTGTGGCTCGAGCAGTCGGACCGTGGTCAGGTCGATCAGCTGCTGACGGTCCATTTTTACGAGAACCGCCAGATGAACTGGGCGGAAGGATCGACCTGCAATGTCGGACTGCTCAGCAGCCCACGCGGATCTTCACTTTCTGGCGGCTGTTTTGCCTTGGTCCGGCAGGATTTCCCCATCGATGCAGAAGGCTCGCCATTCGTTAAGCTCCGGGCTGCCTGGTCGCGTGAGACCCTCAAGCCGCCCGGTGAGACCTTGCTGTTTCGCGGGCTCGCTGATGCGCGGGACGGCTTGGTGGCTTATTTCTTACAGCGCATGGCAGTGCCTCCCACGGCGAAGTCGCCTGTCCGCGTTTACCTGCCCAGGTTGCGTGACCAGCTGCCTCTGACAGCGGCTCAGCAGGAGCTGACCGATTGGTACAAGGCCTACGGGCAAAGGGTGATCAACGACATCACGGGCAGCTCGGTTCCTGTTGACCCGGCCGCATTGGTCGCCTTGCCCACCACCTTGAGGAATCGGGCTTTGGCCGTCCCCGATCCTGCCGCATCCCCGGTCTTGGCTCAGGCGCTGCCGCAGGCAGGCTCGCCGCCCGCGGCTGCCGATGCCCAGGCCGAGCGCAAGAAGCAGCAGGAGCTTGAAGACCGGCTCGCTTTGGAGCGCAAGCAAGCCGAAGAAAAGCGTTTGGCTGAAGAAAGGCGGCTTGCCGAAGAAAAGCGTTTGGCCGAAGAGAGACGTTTGGCCGAGCAGAAACGTCTGGCCGAGGAGCAGGCGCGCAAGCAAGCCGAAGAAAAGCGCCTGGCTGAAGAAAGGCGATTGGCCGAGGAGAAGCGACTGGCTGAGGAACGGCGACTGGCTGAAGAAAGGCGCCAGGCTGAAGAAAGGCGACTGGCCGAGGAAAGAAGTCGGCTCGAGCAAGCTTTGCTTGCCCAAGCCCGGGCAGAGCAGGAACGCGTTGCCAAGCAAGCCCAGGAGCGCGAGCAGGAGTTGGCGGCGCAAATGCGTGAGATGCGCGAACAACTGCAGCGCCTTCAAACGGCTGTCTCTGCAGCTCCCGCCGCTGCTCCCGCTGCAGCCGCCGCTCCCGCCCCGCCGCCTGCCAGTGCGCCGGTGGCCGCTTCAGCGTCCAAGGCCGCCGTGCTCTCTGGCAGACGTCTGGCCCTGGTCATCGGCAACGACAGCTACCAAGCCGTGCCCGCCTTGCTCAATGCGCGCTCCGATGCCCGCGTCATGGCCAAGAGCCTGGAGGCTGCGGGCTTCAAGGTGTCGCTGCGGACGGATTTGACTGAGCGCGGCATGAAGGAGGCCTTGCGCATCTTTCGCCAGGACATCCAGGGCGGCGACGAGGTGGTGGTGTTTTTTGCCGGCCACGGCGTGCAGCTTGGCCCGGCCAATTTCCTGCTGCCGGTCGATATCCGTGGCGACTCTGAGGAGCAAGTCAGGGACGAGGCCATCCCGCTACAGCGCATCCTGGACGACCTGAGTGATCGCAAGGCACGCTTTAGCCTGGCGATCGTTGATGCCTGTCGCGACAACCCTTTCAAGTCGAGCGGCCGGGCCATCGGTGGCCGTGGCCTGGCCCCCGCATCGGCGGCCTCCGGGCAGATGGTGATCTTTTCGGCCGGTGCGGGTCAGCAGGCGCTCGATCGCCTCGGTGACAAGGACAAGGACCCCAACGGGCTGTTCACCCGCGTCTTCATCAAGGAAATGAGCAAGCCCGGCGTGCCGCTTGACCGGGTGGTGAGGACGGTGCGCAACGAGGTGGTGCAGTTGGCCAAGACCGTGGGGCACGAGCAGGTGCCGGCCCTGTACGACCAAACCTTGGGCGATTTTTTCTTTATCCCCTGATTACTGCACCACGAAAGACAGCACCTGCTGGGTTTGACGGCCCAGCGTGTCGGTCAGCGTCAGCGTCAGTTGGTGTTTGCCGGGGGGCAGGTCGGCCCCGCTGACGCTGATACCGTCCTTCGTCACCCGGGCGACCTTGAGCAGGCGCTGCGTGATGTCGATGCGAAAGGCGCCGTACATCGCCTTGAACGATTCGGGCCGAGGCTCGGCCGGCGAGCTGCCGACAAAGCGCAGTTCGATGTTGGTGGGCGCTGCCACCGGCTTGTTGATGTCGGGCGAAATCAGTTCGATTTTGGGCGCGCCCGCCTGTTGCATGCTGCGTGACAGCGGCAACTCCGGTGCGGCCGCAGAGGCCTTGAACTCCTCTTCAGTGACCAGCATGCCGGTCTGGGCCATTGCGGCGGCAGCGCCGAGCAGGCAGGCCGCCAGGGCCAGGACTTTCTTCATGGTTTACTCCAGGGTGAGAATGCGCACGCGCCGGTTTTTGGGGGCTTTAGGCTCGGCCGGGTCGAGCAGATCGCTAAAGCCTTTGCCCAGGGCCTGGAGCTTGTCTTTGTCGACCCCTTGCTGGCTCAGGAAGGCCAGTACCGCTTCGGCGCGCCGGCTCGAAAGCGAAAGGTTGTAGGCAGCGCTGCCCTGCGCATCGGTGTGTCCTTCGATCTGAAAACGCATCGAGGCCAGCCGTTCATGCTGCAGCGCCTGGGCCAGGCGCTCGAGCTGGGGCCGGCTGTCATCGTTGATGCGTGCCGAGTTGAAATCGAACTGGATGGTCAGGTCGATCTTGGCAGGCTCGACCTTGAGGTTACGGGTCAGGCTGCGCGTGCGCGGCGCAGGCGTGAGCGCGTTGACGATTTCATCGACCGAGACATCGGCGCGCGGCGCTTGTGCCCAGCTGCCGCCGAAGGCGAGCACGCAGCACAGGGACAACACGAGCTTTTTCATGGCACCTCCTTGATGGTCAGCAGTTGTGCGGCCATCAGACGGTTGCGCCCTTGCACGCCGCGCCCGATAAAGAAATCGACCAACCGTTGACGCGCAATCAGGTCGGTCACCGCATACGTGAAGGGCCCGCCGCCGCCGTCGTCCGAACCGGTGGGCACGAACACCCTGGGGTCGCGCGGCGACTGGCTCACCACAAACAGCAGGTGGTTGACGCCTTCTGGCCCGCCGGCTTTGACCATCCAGCCTGGGCGGGGAAAGCGGTAGGTTGTATTGGCCCGGATGCGGTTGTCGCCATCGAGCTTGTTGGGAAACAGCAGGTAGAAGCTGCGTCCGTCGGAGCCGAGCATGACGGCGTACAGATAGCCAGCGGTGCTCGAGCGCACACTAAATTGCAGCGGATCCTTGTCGATGGTCAGTTGCGCGGGGGCGCTGACTTCCAGCTTGAGCCGCCCGTCGCGCATGGCATAAATGTCCTGCAGCGTGGCGGCCGAAGCAAGCAGTTGCTCGGCGGGTTTTTCCGGTTGGGCCGCTGGCGTCGGTCTTTCGATTGCTTGCACGATCAGCGGCGCCTGCGATGGCAGCGCGGACGTCGCAGTCGCGGCAGTCGCTGCAGTCGCGGCTGGAGCGGCTGGAGCGGCTGGAGCGGCAGCAAGGGCAGCAGGGGCAGCAGGGGCAGCAGGGGCAGAAAGGGCTGCGGCAGGGACTGCAGCAGGGGCGGGCGCAGCGACGACTTGAGTTGCAGGCGCGCTGCCTTGCTCTTTACTTGCTGTGGCAGCGGGCACGGTCGGCGCGATCGGGCTGGCTGCAGCCAGGGCCGTCGTGGCAGGCGGCCGTGCAGGCGGCATGGGCGCCACTTGCACTGGGGCAGGATTGGGAGCGGCGGTGACCGGCGCGATGACGGCCGGGGGGCGGGCTGGGGCGGGCGAGGGCACCGGAGGCGCTGGGACGGTCGCCTGCGCCAGCTGCACCGCCTGCATGGGCGGGGCAGTCTGCACCGCTGGGGCGGGGGCGGTAGCTTGTACGGCTGCGGCTGGTGCAGCGGTCGGCGCCACCGAGGCGACTGCGGTGGCTTGTGCGGCTGCGGCAGGCGCGGCGGTCTGCGCCACTGAGGCAGGTGCGGTGGCTTGGCTCCCCAGTGCAGTCCCGGCTACGGCCACCGGTGCGGCCACCGGTGCGGCCGACTGTGCAGTCGCCTGTGCGGCGGGACGTGGCGGGGCCAGGGCCGCTTGCGGCTGGGTGGGCAGAACGATTAGGTTGCGGGCCCCGCGCACCTGAATGGTCGATGGCGCGCGCCCGCTGCTGGCGAATGGCTTCATCGCTTCGTCGACCTTCACTTGTGCGCACTGGCGCACTTCGTCGAGCGAGACCGCGCCGCTGCGGTTGAGGTCTGTGGCCTCGCCGAGCAGGCACTGGGTCAGGCTGTGTGTGGCCAAGCCGCCGATGTTGGGGAAGTCCCAGGAGACCTCGTTGTAGTTGGCCGCGGCGATTTGCACAAAGTTTTCCTGCGCCGCACCGAGCCGTGTCATGACGGGTGCAAAGCTGCGCGTGTTGCGGTCATTGACCGGCACCGAGCATTCGCTGCCTGAGGCACTGAATCGGGGTCGTATACCCAGGTCCTGCGCCAGCGAGCGGGTTCTGGCCGCCAGCACGCCCCCCGAGAAGCAGGAGTCAAACAAGGTGATGAGCTTGTCGGCCTTCTGGCTGATCGGCTGGGTGTAGCGGGCCAGGTCTTCCTCGCTCAGAAGATCGGCGACGGTGTAGGGGCCGGGCGTGTAGGTAATCAGGCCTTCGCTGCACCGGCCTGCAGCGCTCAGGCGCGCACCGTGCCCAGAAAAGTAAATCAGCACCTGGTCACCGGTTTGCACCTGTTGGCGCAGCTTCTCGAGTGCCTGCACGATGTTCTTGCGGGTCGCCTGGGCATCGCGCAACTCAACGATGTTGCGCTCGTCGACTTCCATCGAGCGCGCGATCTTGCGCACATTTTCGATGTCCTTGGGTATTCCTGGCAGGACCGAGGCCCCGGAATCTGGCGAATACTGGCCGATGCCGATGATCAGGGCATACCGGCCTTCTGCGGCCAGGCCCCAGCCGGGCAACAGGCCAAGACAGCCTAGGAGACCATAGACTGCAAATTTTTTTAAATTGTTGAGCATGGGCCAAAATATAGCAAATCCCCACTTTAGGTGCCGATTGTTGACCGCTATGCGCCAGATTCTCCTTGCCCTGCTTTGTTTGTCCCTGTCGGGTTGCGCGGTGTTGGCCGTCGCGGACCTGGCGGTCACCGGTGTGGCCACGGCGGCCAAAGTGGGCGTCAAGACCGTGGGCGTCGTCGTCGATGTGGTGATTCCGGACAAGAAGCCCTGACGGTGTTATCGAGGCCCGAGCCTTCGCTTGGATCAAGAGGAGCCCCACCATGACACCCCGATCGTTGATGGCCGTGCGGCCGGCCAGAGCGCTGTGGGCGGTCGGTGCTGCAAGCTTGATGCTGCTTGCCGGCACTGGCGGCCAGGCCTGGGGTCAAGCTGCTGCGGGCGGTGCGCCCCAGGCGGACACCGGTTCGACGGCACGGCAGGCCGTGCATGCACGCCGCCAAATGGTGGCCACCGCCAATGGTCATGCGTCAATGGCGGCCCAGCAGATCTTGCGTGCCGGTGGCAGC
>CANHDQ010000113.1 GCA_947459405.1 Comamonadaceae bacterium
AAGACACGGAAATGACGGGCGGTGGTGATGCGCTCCTCGACCGACTTGATTTCGGTCCACATGAAATCGGCCAGTTGCACCAGAAAAATCTTGTCCGGATCGAGCATGTCGAGCTCGTCGAGCGCGGTCTGGGTGGCAAACATGTGAAACGAATCGAGCCCCAGTCCCAGATTGGGCATGTCAGCGCGGCAGATGATGTCCCAGGCCTGCGGGAATTCGTTGACGTGGCGCCCCCAGGACAGGCCCTCATAGGCCACCTTGATGCCCATGGGAATGGCCAGCACCGCCAGCTTGCGCAGATCGCGGGCCAGCGCCTGCGGCTCCTGCGTGGCATGCACCGAGGTGGACGAGCACACCAGCAGCACCTTGGCACCCAGCGCGCTGCACATTTCAAGCATGGACTTGGCGATATCGACCTTGTAGTCGTGCAGATGACCCGACAGTCCCTCAAAGTCGCGCAGCACCTGAAAACCCGTCACCCGCAGGCCGCTGGCCCGCACGGCTGCCACGGCGGCATCGAGCCCGTCGGGATGGCCGACCACATCGCGGGCCGACAGCATGATCTGCGAGAAGCCCGCCTCGCGCACCGCCTTGAGCTTGGCCTCCAGCGGCCCCGCCAAGGAGATGGTGTCCATCCCGAAGTCTCTGATATTGGCGCGGTAGTCCATCTCAGGCCCTGCGGTCGTGGACCAGCTCGAAGCTCACGCTGCCCAGCCAGGTGCGGGTGAGCGCGCCGCGGTCCTCGGTCTGCACGGCCTTGGACTGCACAAACTCCACCCCGCGACGCGACAAATCGGCCACCGTGCCCAGCACATCGCCCGTGCCCAGGCCCACCCGCTGAAGTTGCTCGTCGTCCTCCACGTCGAGCAAGCCCGCCTCCGGCTCGATCAGCTGGATGTAAAACCGCGTCGCGGCCGGGCAGGGGCTTTGCAGGATCCGGCCCTTGGGCAAGATGCCAAATCGCTGCTGGGCCGGCAGTTCCACAAAGCCCAGCAACTCCCGGTAGAACTCGGTCCAATCGGCCGTGCGCTCGTTGCCGATGTACTGCACCACGCCAAAAAAATGCAACCCTGCAACAGCCGGCGGATGCGGATCGACGCCGGGAATAGGCACAAAGTCCACGTCGTAGATGGAAAACTGGTCGTACCGGTCGACAAAATAAATGCGGCTTGCGCCCACGCCGTGGATGGCCGGGATGTTGAGCTCCATCACCTCGACCCGGGCCGGCACCGCCCATGCCCCTCGCTCGAGCGCGCGCCGGTAGGCGGCACTGGCATCGCGCACGCGCAGCGCGATGGCCGCAAGCCAAGGCTTGTCGGGTGCATCACCCACGGCGCTGGGCAGATGCGCGTTGACGATCACATTGATGCCCCCTTGCCGGTACAACAGGACCTCGCGCGAGCGATGCCGCGCCACGGGCTTGAAGCCCATCATCTCAAGCACCTGACCGAGGGCCTGGGGCCGGGCGGTGGCGTATTCAATGAACTCGATGCCGTCGAGGCCCAAAGGGTTGAGCGTCTCGGTGATGGCTTCGCGCTGGGTCGAATCGGCGGGGGTCATGGGGCGGCAGGTGGTTGACGATCGAGCCCGCAGTGTGGCTGAAAATCCCGCATCCGACGGCCGATTCGACCACCTGGCCCAAAGAAACGTTCGATCAGCGCACGATATTGAGCGATAATCGAACGGTAAAAGGGTTTTCCCTAGATCCTGATCAGGCCTGTTTTGTCATGGCGTTCGTAGCGTGGCAGGCCAAAAAACGCGGATCCATCAGAGACTTATCGATCGCCACGTCGCTGCGCTCCTCGCGATGACGGAGTTTTAAAGACCTTGCCTGAATCGACCACCCCCGATACGCCTGGGAACGTTCTGCAAAGACGCGACTGGATCGCCGGCCTGGAAAACGGCCTGGATGTGATTGCCTGTTTCGATGCCGACCATGACCGCCTGACCGCCAGCGAAGTCGGACAGCGATGCGGCCTGACGCGAACCGCCGCTCGGCGCTACCTGCTGACACTGCAACATCTGGGCTTTGTGGCCGGCGATGGCAGGCTGTACTGGCTCACACCGCGGGTGCTGCGGCTCGGTCAGGCCTATCTCGAATCGGCCCGACTGCCTCGGCTGGTGCAGCCCTACCTGCAGCGGGTGACAGCCGGCACGCAGGAAAACGCTTATGTGAGCGTGCTCGACGGCCACGAGATCGTCTTCATTGCGCGCAACGGCTCAAACCGGGTGATGAACATCGGCTACGTGCTGGGCGCGCGGGTCAAGGCCGAGGTCACCGCTGCGGGCCTGCTGCTGCTGGCCCTGCGCGATCAACAGTGGCTCGAGCAATGGCTGGCCAGCCACGAATTGAGCACCTACACGCCCTACACGATCAACAGCAAGGAAAGGCTCAAGCTGGAATTGGCGCGTGTGCGCAACCAGGGCTGGGCCCTGTCCGAGCAGCAGCTCGACCTGAACTCGCGGGGCATCGCGGTGCCGCTGCGCGACCGCAACGGCCAGGTGCAGGCAGCACTGTCGGTGACCATGCCCATGAGTCACGAGTCGGCCGACGATGCGCTGGCTCGCGTGCTGGGTGTGCTCACCGAGACCGCACAGGCGATGCGCCAGCTGGTCTAGTGGTAACCCAAGCGGGCTGCAGGGCGCTTAGCCGTGCAAGAGCTGCCACAGCCGGGCGCTGCTCAAGGGCATTTGCAGCTGCGGCGCAAGTTCGGCTCGGCCGGCACGCGCGAGCGCATCGGCCACCGCATTGACCACCGCGGGCGTTGCGCCTATGGTGCCGAGCTCACCGACCCCCTTGACCCCCAAGGGGTTGTTCTTGGACGGCACGCTCTGGTCCATCTCGGTGCGAAAGTCGGGGCTGTCGCTGGCCCGCGGTGCGGTGTAGTCCATCAGGCTGCCGGTGAGCAGCTGGCCGGTTTGGGGGTCATAGACCACCGCCTCATGCAGCGCCTGACCGATACCCTGAACCGCCCCGCCGTCGAGCTGGCCGCGCACGATGGTCGGGTTGACGACGCGCCCAACATCGTTGACCGAGGCATAGGCAACGACTGCCACCTCGCCGGTGGCCGGATCGACTTCGACCTCGCACACATGGCAGCCGTTGGGCCAACTGGGCCCCGACGCTGCGCTGGTCGAGTCCATGAAGATGCGCTGCTCAGGCTGACGCGCCGCCAGCTCGAACAAGCCGACGGACAGATCGGTGCCGGCCACGCTAAAGCGCCCGGCTGCGTACACCACGTCCTGCTCGGAGGCCTCGAGCTCGCGCGCGGCCAGCACCTTGCCGTGGGCGATGGTGCGCTCGGCGCCAATCTTCATGGCCGACCCCCCGGTAAACAGCGAGCGCGAGCCGGCCGAGCCAAACCCATCGCCACGGTCGGTATCGCCCAAGATCACGTGCACCTGATCGATCGGCACACCAAACGCATCGACCACCAGCTGCGCCAAGGTGGTGGCAATGCCCTGCCCCATGGGCATCACGGCCGAGAACACCTCGATGGTGCCGTCGGGGCGCACCGACAGCGTCACCCGCTCTTCCATCTGGTTGCCGCCGGTCCACTCCAAAAACGTGGCCAGCCCCAAACCGCGCCATTTGCCGCGCCGCGCCGAATCGGCCGCGCGCGCGTCAAAGCCGGACCAATCGGCCAGCTTCAGGCCCTGGTCCATGATCGACTCAAAAGCCCCCACGTCATAGACCTGCCCCATGGCATTTTTGTAGGGGAACTTGTCGGGCGCAATGAAATTGCGACGGCGCAACTCGATGCGGTCAATGCCAGTCTGGCGCGCCGCCTCGTCCATCAGGCGCTCAATGGTGTAGATCGCCTCGGGCCGGCCCGCGCCGCGGTAGGCGGCAGTCGACATGGTGTGCGTCATCACCGCACGGAAGTGGTAGTCGATGGTCTGAATGTCGTAGACGCCGGTCTGCACCCACGGGCCGATCAGCAGCTGGATGGCCACGCCCGTGCCAGTCGGATAGGCCCCCACATTGGCGTCGGAGTGCACGCGCAGCGCCAGCACCTTGCCTTGGGCATCGAGCGCCATCTCGGCGCGGGTCTGCAGGTCACGGCCGTGGGTGGTGGCCAAGAACTCCTCGCTGCGATCGGCCAGCCATTTGACCGAGCGCTTGAGCTTGTGGGCGCAGTAGGCGGTGGCAATGTCTTCCGGATAGGCACCGGTCTTCATGCCAAAGCCGCCGCCCACATCGCCCACGACCACCCGCACCGCCTTGCGCTCCAGGCCCAGAGCGTCGGCAATGCTGTTGCGCGCGCCCGAGGGCATCTGCGAACTCATGCGCACGACCAGGCGCTGATCGCCCGCATGCCAAGACGCCAGCACCACGCGCGGCTCCAGGGTCAGGGCCACCAAGCGCTGGTGGGTGAGCTCAAGACGCACCACATGGGCGGCCTTGGCAAAAGCCTGCTCGGCCTCTGCCGCCTTGCCATGGCGCGCTTCGGCAGCGACGTTATCGGGCGCAGCGTCGCAGACCAGCGCCTGACCGGCCAAAGCAGCAGGCAGCTCAGTGACGGCTGGCAGCTCCTCGTAGTCGACCTGTAGCGCCTCTGCCGCGTCACGCGCTTGCTCGCGGGTTTGCGCCACCACCGCAGCAACCGGCTCGCCGACAAAGCGCACCCGCTCGTGGGCCAGGGCTCGACGCGCCGGGGCGGCCAAGGCAGCGCCGCCGGCGCGGGTGAAACCGGCTGCGCCGGCCATCGGTTTGCATCCGGCCTGCACCAGATCCTGACCCGTGAGGACGAGCAAGACGCCGGGCATGGCTTGCGCCGCGCTGGCGTCGATCGAGACGATGCGCGCATGGGCATACGGCGAGCGCACGAAGACCAGGTGCGCAAGCGCCGATTCGGGGACCTCAGGGACGGCGGCGCGCAAGTCGTCGGTAAATTGACCTTGCCCGCGCAGCAGCGCCTCGTCTTCCATCCGGGCCACGCTTTGGCCGCTGCCAAACCGGGTCGCTTCAAGCGGTGCAGAAAAAGGGGCGTTCACATTGACTCCTGATGATGCATTCAATCTTAGCGGCATCTTGCGCAAGCAGCCTGGCAGGCCTGACGGGCGCAAGACTTAGCGATGCGGCGCCGCTTTGCCGGGGCTGCCCGCAGCCGCCCCGCGCGACTCGAGCTTGCGGCTGCGGCGCTCGGCCTCGCGCAGCCGGGCCTGCTCAAGCCAAAGGGCAAACTCCTGCGGAGTCTCCAGCGTGATGCGTCCAATGCTGCCGGCGCGAAAGTCATTGAGCAGCGCCTCGGCCGCCTTGTGCAGATCGAGACGGCCTCCCGCAGCAACCGCGCCGCGCCGTCGTCCAATCGCTGACAGCGCGGCTTCTTCGTCTAGGCCCTGAACCTCAAAGCGGTAACGCTGCGCCAGCAGATCGGGGTAGGAGGCCAGCAATCGCCCAAGCAGCTCAAGGGCCACCTCCTGCTCATCGTAGGCATTGCGGCCAATCGCGCCGCTGGCCGCCAGGTGGTAGCCGCCCTCCTCGACGGTGATGCGCGGCCACAGCACACCAGGTGTATCCCAAAGATAAAAATCATCTTCCAGCACGATGCGCTGCTCGCTGCGGGTAATGCCCGCCTCGTCGCCGGTGCGAGCGGCGCGCTTGCCCACCAGCGTGTTGATCAGGGTCGATTTGCCCACATTGGGAATGCCGCAAATGAGCACGCGCATCGGCCGGGCAAGGCCCACGCGCTGCGGCGCCAGGTCGCGGCAGGCCTTGATCAGCCGGCGCGCCGGCGCCACCTCGTTCGCATCGAGCGCCAGCGCCCGCGTGGCGGGCAAGGCCTGGTAGTGCGCCAGCCAGGCCTCGGTGCGCAGCGGATCGGCCAAGTCCTGCTTGTTAAGGATCTTGAGCGCCGGCTTGCTCCGGGTCAACTGGGCCAGCAAGGGATTGGCGCTCGAGCCCGGCAGCCGCGCGTCGAGCAGTTCGATGACCACATCGATGTCCTCGATGCGCTCGGCAATGGCCTGACGCGTCAGGTGCATATGCCCCGGAAACCACTGAACGGGCATACGAGACGTCCCGGTCAGAGGACCCCAGCGCGAGCACGCCCGAGCCGCTCGGGCGAGGTGTACTGCTGGCGGTAGATTTCAAAAGGCAGGGAGTCGAGCGACTCAATGCGCTGCTGCTCGCGCACCGAGTCGGCCGACAACGCGCGCAACCGGTCGCGCTGCTCAGCCGTCAGGGGCTGGGCCATGAAATGTCGGCGGGTATGCTCCGAGCGCGAGCGCGCGAAGGAGATGAAGGATCGGTCAAAGTCCTCGCTGAGCACCTGCAGCACGCGCGCCGAGGGAAGGCCCTGCGGTTCATGCAGGGCACGCTGCGCTTGCCGCCAGGCCTGGGCGTGCGCACCCTCCAGTGGCGTGCCGCGCAGATCCTCGTCCAGACGCTGGGCGATCGGCTCGCAGTCTGCCACCAGCTCGAGCCCCCAGTCGAGCAAGCGGACCTGCCCTCCCTCGCGCTCGAGCAGCAGGTCGGGTTCGCGCCCTCGCGCCGCAACCCGGTGCTGGTTGCGTGCCAGCGCTGCTATCTCCTGCGGGCTGTCGGGCGCGCTGGCGCTCAGCAGACAGTGCAGCAAGAAGACGTCAAGAAAGCGCATGGTCGGCGCGGCAATGCCCAAGGGCTCAAACGGATCGAGGTCCATCAGCCGCACCTCGACATACTCCACCCCGCGCTCGCGCAAGGCATGCAGCGGTCGCTCTCCGGCAAAGATGGTGCGCTTGGGCCGGATGGTGCCGTAGAACTCGTTTTCGATCTGCAGCAAGGTGGTGGCCAGCTGGTTGTAGTCGCCGCCGGGATTGCGCAAGCCAACGGCCTCGTAAGGTCCATAGGGGCGCGTCAAGGCGTCGTGAAGCGAGGCGGCATAACCTTCCAGGCTGTTGTAGCTCACGGCCAGCGCCGCCTGCGCATCGCTCTGGTAACCCAGCCGTCCCATGCGCAGGCTGGTGCCGTAGGGCATGTACATGGTCGAGCCACTCAGGCGCTCGAGTTCGTGCGGGCGGCCGGCCACGAAGCTTGAGCACACGGCCGGCGAAGCGCCAAAGAGGTAAAGCAGCAAAAACGCATGGCGCCGGAAATTGCGGATCAAGGCAAAGTACTGCTCGCTGCTGACGCCCGGCAAGGACCAGTTGTAATGAATGCCCGAGATCGTCTGCATGCGCCGGCCGTAGCGATGACTCAGGCCCATGCGATAGATGCTCTTGGCGCGACCGACATTGGAGCTGCCGTAGCGCGCGATCGGTATGGTTTCGTCGGTCGGCAAAGTGCAAGGCATGCTCGAGACCCAGAGCATCTCATCGCCCTGCTCGGCCAGGCTCTGGTAGGTGTAACGGTGCAACTGCGCCAACTCTTGAAGCACCTCGGTGGCGCTGCCGTGGGCGCCGGTGATCAACTCGAGTTGCGACTCGGAAAAATCGGTGGTGATGCTCGCATGGGTCAGCGCCGAGCCCAGAAGCTGCGGATGAGGAGTGAGCGCCAGTTGTCCGTCAGGGCGCACCCGCAGACTCTCTTTTTCGATACCCCGGCGCATGCCGCGAAGGCGCTGAGCATCAAGCCCATCGAGCGCCTGGCGCAGCGCCGCCGAGCCGTGCTCCAGATTCATCACCGTGTCCTTCTAGGTCTTATTGCTTAGGCACCACCGCGCCGCTCCATCCACACCCGCTCACCAAGTCCCGTATCTTGCCACCGACTGGCCGCGCTTGCTGACACAGGGCCTTGAGCCGTGCCTTCGACCCACCCCAAAGCCGGGCCCGCAGCTCGCAAGCACACGCGGGTTCTGATCTGACAGCAACGCTGCACGCTGTCCGAAGCACCGATGGCGCGCAAGCCAGGAAGATGCGCCAGCAGGAGGTCTGGACCCAATGAAAGACTTGCATCTGCCACCGCCACACCAGCCGCGTCGCAGCAACGAAAAACGCTCGACGGTCGAACACGACATCGAACGCGAAGAAAACACGCCCACCGACGCGCCGGACGTGGACACGCGCCGCCCGACCGAGCCCAAGACCCGCAAGCCCAACTTTTTTCATCCCAAATGGCACTGAGGCACTGAGGCACTGAGCAGAACGCCACCGGCCAGGCCGCGTTCGCCTCAGGAAGCCACCAGGCGCGTCAGCTTGCGGCGCAGCTTGTCCAGTTTCGGGCTCACCACATGCACGCAATAGCCCTGATAAGGGTTGCGGGCGTAATAGTTCTGGTGATAGGCCTCAGCCGGCCAGTAGTGCGCCAGTGGCAGCACCTCGGTGACGATGGGGTCGGCATAAAGCGCCTGGCGCTCGAGTCGCTGCACATACTCGCTCACCTCTTGTGCCTGCTGCGGCGTGTGAAGATAAATGCCGCTGCGGTACTGGCTGCCCACATCATGACCCTGGCGGTTCAAGGTGGTCGGGTCATGGATCAGAAAGAACACGTCGAGGATCTCCGACAGGCTGATGCGCGCTGGATCGAACTTGAGCTGAACCACCTCGGCGCAGCCAGTGCTGCCGCTGCACACCGCCTCGTACGTCGGCTGCTGCGCCTGCCCGTTGCTGTAGCCCGACTCGACCGACAGCACGCCACGCACCTGAAGATAAACGGCCTCCAAACACCAAAAACAGCCACCTCCGAGAGTGATGGCCTCGCTCGATCCAACCGCATTCATGAGATCTCTCCTTGAGGGCTGCCGCATGACAGAGCTGGCACTGTATCGCGCCGACGGCCAGTCTGCTCGGGGGCAACTGAGGTCGGACAAACGGAGCGAAAAGCGCAACACAAAACGAACCGCAAGACGAACAGGTAAACGGGCAGAAAATCGAGCGCACAATCAGGCACACAATCGGGCACACAATCGGGCAGATATGAGCTTGGGCGAACTCAAACCCGTACTGACTGGCTTGCTGCTGCCGCCGGCAGGCCCTTTGCTGGCCATGGCACTCGGTGCCGCCCTCTTCTTGGGCGCCGGCCGCAG
>CANHDQ010000114.1 GCA_947459405.1 Comamonadaceae bacterium
CGAGCGATCCTCTGTAGAGCCTTCGCCAACGCACTCCGAGGCTATCGGGGCTTGGGCCTCAGCGCTGGAGTGGGAGGCGATACCCGAGTCCAGCAGAGCCGATGCCAAGCTGCGTCTGCTTGACAGTCTTGGCCTCATCCGGGTGGGGCTCACCACTGAAGCGGGAGCGGCTGCCCGCCGCATGACGGAAAAGGTGGCTTTGCTCGCCAATGGCCGGTCGAAGTCAAGCGCACAGGCATGGGATCCGTCTGCACAAGCCTTGCTCACTGGAACCTTGGCGCACTGTCGCGATTACGACGACACCTTTGCCGATTCGGTGGTCCATCCGGGTAGCGTCATTGTGCCGACGGCCCTGGCCCTGGCCCGGTCTTGCGATGCACGGGCCGAGGATTTTGGCGCTGCGGTTGTGGCCGGCTACGAAGTGGCGGCTCGAGTCGGCTCCGTGTTTGGAAGACGACTGGGCGCGCAAGGTTTTCATGCGACGGGTGTGGTCGGGCCTGTGGCCGCAGCGGTCACCGCAGGGCGGGTCATGAGACTGAGTGGCGATCAAATCGCCAGTGCCATCGGACTGGCCTGCAGCATGTCGGGTGGCCTGAACGCTTTCATCAGTGACGGCACTTGGTCTAAATGGCTGCATGCGGGCTGGTCGGCGCATGGCGCAATAGTGGCTGCAAGCCTGGCGGCCGAGGGTTTTCGCGGGCCCAAGCATGTGCTGGATGGTCCCAGCAATCTGTTCAATTCATTCGTCGGACAAGTCGAGTTGGACAGAAGCGGGTTGACCTCAGAGTTGGGGCGTCAATGGTTGGGGACCAAAGCCGACTTCAAGTACTACCCGTGCGCGCACGTGATCCAGCCCTATATCGACGCGGTGCTGGCTATCTTGCGCGAGCATCAGCTCAGCGCATCGGACGTCTCCTCGGTGGTTTGCGTGATTGCACCCTGGGCTGCCGCCGTCGTGGCCGAGCCCCGGCCTGCCAAGCTGAAATTCGGCACTGAGATGGAGGCCATTGCAAGCCTGCCCTATCAGGTGGCGATCGCTCTGCTGGACCAGCGGGTGGACCTGGCCAGTCTGGATCGGGTCAATCGTGACAGGGCCGATGTGCTTGAGATGGCCCACCGGGTGGTCCACCGCAACGATCCCGGATTGGGGAAAAGCTTTGATGGCCGGATAGAGCTGACCACCAAAGCTGGACAGGTCATCGTCGAGGAGACGCGGGCGGCTGGACCGGAGGCGCATCGGGTGATCAGCAAGTTCTTGTCGAATTGCCGGCTGTACGCAGCGGCCCGGCACACGTCAGCCGATTCAACCGTGGGAGACCTTGGCGTCGGACCTGGGTATGACCCGAAGGAATTTGCCGACGCCCTTGTTTCTTCACCTGTGATGGACTGGCGTCAAGCCGACGCCTTCCTTCGTCAGGATCGCTGAGTCTTGGGTTGGGAGGGACCTCTTCGCCATGCATGAGGTCAATGGATTTTTGAAAAACCAGTAGGAGGAGCATTTCATGGAGCATTCAGTCAAGCCAAGCAAGGCGAAGTTGAGTTTGGATTCTTTCAACCGGCGGGCTTTGCTGTTGGCCTTGATGTCATCGGGTGTGGCCCATCGCGCCCATGCCCAGGCCAAGAGCGGGGAGCCACCGCTGCGCATCATTGTGGCCACGGCAGCCGGTGGGATTCCGGATCTGATGGCTCGAATCATCGGGCAGCAAATCACCACGACCACGGGCAGACCTGTCATTGTGGAAAACCGCATTGGCGCGGGCGGCATCGTCGCCCTCAACGCATTGAACAGTGCGCCTGCGGATGGGTCGTCTGTTGTGTTGATCGAGAGTGGCAGTTATGCGATTGCGCCGCACCTGACCAATTCCAACCCCTTTGCCGAGAACGTCACCCCCGTCGCGCCGGTTGCAATTGGACTCTTGTATCTGTGCGTCAATGCCAGTTTGGGTGTGAACACACTCAAGGAACTCATTGCCTATGTCAAAGCCAAGCCAGGACTGCCGTACGGATCGTCGGGCAATGGGTCCTCGCATCAATTGTTGATGGAGCAGCTCAAGTTGGAGATGGGGCTCAACATGACCCACATCCCGTACAGGGGCGCCGGACAAACCATTCAGGCCCTGGTGGCCGGTGATGTGGGCGTGGCTTTCCTGGGCTACAACAGTGCGGCCCCGCAGGCGGAGGCGGGCAAGTTGAAGGTGCTTGCCGTTGCATCGGCCAAGCGCATCAGTGCCACACCGAATATCCCGACTGTGGAAGAAGCCGGTGGGGGAGCGATGGACCTGCCCATCACCATCGGGACCTTTGCCAATTCCAAAACGCCGCCGCAGGTCGTCGAGGCGCTCAATCGGGAACTTGGCCGCGCCGCTTCAAGTCCGGAGGTGCGTGCCAAGTTCGCCCAGGCGGGGCTTTTGTCGGCAGATGGGTCAGTGACTCCGCGCCAGTACGCGGCCATGGTGAAGGCCGACTTCGAGGCGTACGGAAAAATTGTCCGCGCTGCCAAGCTGAAAATCGACTGAGGATGTTTCATCCAGGACACGGTCAGGGGACGGATCTTGCCCGCAGCTTTGCGAGCTTGACCGGCTGGGCCTGTTGTTCTGTTGGATGCAATTGACATCCTAGAATGCAATAAAAGAGGGAGGAGGCATCATGCTATCGACAAAACGTCGCACGCTTGTACTTTTGGGTGGCGCAGCAATGACGGGTTGGCCGCTTGGCCTGCGCGCGCAGCAGTATCCCAATCGTCCAATCAATATCATCGTACCGTTTCCACCGGGTGGCCCGACCGATGTCATTGCGCGGGCCGCGGCTCCGCAGTTGCAGGAGTCGCTGGGTCAGCCGGTGGTTTTGGTGCACAGGCCTGGCGCTACCGGCAATATCGCCGGGGAGTACGTTGCCCGAGCGCCTGCCGACGGTTACACGGTCATGATGGGCAATATTTCGACCAACGCCATCAATGCCCATGTCTTGAAGAGTTCGAGCTTCCAGGCAAAAAGAGACCTCGCGCCCATTTGCGCCCTGGTCCAGCCCTTGATGTGCTTGGCCGCACATCCCTCGGTGCCTGCCAAAAACCTGGCCGAGTTGATCGCCTACGCCAAACAAAATCCGGGCAGGCTGCGTTACGCGTCGTCGGGTATTGCGAGCCCACACCACCTGGCGGGCGCCCTGATGTCGCAACTCGCCGGGATTCAGTGGATACACGTTCCCTACCAGGGGGGAGCCCCTGCGGCCAATGACTTGGTGGGCGGGCAAGTGGATTTGGCTTTCCTCACGCTGTCGGCCGCCCTGACGTTTCAAGCGGCGGGGCGACTGAAAATCTTGGGGATGACCGAGTCCAAGCGCACATCGCTGCTGCCCGATGTGCCGTCCATCTCCGAATCGGTTCCCAACTTCGAGATGATGAACTGGCAGGGTTTGTTTGGCCCGATGGGCATGCCCGCGGCCGTGGTCGAGCGTCTTCAGAGAGATTTTCACAAGGCCTACACCACTGCTGCTGTCCGTGCCTCTCTGGAGGCTCGGGGCATGGAGGTGATCGTGGGCTCCACGGCCTCATTTGCCGCACTCGTCAATCGCGAACACGATCGATGGGGCCAGGTGATCAGGGCAACGAACATCACGCTGGAATGATGCTCAATCGGCGCGAAGCAGCAGGAGGGCGCTCGCCTGTTGTGCGCCAGACGATGAGGGCCACGACATGAACATCCGGTCTTTGGGTTACGCAGGGTTCGCCGCGAAGGACCTGGAGTCCTGGAGGACATTCGCCAGCGGTCTTCTGGGGGCTCAGGTTTGCGACGCCGAGGCTCCTGGAGGGGGCAAGGCCTTGCGTTTGCGGCTGGACGCCAAATGCCAACGCATGCTGATCACGCAATCTTCTGAGGACCTTGGCACCTACCTCGGTTTCGAGGTCGAGGGCCGCGATGCCCTCGCCGATGCACAGCGCCGCCTTGCAGCGGTCGGCATCACGGTGCAGCACGGCAGCCCGCAGGAGGCGGCCTTTCGTGGCGTCGATGCCTTTTTTCGACTGACCGATCCTATGGGGCAGGCCATCGAGCTGTTTTGCGGCCTCGCCGATGACGCGCAAGCCTTCGTGCCTTCGCGTGCGATGGGAGGATTTTGCGCGGGCGATCTGGGGTTTGGTCATGCGGTGCTGATGACGACTGACTTTGACCAGAGCAAGAATTTTTATTGCGATGTTCTGGGATTTCGCGTGAGTGACTTCATCACACAGCCCAATCGGCGAGTGTTCATGCACGTCAACCCCCGGCACCATTCGATTGCACTGTCTGAAAGTCCTGTGCGCGGCATCGCGCATTTGCTGGTGGAGGTGAACGAATTTGATGATCTGGGCCGCGCCTACGACGTCGCTTTGCGCGACTACCCGGACGCCATTACCTCGTCGCTTGGGCGGCACTCCAACGACTACATGACATCGTTTTATGTGCGAACCCCCAGCGGGTTTGCCCTCGAGTACGGCTGGGGGGGCAGGCTGGTGGGGCCGAACTGGCAACCCCATGAACTGTTCGGGCCCAGTCTGTGGGGGCATGACCGCCGGGCGGGCACCGCGCAATCGCGTTTGGTCGCAGGACAGCAGCGCCAGTTTGCCTTTGACCAAGGCATACGCGCACCGTCGCCGGGCGGGCCCGAGCGCCCCGGCATGCCTGATGCGCACTGACGCATCGTCCCCGTCGTCTTCAACCATCAGGGTCATCGCCATGTCAACTCAGAGCGTTCTTCGACGCGACTTCGAAATCCCCCCGCAGCTGCGCACCGATCGACAGCAGCAAATGGTGCGGCACATAGAGCAGGGTCCGAGAGGGCGCGTGATGGTCAATCTACGCGCTTGGCTCCACAACATGGATTTTCTTGATGTTGCAGAGCCTTTCGGTCTTTACCTGTCTCAGTTCGCCCCGGTGAGCAAGCGACAAAAGGAGATCTTGGTTCTGGTGCACGCGCATTTCTGGGACGCCAAATATGAATGGGACGCCCACACGCGTCATGCCTTGAAGGCCGGGATCACTCAGGAGCAGATCGATGCGATCTCCAAGGGCTTGCGTCCTGTGTTCGAGGATGCGGTGGAGAGCCTGACGTGGGAGCTGGTCGCGGCCTTGCATACGGTGCGGCATATCGACGACGATCTTTACGAGCGCTCCATGCGGGTGTTCGGACACAAGGGTGTGAGTGACCTCATCGGCTTGATTGGGCTCTACACCATGGTGGCGATGACGCTTAATTTTTATGACGTCCCCCCCGGGCATGCACCCGCCTGGCAGAAGGCTGCAGCCGATCAGGGCAAGCCTGCCACTTGAAGCGGTCTGGCGACCTCCGAAGGGGTGGCCGTGATTGGCAGTCGCGCGCATGGATTGAAACCGTTGGATTGAGGCATTTGATATGACCAAACACTTGTTGCTCGCGTTTAGCAATGCGCTACCTGGGCGCGATCAAGACATGACCCAATGGCTCGACGAGCACCATATTCCCGAGGTGCTGCAGGCCCCGGGTTTTGTCAGCGCGTGCCGTTATGAACTCAGTGCCGACCAGTACAAGCCCGGGCCTCATCCTTATCGCTACGCCACGGCCTATGAGGTCGAGGCCGAGGATTTGAAGTCTGCATTTGACGCGCTCACTGCGGCAGTGCAAGCGGGCACGAAAACAGACAGCCGAGACCGCACTCAGATGGCCCTCTGGGTTTTTACGCCCGCTGGCCCGAAGCGCTATGCCGATCCGACAAAGCGTGGATGACGCCAGTTCGCCGCCAGAGGCCCTTTTGTCCTAACCTAGATGGAGCAAGCGTGACAAATCCCAACATTCCTCAGCCTGGTCAGGCAAGCATGTGGGAGCACCTGATGGGTGTCCCTTTCACACAGGGCTATATCGATGCACGTGGCGTGCGAACCCGCTACCTTCGAGCGGGCAGGCCCGACGCGCCGCCTTTGCTGCTGCTGCACGGAACCACCGGCCACATCGAAACCTACATGCGCAATATTGCGGAGCACGCCCAACACTTCGATGTCATTGCGATCGACATGCTGGGGCACGGCTATACCGACAAGCCGGACATCGATTACGAAATCCCGCAGTACGCCGCGCATCTGCGCGATGTGCTGGATGCCTTCAAGTTAGACAACGTTCTTATTTCCGGTCAGTCTCTCGGGGGGTGGGTTGCGGGCAGGTTCTGCCTGGATCACCCCGAGCGCGTCCGGCGCTTGTGCCTCAACACCACGGGCGGCGCACATTCCAATGCCGCGGGCATGAAGGCGGTCTACGAAAAAACACTGGCAGCGGCTCAGAACCCGACGACCGAAGTCGTTCGACAGCGACTCGAAATCTTGATGTCCAACCCGGCTGCCGTCACCGATGAGTTGGTGGCCACGCGGCGGCGAGCTTATTTGGTCGAGGGCATGGTGGAGGCGACCCGCCGTATTTTGTGCCTGCAGATTCCAGAAATTCGCCAGCGCAACATCATCCCCGACGAGCATTGGAGCCGCATCACGGTTCCGACCTTGGTGCTTTGGACCACGGACGACCCGACCTTCCCTGTATCGGTGGGCGAGAAGCTGGCAGGGCTTATCCGCGGCAGCCAGTTGGAGATCCTCACCGGTTGCGGACATTGGCCGCAATGGGAGCGGGCCGAGCAGTTCAACCGCGTCCACCTGCAATTTATGCGGCAATAGGCCTTGGTCCTGAAGGCCCGCTTAAGAGACCAGCCCGCCCCGGGCTACCGGCTCACTTACCAGGCCTCTTGCAGAACCTGCTCGATATCGCTGCTGCTCAGTGGCGTGGGCAGACTCGACAACATGTACTCTTTGCTGGCGGCTGATGCAATCAAGGGCAGATCTTCGCGCTTGACGCCCACCTCCTTCAACGATTGCGGCAGTGGCAAGCTTTGCAGCAGGGCGGTCAATGCCCCACTGGCACGAGCGGCGGCCTCTTGGGCCGACGATGCCCGCGGGCAACCCAGTGCGTCCATGACGTCGTTGTAATCGGCGCCAATGCAAGGCAGCAGGCGGCCCATACTCGGTGGCAGCAAGATGGCATGTGCAATGCCATGCTGCAGCCCATACCGACCCCCAAAAATATGTCCGAGGGGGTGAACCAAGGAGGCCATCGCGTTGATCGATGCGGTACTGGCCATGGCGCAAGCCATCTGACAGTTTTGGCGCGCCTCCAGGTGATCAGGGTGCTTGACGGCAACCGGCAGCCACTTGAGCAGGAGTCTGGCCGAGTGCAGTGCCAGGCCCGTTGACATGGGGTTGCGGTGTTTGGAGTAGAGCGCCTCAATGGAGCGCGCGACGGCCGTCATCCCGCTCGCAGCCGTCAGCCTGGCTCCGGCGTGCACCGCCATCTCCGGATCGAGAATCGTTGCATCAGGAACCAATCGGTCGTCCCAGAACAAGATCTTCTTGCTCTGTTGGGGGTCTCGGATGCCGGCTGTCGGCATGACATCGCTGCCCGAGCCCGCCGTTGTGGGAACGGCAATATGCAGCAGGGGTGAACGCTCGAGTCTGCGTCGCTCCATTCCCTGGTCGGCGAACCGGATGGAGTAAGGCAGGAGGTCGCCGTCGGTTGCCAGGTAAAGCGCAACCCCTTTGGCAGCATCGATGGCGCTGCCGCCTCCAACGGACACCACCGTGTCTGCCCCAAGGTTTTGCACCTGCGCAGCAGCGCGACTGAGTTCGGGCAAGGGCGTTTGAGCGCGGACATCGGTGAATGCGCCGGCGTAATGGACACCGAGCGCAGATTTGACCTGTTCCAGCATCACGCCGCCTGCGACCGTTTGGCCACAAATCACCATGACGCGCTTGCCACCCAGGTATTGCACGATGGAGCCCAATCGGCTCAAACTGCCTGCGCCGTAGTGAACCCGCCGCGGCCAATAGGAAACTTCAGCTTCTTTCATGCCGCTTATTCTTGCATAGGATGCAAGTTGTTTTTTGAAGTTCAATCTCCAACGGCCGCACCGCAGAGGCCTGGCGAAGTCGGCTTTTGAAGGCAATTCATTTATTGCACTATCTGCATGGTATGCCGTAAGATGCAAATGCTCGTGGATTAAGAATGGGCCAAGCCAGGTCACAGCGGACCACCCGAGGCGCCACTTCACAACGCCCAGAGTGAGCCGGCGCGACTTATGTGGGTGTGCAAGGTGCGGTGCTTTGATGGCGGCATTCGCAAATGTCTCGGAAAGAGGTTACCCAATGGACAGTTCGGCAACGAGCGGCAGTCAGATCGACCCGAAGGCCTTCCGGCGTGTGATGGGCTCTTTCGCCACCGGCGTGGCCGTGGTGACGACCTCGCGCGATGGCGAACAGTTCGGCATGACCGTCAATTCGCTGACGTCGGTCTCCCTGGAGCCGCTGATCGTCCTTATCTGCCTTGTCAAGGGCAGCCGCACGGGCCTTGCGATCCGGGACAGAGGCCGCTTTGCCGTGAACCTGCTCAATTCGGAGCAGGAAGAGATTTCACGCCGGTTTGTCTCCAAGGAGCAGCGCCGCTTTCGGCGTGAAGACGCAAGCGACAACGTCTGGGGTGTGCCTCTCATGGAAGGGGCACTGGCCAGCCTCGTGTGCGATGTCCACCTCGTTCATGAAATCGGTGACCATGACGTGGTGTACGGGAGGGTGCTCCACTGCGAATCTTCTGAAGGCAAGCCCCTCCTGTATTGGCGCGGGGCCTACTCGGCCTTGCGCGATTGGGCGCCGGTCAATTCATAGCGACTCGCTGCGCAAGTCCCAGGGCAGGGTAGGGCAGGGAAGGGAAGGGAAGGGCCTGCGGCCGTGCTCTGACAGCCCACTCGAGCGCCCAGCTCCGATCGGCTGGATCAATATCCTGCAAGTCCTCGACCCTCGACCCTAGGCGATCCGCCTAAACCACAGCAATGACAGCGCCGCCGCCACGATAGACAGGCCGGCTGCCATCAGCGCCAGCAGCGCGGATAACTC
>CANHDQ010000115.1 GCA_947459405.1 Comamonadaceae bacterium
CAGCCGGGCCCAGTTGATCGAATTGACCGTGCCGATCTTGTACTGTCGCTTGAAAGCCAGGTCGCCCGAGACGGCCTTGACGATGTCCTGGCAGTCGTCAAACACGCCCTCGATGGCGATGTTGTAAATGTTGGCATCCATCAGGCTGAACATCTGCGCCTGCTGAAACGGGCTCATGCGGCGGTGGGGCGAGGTCATGAAGACCCGCACGCCCTTCTTGCCGCGCATGGCGTACTCGGCTGCGCTACCGGTATCGCCGCTGGTGGCACCCAAGATGTTGAGCTCTTCGCCGCGCCGGGACAGCTCGTACTCGAACAGGTGGCCCAGCAGCTGCATGGCCATGTCTTTGAAGGCCAGCGTGGGGCCATTGGACAGGGCCTCAAGATAGAGGCCGTCGTCGAGCTTCTTGATCGGCGTGATTTCCGGGGTGCCAAACACCTCGCGGGTGTAGGTCTTGCGGCACAGCGCGAGCAAGTCGGCCTCGGGGATGTCGTCGATGTAGAGCTTGAGGATCTCAAACGCCAGGTCCGCATAGCCGCGCGTGGCCCAGACCTGGCGCAGCTCGGCCAAGCGCTCGCCCAGCTGGGGGTAGCTTTCGGGCAGGTACAGCCCGCCATCGGGCGCCAAGCCTTCGAGCAGGATTTCGCAAAAGCGCCGGCGATCCGGGTGACCGCGGGTCGAGAGGTAGCGCATCAGGCCAACTCCTCCTTGCGGATGCGGACGATGGGCGCAAGCACGCTGCTCAAGCCCTGCATCTTGGTCATGGCCTGGTTCATCCGGGCCTCCACACAGTCGTGGGTCAGGATGATCAGATCGGTCTGCGTCGAGCCCTCGCCGCCCACCTCGTCGGCCTCGCGCTGCAGCACCGCGTCGATGCTGATGCCCGCTTCGGCCAGGATGCCGGTCACGCGGGCCAGCACGCCGGCCTCGTCGGCCACCCGCAGACGCAGGTAGTAGCTGGTGCAGACCTCGTCCATGGGCAGCACGGGCAGGTTGCTCATTGCACCGGGCTGAAAGGCCAGATGCGGCACGCGGTTGAGCGGATCGACCGTGTGCAGCCGCGCCACATCGACCAGGTCGGCAATGACGGCGCTGGCGGTCGGCTCGCTGCCCGCGCCCTTGCCGTAATAAAGGGTGGTGCCCACTGCATCGCCCTGAACCACCACCGCATTCATCGCGCCTTCCACATTGGCAATCAGGCGCTTGGCCGGCACCAGGCTGGGGTGGACCCGCAGCTCAATGCCTTGCGCAGCCCGCTTGGTGATGCCCAGCAACTTGATGCGGTAGCCCAGCTGCTCGGCGTACCGGATGTCCTGCGCCTCCAGCTTGGTGATGCCTTCAATGTGAGCCTTGTCAAACTGCACCGGGATGCCAAAGGCGATGGCCGACATCAGCGTGGCCTTGTGCGCCGCATCGACGCCCTCGATGTCAAAGGTCGGGTCGGCCTCGGCATAGCCCAGACGCTGCGCCTCTTGGAGCACCGCGTCAAACCCGAGACCCTTGCTGCGCATCTCAGACAAGATGAAGTTAGTCGTGCCGTTGATGATGCCGGCGATCCACTCGATGCGGTTGGCCGTGAGCCCCTCGCGCAAGGCCTTGATGATGGGAATGCCGCCGGCCACCGCCGCCTCGAAGGCCACCATCACGCCTTTTTTCTGGGCCGCTGCAAAGATTTCGGTGCCGTGCACGGCCAGCAGGGCCTTGTTGGCGGTCACCACATGCTTGCCCGCCGCGATCGCTTCGAGCACGAGCTGCCGGGCAATGCCGTAGCCGCCAATGAGCTCGACCACGATGTCCACGCGTGGGTCGTTGACCACCTCCCGGGCATCGCCCACGACTCGGGCGCCCGCGCCAACCAGCTCGCGAGCCCGCTGTACATCAAGGTCGGCCACGACGCTGATTTCAATGCCGCGCCCGGCACGGCGCACGATCTCTTCCTGATTGCGCTGCAAGACGGTGAACACACCGCTGCCGACCGTGCCGATGCCCAGCAGTCCCACACGGATGGGTTCCAGACTCTTGTTGCTCATGATGCTTGTCACCTGGGAAAACTCAAAAAGGTTGCTGCAAGAACGGGCAGGCCCGCCCGGCCGTCAATTCAAAGCCGATGCGCGGCCCGCATGGCGCCGGCGCCAGCTCTCGAGAAAGCGCGCAACGCGGCCGATGGCCTCGCGCAGGTCGTCCTCATGGGGCAAAAAGACGATGCGGAAATGGTCGGGCGTGGCCCAGTTAAAACCCGTTCCTTGCACCAGCATGACCCGCGTGGCCTCGAGCAACTCCAGGAAAAACTGACGGTCGTCAGCAATCGGATAAACCTTGGGATCGAGTCGCGGGAACATGTAGAGCGCAGCGCTGGGCTTGACGCAGCTCACACCGGGGATGGCCGTGATCAGCTCATGCGCCAAGTCGCGCTGTCGGCGCAGGCGGCCGCCCTCGCCCACCAGTTCGTTGATGCTTTGGTAGCCGCCCAGGGCCGTCTGGATCGCCCACTGGCCTGGCACGTTGGCGCACAGGCGCATGTTCGAGAGCATGTTCAAGCCCTCGATGTAGTCGCCCGCGTTTTTCTTGTCGCCCGAAATCACCATCCAGCCGGCGCGGTAGCCGCAGGAGCGGTAGCTCTTGGAAAGCGAATTGAAGGTCAGGGTCAGCACGTCCTGCGACAAGCTGGCAATGGGCGTGTGCACAGCGCCGTCGTAGAGCACCTTGTCGTACACCTCGTCGGCAAAGATCACCAGTTCATGCTCGCGTGCCAGCGCCACGATTTGCTCGAGCAACTCGCGCGAGTAGAGCGCGCCGGTCGGGTTGTTCGGGTTGATGACAACGATGCCCTTGGTGCGCGGCGTGATCTTGGCGCGGATGTCGGCCACATTGGGCATCCAGCCGTTCGATTCGTCGCACAGGTAATGCACCGGCGTGCCGCCCGAGAGCGAGGCCGCAGCCGTCCACAGCGGGTAGTCGGGGGCCGGCAAAAGCAGCTCGTCGCCGTCATTGAGCAGGCCATTGGTGGCCATCACAATGAGCTCACTGGCACCATTGCCCAGGTAGATGTCATCCAGGGTGACGCCCTTGATGCCCTGGCGCTGGGTTTCGTGCATGACGGCCTTGCGCGCCGCAAAAATGCCTTTGCTGTCGGAATAGCCTGCCGAGTTGGGCAGGTTGCGGATCATGTCCTGCTGGATCTCATCGGGCGAGTCAAAGCCAAAAGGGGCCAGGTTGCCGATGTTGAGCTTGATGATCTTGTGGCCCTCTTCCTCCATGCGCCGCGCCGCGTCCATGATGGGCCCACGGATGTCGTAGCAGACGTTGGCCAGCTTGGCCGATTTGTTGATGGACTTCATGGGAACCACAATCGAGAAAACAGGCGCCGGGCGGGGCGCGCAAAGGCCGTCGGCGCACCGGGGCCGCTGCATCAGGCAGCGCGCCGCTGAACGCCCAGCGAAACCTATAATTTGACCACACAAACCTCGCGCAAACCGGCCCGCGCCTTGTCTCGGGCAACCCCTGGGCGACACCGGGGCGCGCGCCCAAAGCCGACATGAAGCTGCAACCCGATCGATCCGATGCGCCGAGCATCCTGGGCTACGGAGCCGACTGGATCGGCGTGGGCCATCGCGGCGTGGCCGAGAAGGTTCATCACAGCCTGGTGCTCGACTCGCGCGGCCGCCAGTTCGACTGGCAATGCCAGCGGCACGACCAGTTGCAGCAGGCGCACTTCGACCAACTGGCCGAACTGGGCCCGGAGCTGGTGATTTTTGGCAGCGGCAGCCGGCTGCGCTTTCCCCCGCCTGTGCTGCTGGGCGCCCTGATGGCCCGGCGCATCGGCATCGAAACCATGGACACCGTCGCGGCCTGCCGGACCTACAACATCCTGGCCGGCGAAGGCCGCCATGTGGTGGCCGCCTTGCTGATCGAGGCCCCCGTCTGATGCCGAGCCAGGCCCTGGCCTGCCTTTGCGGCTAAAATTGGGGGTTTCAGGCGCTGGCCGCACCTGCCATCTTGCCTAACAGCAAGTCTGTCAGGCGGCACTGCAAGCCTACAGCCATCGAGTAGCCAGAACAAAGACAGGCCGCCAGGCCACACACCATTTCGACAGGGTCCACCCAGCATGGCAGTCGTCCTCAACAAATCCATCCCCGAATTCGAAGCGGTCGCCACCGGTGGCGTGAAGGTCACCCAGCACAGCCATCATGGCAAGATTGTGGTGCTGTACTTCTACCCCAAGGACAACACGCCGGGGTGCACCACCGAAGCCATGCAGTTTCGCGACAAGTACAAGGACTTTGCCAAGGCGGGCGCTGTCGTGTTTGGCGTCTCGCGCGACAACATGAAGTCGCACGACGACTTCAAGGCCAAGCTTGAGCTGCCGTTTGAGCTGATTGCCGACACGGAAGAAAAGATGTGCCACATGTTCGGCGTGGTCAAGAACAAGATCATGTACGGCAAGAAGGTCAAGGGCATCGAGCGCAGCACCTTCCTGATTGGCGCCGACGGCCAGCTCAAGCAGGAGTGGCGCGGCCTGAAAGTGCCAGGGCACGTTGACGAGGTGCTGGTGGCCGTCAAGGCCCTCAAGAAAGCCGGCTAAACCTGCGCCCGCGCCCGCAGCGCTCGGCCGGGCGCTGTGGTCACACAAGCGCAGGATCGGTCGTGCATAATGGTTTGATGCCTTTGCCACCTGCACCGACCCAGAAAGCCAGCATCCTGCCCAAAGACGCCTACCAGGGCAGCAGCACCAAATCATCCAAGCCGCGGCGCGGCGCAAGGGCAGCAGACGATGTTGCGGGGCCTGAGGCACTCGGGCATCCGGCCGCGTTTGAGCCCAGCACCGCCAAGCCCGCACCCGCGTCACGGCAACCGGGGCGAACGGGCGAGCGGCGCGGGGGCAGCCCGCTCAAAAACCCGACTGCTGCGCCGGAGGGCCCGGCACTGGTGGCCGAGCCAGTGCAGGCCGCCGAGACGGCCAAGCAGAGCAGCACCCAAAACCGGTCGCAAAGCCGCCCGCGCGGCCGAGCGGCGCGCAGCCAAGGGCCCACCAAGCTCTTCGTGCTCGACACCAATGTGTTGCTGCACGATCCGATGTGCCTGTTCCGCTTTGAAGAGCATGACATCTTTTTGCCGATGATCGTGCTCGAAGAGCTCGACGGGCACAAAAAAGGCATGACCGAGGTGGCCCGCAACGCGCGCCAGACCAGCCGCACGCTCGACGCGCTGGCCGCTGCGCAAGGCGCCGACATTGCCAAGGGCCTGCTGCTGAGCAGCACCGGGCACAGCCAGGCCGGCGGTCACCTGCTGTTCCAGACGCGCCCGCTCAGCGGCGATCTGCCCATGGCCCTGCCCCAGGGCAAGGCCGACAACCAGATCCTGGGCGTGGTCGAAGCCCTGCGCAAGGAGCTAGCCCCGCGCGAGGTGGTGCTGGTGTCCAAGGATATCAATATGCGGGTCAAGGCCCGCGCCCTGGGCCTGTCGACCGAGGACTACCGCAACGACAAGACCCTGGAAGATGGCGACCTGCTCTACAGCGGCGCGCTGGCCCTGCCACCCGACTTCTGGACGCGCCAGAGCAAGACCATCGAGAGCTGGCAGCAAGGCAGCCACACGTTCTACCGCATCAGCGGCCCCATCGTCGAGAGCCTGCTGATCAACCAGTTCACCTATTTCGAGGCTGCCGGCGAGCCGCCCCTGTATGCACGCGTGACAGAAATCCGCGGCAAGACGGCGGTGCTCAAGACGCTCAAGGACTACACCCACCTCAAGAACGCGGTCTGGGGCGTGACCATGCGCAATCGCGAGCAGAACTTTGCGATGAACCTGCTGATGGACCCGGAGGTCGACTTCGTCACCCTCACCGGCACGGCGGGCACCGGCAAGACCCTCATGGCCTTGGCAGCCGGCCTGACCCAGGTGCTCGATGACCGCCGCTACACGGAGATCATCATGACGCGCGCCACCGTCAGCGTCGGCGAGGACATTGGCTTTCTGCCGGGCACTGAGGAAGAAAAGATGGGCCCCTGGATGGGCGCGCTCGACGACAACCTGGAGGTGCTGGCCAAGAACGACACCGGCGCGGGCGAATGGGGACGCGCGGCGACCAACGAGCTGATCCGCTCGCGCATCAAGGTCAAGAGCATGAACTTCATGCGCGGTCGCACCTTCTTGAACAAATACCTCATCATCGACGAGGCGCAGAACCTCACGCCCAAGCAGATGAAGACGCTGATCACACGCGCAGGCCCGGGCACCAAGATCATCTGCATGGGCAACCTGGCGCAGATCGACACGCCCTACCTGACCGAAGGCTCCTCCGGCCTGACCTATGCGGTCGATCGCTTCAAGGGCTGGCCACACGGCGGCCACATCACGCTGGCACGCGGCGAGCGTTCGCGGCTGGCCGATTTCGCCAGCGAAGTGCTCTGACGGATCAGCCCTGCGGCGCCTGGATGCCGCGGCGCAGCTTGCCCAGCAGTTCGTGCAACTGCTCCATCTCGTGCGCATCGACACCGCCGAGCATCTGCACCAGCCAGCGCTCGTGCTCGACGGCCATGCGCTCGAACCAGACCTTGCCGGCAGGCGTCATGCGTACGATCAGGGCGCGTCGGTCGCTCGGATCGTCCACCCGCTCCACCCAGCCCTCGGCCACCAGTTGATCGGTCAGGCCGGTGACGTTGGCGCCAGTGACCATCAGGTGGCCAGACAGGGCGGTCATGCGCAGGCCGGCCGGGTGACGGCTGAGCTGGGCCAGGTAGTCAAAGCGGGGCAAGCTGGTGGCGAACTGCGAACGCAGCAAGGCGCGGATCGACTGCTCGATCTGGGTGCTGCAAGAAAGCAGCCGCAACCAAAGGCGCACGGCCTGATGGTCTGCCGCCGATGTCCCCGCCTCGCGGCCGAGTTCCCGCGGCGCGGGTGGTTCGTGCTCGGACTGCATTGGCCAATTGTGCAACGATCACGGTTTGCACGCTGGACGATTCATAATTAATTTTATAAATGGAAAAAATTTTATATTTGCTCTCTCGTTGACGGGCCGACCTACCCGCGGGCGAGGCTGGGCGCCTCAGGTGCGCCCCTCGCGGACCACGCCGACGATGGCAAACTCTATTGACCTTTCCGACCATCACCGGCATCATGCTTTTGTTTCCCCAGCGAAACTTTGATTCACCTATAAAACAATAGCCCAAAAGCTGAACCTGCCATGAGCATCCTAGGCATCGACGAAATCACCCTGAGCGCAGCCGACCTGCCCTTGTGCGAGCGGTTCTTCATCGATTGGGGCTTGCAGCTCGTTCAAAGCTCGGCGCTCGAGCGGGTGTTCGAGTCGCTCAATGGCTGCCGGGTCATCGTGGCCCACCCCAGCCGCCCGGGGCTGCCCCCAGCCATCGAAGACGACCCGACCTTGCGGCAGGTGATCTGGGCCACCGGCGGCGGACTCGAGGGCTGGGCCGAGCGCCTGCGAAACCAAGACGGCTTTGAGCAGCAGGCCGGGCGCCTGCTCTGCCGCGATCCGATGGGGCTGTCGGTGGGGGTTCAAGTGAGCCGCAAGAAGGCCATCGAGTTGTCCTGCGCGCAAACCAACACGTGGAGCGAGCGGCCGCGGGTCAACCGCGCATCGCCGGCGTATGACCGGGCCACACCGGTCGAAGTCGGCCATGTGGTGCTGTTCACCCGCGACCTCGAAGCGACTTCGCGCTTTTACCAGGAGGCGCTGGGCTTCGTGATCTCCGACCGCTACCCGGGCCGCGGCCACTTCCTGCGCGGCGCACCCCGCGGTGGCCACCACGACCTGTTCTTGCTGCAGCCACCTCAGCCGCGGCAGGGCCTGAACCATGTGGCCTTCACCGTGCGCGACGTGCACGAGGTCATTGGCGGAGGTCTGCACATGTCGCGCCAGGGCTGGCAAACCGAGCTCGGCCCGGGCCGCCACCCGATCTCCTCGGCCCTGTTCTGGTACGTGGTCAGCCCGGCCGGCGCGCTGGTGGAGTACTACACCGACGAGGACGAGCTGACCGAAGCATGGCAGCCGCGCGACTTCACGCCTGGGCCCACGGTGTTTGCCGAATGGGCCGTCAAGGGCGGCATCGACGGCCACACGCGCCGGCAGGTCGAGGCGCAAGCGCCCAGCGGCGCCTTCATGACCGACAAGCCCAAGACCTGAGAGCCAAGACCTGCAATCCCAAAAGCCTCACGCACACCATGAACCCCACACCGCTGTACAACGAAACCCACCAAAGCCGCGGCGCTGCGCCCACGGCCTACGAGAACCTGCTGGGCGATGCGATTGAGCGTGCCTTTGCTGCTGGCATCCATGAGCTAGACGCATTGGTGCGCTACCTCAACGAGTCGGGCCAGGCCGCACCTGACGGCAAGCCATGGACCGCGCAAAGCTACCAGCAGGAGATGGCCCGCCTGAGCAACTGAGCAACTGAGCCCCCACAGCCTCACACGAGCACCTCACCATGACACACGCCGCCACTGACCCGATCGACGCCGCACTGGCCGTTGGCCTCAAAGACCTGTGGTTCCCGGTCTGCCCTTCGGGCTTCGTCAAAAGCAACCCGGTATCGCTGCGCCGCTTGGGCTACAAGATCGCGCTGTGGCGCGACAGCAGCGGACAGGTGCATGCGCTGGAAGACCACTGCCCACACCGCGGCGCACCTCTGTCGCTGGGCGTCAACCTGGGCGACCGCATCGGCTGCGTCTACCACGGCGTGCAGGTGCGCAGGGATGGGACGGTCACGCGCGTGCCCGGCAGCCCGGGCTGCAAGCTCGAAGGCTCGCGGCCCACGCGCATGTTCCACACCGCCGAAAGCAACGGCGCCATCTTCCTGTTCAACGCCACC
>CANHDQ010000116.1 GCA_947459405.1 Comamonadaceae bacterium
CCACCGCATCGTCGAGATCCGCCTCAATGACAAGTTTGGCGTCGAGCCCACACAGGGTCAGCAGGTCTGGGACTGGCAGGAAGAGCTCAGCCAGTACAGCGACCCGGGCTATGCCGAAAAAGGTCAGCTCACCGTCACTTACCTGACCGACGCCCACCGCGCCTGCGCCCAGCGCATCGGCCAATGGATGCGCGAGTGCGGCTTCGACGAAGTCGAAATCGACGCCGTCGGCAACGTGGTGGGCCGCTACCACCCCGCCGCGGGCGGCAGCGAGCCACACGCCATGGGAAGCGTGGGGGCACCTTACCTGATGACCGGCTCGCACTACGACACCGTGCGCAACGGCGGCAAGTACGACGGTCGGCTAGGCATCTTTGTGCCCATGGCCAGCGTGGCCGCCCTGCACCGCCAAGGCCAGCGCCTGCCGGTGGGCGTCGAGGTGGTGGCCTTTGCTGAAGAAGAAGGTCAGCGCTACCGGGCCACGTTTTTGGGCTCGGGCGCGCTCATTGGCGACTTCAAGCCGCAGTGGCTGGAGCAAAAAGATGCCGACGGCATCACCATGCGACAGGCCATGGAGCACGCGGGCCTGCGCGTGGAGGACATCCCGAAAATCCGGCGCGATGCGTCGCGCTACCTGGGCTTTGTCGAGGTGCACATAGAACAAGGCCCGGTGCTCAACGAGGTGCAGATCCCTCTGGGCGTGGTCACCTCGATCAACGGCAGCGTGCGCTACCTGTGCGAAGTCATCGGCACCGCCAGCCACGCTGGCACCACGCCCATGGACCGCAGGCGCGATGCGGCCTGCGCCGTCGCTGAGCTCGCGCTGTACATGGAGCAGCGCGCGGCCCAAGACGGCGACTCGGTGGCCACCATCGGGCAGTTGCAGGTGCCCAGTGGCTCGATCAACGTGGTGCCCGGGCGCTGCCAGTTCAGCCTCGATCTGCGCGCGCCCACCGACGCCCAGCGCGATGCACTGGTGCGCGACGTGCTTGAGCGGCTAAGGACCGTCTGCGAGCGCCGCGGCGTGCGCTACAGCACCGAGCTGACCATGAGCGCCGCTGCGGCGCCCAGCGCGCCCGCATGGCAGGCACGCTGGGAGCGCGCCGTCACCGACTTGGGCGTGCCTCTGTTCAAGCTGCCCAGCGGCGCAGGGCACGACGCGATGAAGCTCCATGAAATCATGCCGCAGGCCATGCTGTTCGTGCGTGGCGAAAATGGCGGCATCAGCCACAACCCGCTCGAATCGACCACCTGCGATGACATGCAGCTGGCCGTCGACGCGTTCTCACACCTCCTCCATCAACTCGCAAGGCAAACCGCATGAGTGCCACCCCCAGCTCTTACCAGCAACTCGACGCCTGGATCGACGCCCACTTCGACGAACAGGTTAAATTTCTGCAGGCGCTGGTACAGGTGCCCACCGACACCCCGCCGGGCAACAACGCGCCGCACGCCGAGCGCACCGCCGAGCTGCTTGGCACCTTTGGCTACCAAGCCGAGAAGCACGCGGTGCCCCAATCCGATGTGCAGGCCTGCGGCCTGCAGTCGATCACCAATCTCATCGTGCGACGCAAGTACGGCCCAGGCCGCACCATCGCCCTCAACGCCCACGGCGATGTGGTGCCCCCGGGCGAGGGCTGGACGCACGACCCCTATGGCGCCGAAATCGACAACGGCGCGATGTACGGCCGTGCCACCGCGGTGAGCAAGTGCGACTTCTCCACCTTCACCTTCGCCACCCGTGCCATCGAATCGCTGGGCTTGCCACTCAAGGGCGCGGTCGAGCTGCACTTTACCTACGACGAAGAATTCGGCGGCGAGGTCGGGCCCGGCTGGCTGCTGGCCCAGGGCTTGACTCAACCCGACCTGATGATTGCCGCTGGCTTTAGCTACCAAGTGGTGGTGGCCCACAACGGTTGCCTCCAGCTCGAAGTGACGGTGCACGGCGAGATGTCACACGCGGCCATCCCGGACAGTGGCACCGACGCGCTGCAAGGGGCCCACCATATCCTGAGCGCGCTCTACGCCCTCAACCGCGATTACCTGCAAGTGCGATCGAAGGTTGAGGGCATCACCCACCCCTATCTAAATGTCGGCCTCATCAGCGGCGGCACCAACACCAACGTGATTCCGGGCAAGGTGGTGCTCAAGCTCGACCGGCGCATGATCCCCGAAGAAGACCCGGCGCAGGTCGAGGCAGCGCTGCGCCAGACCATCGAACAAGCCGCTGCCAGCTTCGCGCCAGCCCGCGGCGGGCGCACCCTCAAGGTCGATATCCGCCGCATGCTGCTGGCCCGCGCCATGGTGCCCCTGCCGGGCAACAAGCCGCTGGTCGACGCGCTCCAAAAGCATGGCCAGGAGGTGTTCGGCGAGCCGATTGCGGCCGTGGGCACACCGCTTTACACCGACGTGCGGCTGTATGTCGAGCGCGGCATTCCGGGCGTGATCTACGGCGCCGGCCCACGCACGGTTCTCGAAAGCCACGCCAAGCGCGCCGACGAGCGCATCGAACTGCAAGACCTGCGCCGCGCCACCCGCGTGGTCGCCCGCACCCTGCTCGATCTGCTGAGCTGAGCGCGAGGGTTGCCACGGCGCGGTGCAAGTCGCAATGACGCAGCGTGCGGGTTTTTCCTCATGGGGACGGCCAGTTTTTTGTATACAGTCTTATCTACAATTCGAGCGGATCCAAAGGGCACCCACCACTCGATGCGGATTTGGGACACTGGCAGGCCCAGCTGGGGCGTAAATGCTCAGCAGGCAATGTCCCAAGAAAGTGCATACTTGAGGGCCCAACAGAGGCATCAGCAAGAATTGCGACTTCTGTCGTGCCTGGGGCGACCCAGGCGAGTTGGCATTGTTATTGCTGATCCCATTGTTCCTTGACTCAACTTTTCACGGACCTGCCATGAACAAACGCACCCTCCTGCAAACCACCCTCGCCCTGACTGGCCTGCTGGCCCTGGGCAGCGCACAAGCGCAGATGACGCCGATCAAGTTTCAGCTTGACTGGCGCTTCGAGGGTCCTTCGGCGCTCTTTCTGACCCCAGTGGCCAAGGGCTACTTCAAGGACGCCAAGCTCGATGTGACGGTCGACGCCGGCAGCGGCTCGGGCGGCGCGGTCACGCGCGTGGCCTCGGGCACCTACGACATGGGCTTTGCCGACCTGGCCGCGCTCATGGAATTTCACGCCAACAACCCTGATGCGCCCAACAAGCCGGTGGCCATCATGGTGGTCTACAACAACACGCCTGCCTCGGTGATGGCCCTCAAAAAGACCGGCATCAAGACGCCCGGCGACCTGACCGGCAAAAAACTGGGTGCGCCGGTATTTGATGCAGGCCGCCGTGCCTTCCCAATCTTTCAAAAGGCCAACGGCATCGGCACGGTCAACTGGACTGCGATGGATCCGCCGCTGCGCGAAACCATGCTGGCCCGTGGCGATGTCGATGCGATCACCGGCTTTACGTTCACCTCGCTGCTCAACCTCGAGGCGCGCGGTGTCAAGGCTGAAGATGTGACCATCCTGCCCTACGCCGACTTTGGCGTGAAGCTCTACGGCAACGTGATCATTGCCACGCCCAAGATCCTCAAAGAAAACCCCGAGGCCGTTAAAGCCTTCCTGGCCGCCTTTACCAAGGGCGCCAAGGACGTGATCGCCAACCCGGGCGCTGCCATCGAATACGTCAAGCAACGCGACGGCATCATCAACGTGGCTCTGGAGACGCGCCGCCTGCAGCTGGCCATCGACACCGTGATCAACAGCCCCGATGCACGCGCCGAAGGCTTTGGCCAGATCAACCCCGGCCGCTTGGCCCTGATGGCCTCGCAAGTGTCGGACGCATTCCAGACCAAGACCCGCATCAACCCGGACGCGGTCTGGAGCGGCGCCTTTCTGCCCAACGCGGCCGCACTGAACATCCTGCCCGCACCCAAGGCAGCACCGGCCAAAGCTGCTCCCGCCAAAAAGTGATGAACAACTCGCCCTTCGTTGATTTTCAGGACGTCTGGCTCGCCTACAACGACGAGCTGCTGGCGCTCAAGCAATACGCGGTCGAGGCCATCGACCTGAAAGTACAGGAGGGCGAGTTCATTGCCATCGTCGGGCCTTCGGGCTGCGGCAAATCGACCTTCATGAAGCTGGCCACCGGGCTGCGCATGCCCTCGCAGGGCAGCATCCGGATCGACGGCCAGCCGGTCACCGGTCCGCTCAAGATTTCGGGCATGGCCTTCCAGGCGCCTTCGCTGCTGCCCTGGCGCACCACGGTCGACAACGTGCTGCTTCCCCTGGAGATCGTCGAGCCGCACCGCAGCCAGCTCAAGCAAAAGCGCCAGGAGTACGAAGCGCGGGCGCGCGGCCTGCTGCAAAAGGTGGGCCTGGGCGGCTACGAGGACAAATTTCCCTGGCAGCTCTCGGGCGGCATGCAGCAACGCGCGAGCATCTGCCGCGCCCTCATCCACGAGCCCAAGATGCTGCTGCTTGACGAGCCCTTTGGTGCGCTCGACGCCTTCACCCGCGAAGAGCTGTGGTGCATCCTGCGCGACCTGTGGACCGAACAGCGCTTCAACGTGATTTTGGTCACGCACGACCTGCGCGAGTCGGTCTTCCTGGCCGACACGGTGTACGTCATGAGCAAGAGCCCCGGCCGCTTCGTCGTGCGTCGCCAGATCGACCTACCGCGACCGCGCGACCTGGAGATCACCTACACCAAAGAGTTCACCGACATCGTGCACGAGCTGCGCGGACACATCGGCGCCATCCGCAAGCAAAGTGCGCCCGTGGCGCAGTAAGTCCACCAACGGACCCTCCATGAACAAGAAGCAGCTCGAAAAGTTCTCGCCCTGGATCCTTCTGGTGGTGGTGATTGCCCTGTGGCAGTTGGTGTGCTCGGCCTTCAACGTTTCGGAGTTCGTGTTCCCCAGCCCGGCACGCATCTGGGAGCAGATGATCGAGTTTCGCGGCGTCATTGCCGCCCACGCTTGGCGCACCTACTGGGTCACCATGGCCGGCTTTGGCCTGGCCATCATCGTCGGCGTGATGCTCGGTTTTTTAATCGGCTCCTCGCGACTGGCCTACACCGCCGTCTACCCGCTGATGACGGCCTTCAACGCCCTGCCCAAAGCGGCCTTCGTGCCGATCCTGGTGGTGTGGTTCGGCATCGGCATCGGCCCGGCCATCCTGACGGCGTTTCTGATCTCGTTTTTCCCCATCATGGTCAACATCGCCACCGGCCTGGCCACGCTCGAGCCCGAACTCGAAGACGTGCTGCGGGTGCTAGGCGCCAAGCGCTGGGACGTGCTCATCAAGGTGGGCCTGCCGCGCTCCATGCCGTATTTCTACGGCTCGCTCAAGGTGGCCATCACCCTGGCCTTTGTCGGCACCACCGTCTCGGAGATGACCGCCGCCAACGAGGGCATCGGCTACCTGCTGATCTCGGCCGGCTCGGCCATGCAGATGGGACTGGCCTTTGCGGGCCTGGTGGTCGTTGGCGCCATGGCCATGGTGATGTACGAGCTGTTTAGCTACATCGAGAAAAACACCACCGCCTGGGCGCACCGCAACTCCAGCAGCCACTGAGTCTTTGCTGGCAGGTCTGATCGCTGCTCACCTTACGGCCCTCGGGGAGCCGGCATGGATTGCCACGGCGCTGCGCGCCTCGCAATGACGCAGTAGGGGCGCTCATTGCATTGACGCGGCAGGGCGAGGGCCTCGTAATGACGCGGTAAGGCGTGCCTTGCAAGAACACCTCAGGGGCGGCACTACGCCCCTGGCCCGCTTCTGCACTCACAGCGTCATCGCGAGGAACGAAGCGATCCATTGGCTGTCGCACAAAACCTGGATTGCCATGGCGCCGGCGGCTTACTGCGAGGCGCGCATTGATTCGCTGGAGGTAGTGGGGCGGTTGCGGGGTTTGGAGCCTGACTGCAGGGGCCAGGGCGCGGCGCCGTCGGTCTGGGCGGGCCACAGATGATGAGGCCGGGCAGGCTCGCTGATTTGCTCGAGGCACTGGCCGGCCCGATCGGCATCGAGCTTGACGGCCACATCCCCCAGGCTGAGCATGCCCACCAGATGCCGGCCATGGTCCAGCACCGGCAGGCGCCGGATCTGCTGGCCGGCCATCTGCTCGACCGCCTGCTCGATCGACTGGTCTTCATAGCACCAGCTCACCGCAGCACTCATCACGTCCGACAGCGTGGTACCGGCATTGGCGCGGGCGCCAGCCACCGCGCGCACGGTGATGTCGCGGTCTGTGACCATGCCGACGAGTTCGCCGTCCTGGCACACCGGAATCGCCCCCACATTGAGCTCGTCCATGATCTGCGCGGCTTGCACCACCGAGTCGGACGGTGCCATGGAGCGCGCGCCCCGGGTCATGATGTCTTGCACTTGGGTCATGGTCATCTCCTCGTTGAACACCGGCTTCAGACTACCCACCGCATCCAGGCAGCCCTGTCAGCGGGCACCGCATCGAAGGCCCCGCCAAAGGCCGTGGCGCGAAGCCGAGAATTGCCGCAGTAACTTGCGGTAACGGGGGGCGCGACTCGCAGCAACTGACGCGCGGTAGTGCGCAGCCGACCCAAAGAAAAACGCTGCCGAAGCAGCGTTTTTTCAGGTGGCGCGGCCCAGCAGCTCAGCGCGGCGAACGCGGCGGCGGCGGGGTGCGGCCGGCGATGTGGCGGAAGGTGATGCGGCCCTTGCTTAGGTCGTAGGGCGAGAGCTCGAGCGAGACCTCGTCGCCAGCCAAAATGCGGATGTGGTTCTTGCGCATCTTGCCTGAGGTGTAGGCGATCAGCTTGTGACCGTTGTCCAGCGTGACACGAAAGCGTGAATCGGGCAGAACCTCTTCCACCAGACCGTGCATTTCAATCAGTTCTTCCTTGGCCATGTGCGCAAATCCCTCAAGACAGACGGCCAGCTTCAACGCTCTGGGGGCCGCATGCAAGGATGAAGAAAAGATTCACCGGTTGGCACCTGCTGGAAGTCTGGCAAACGTGCATTGTAGCGCCCCTCACCCCGGGCAACACCTTGAGCACCACCCCCGGCCCTCAGTGCAGTCCAAAATCTGCCGCGCACCGGCTGCGTGCGCCGACAGACTCCACCAGCAAAACCTGGACCGGAATGCGCCACATTGGTGCGCGAAATCAATGCGGCGTCCCAGGACGGTGCATCGCGCCGATCGCCGCTGCCTAGCTCCCGAGTCGCGCCCTCCTGTTGCCTGCCCTCGTGCCCGACTGCCCCACTCGGGCGCACCCGCCCAGGCGGCCCGCGCAAGCCGGTGCGGCGATACTCAACAGCTCCACGCCCCGCAACTGGAGCCGTGCAACTGGCACCCTTATTGCACCTGGACCGGCGGTGGACACAAGGAGCCTCCATGGAACTGAGCCCCCGCGAAAAAGACAAGCTGCTCATCTTCACCGCGGCCTTGCTGGCCGAGCGACGCCGTGCACGCGGACTCAAGCTCAACTACCCTGAAGCCATTGCACTGATCAGCGCGGCCGTCATGGAAGGCGCGCGCGATGGCAAGACCGTGGCCGCACTCATGAGCGAGGGTCGCGCCATCCTCACACGCGCCGACGTCATGGAAGGGGTGGCCGAGATGATCAGCGACATCCAGATCGAAGCCACGTTCCCGGACGGCACCAAGCTCGTCACCGTTCATCAACCCATCGTCTGAGCTTGCCATGCGCACACTGACCTGCATCACCGCCTGGCTGGCCGCCGCCGGCGCCGCACACGCACACAACGGCCACGGCCTTAGCGGTGGACACTGGCACGCCACCGACACCTGGGGCTGGGTCGCGGCGGCAGCCATCGCGCTGGCCCTGTGGCTGGGCCGCAAGTAAAGGAGCCGCCCATGTCGCTCATCCCCGGCGAGCTGCTGACCGACGAGTTGGCGCTCGAACTCAACACCGGCCGCCGCACTCTGACGGTGGTGGTGCAAAACACAGCCGACCGACCAATCCAGGTGGGCTCGCATTACCACTTTGCCGAAACCAACCAGGCGCTGTCCTTTGACCGGCAAGCCGCCCGGGGCATGCGACTGAACATCGCATCGGGCACAGCCGTGCGTTTCGAGCCCGGCCAGCAGCGCACGGTTGAGTTGGTCGACTACGCCGGCGACCGCCAAGTCTGGGGCTTTCGCGGCCTGGTGCAAGGCAAGATTTAAGGAGCCCTCATGGCCACCATAGGACGACGCGCCTACGCGGAAATGTTTGGACCGACCGTCGGCGACCGGGTGCGATTGGCCGATACCGATTTGCTCGCCGAGGTCGAAGCCGACCTCACCCTGCGCGCTGGCAGCTACGGCGAGGAGGTCAAGTTTGGCGGCGGCAAGACCATCCGCGACGGCATGGCGCAGTCGCAGCGCACCAATGCCCAAGGCGCAATGGACACGGTGCTGACCAACGCGCTGATCATCGACCACAGCGGTATCGTCAAGGCCGACATCGGCCTCAAGGGCGGGCGCATCGCGGCCATCGGCAAGGCCGGCAACCCCAACGTGCAACCGGGCGTGGACATCGTCATCGGCGCGGGCACCGAGATCATCAGCTGCGAAGGCATGATCGTCACCGCCGGCGGCATCGATTCGCACATCCACTTCATTTGCCCGCAGCAGATTGAAGAGGCGCTCAGC
>CANHDQ010000117.1 GCA_947459405.1 Comamonadaceae bacterium
CCCCAGCGGCGGTGCGCATTGAGGTAGTTGATCAGAACCACCACCACCACGCCGCTCAGTCCTGGGCTGGCATCGGCAGGCGTGGGGTTCATGGTTGGATTTAAAAAAAAGAGCCGGGGCGTTGGAGCGCCCCGGCCAGAAGAGCAAGCCTAACGCTTGGCCGCAGGAGCGGCGGCGGAGGCTTGCAGGGCAGCTTTTGCGGCTTTCACCGGCTCGGTCAGGGTGGTGTCGCGTCCAAGCTCAGGGTGGTCCTTGAGCATGCCGGTGCCGTACAGCGGTTTGTAGGCGCCCTGGTGGCAGGTGGCGCAGTTGAGCTTGGCCACATCGCCGAGCTCGCCCTTGCGGTGCGCCGGGAAGACATTGGTCAGGGGCTCTAGGTAGCTCAGGTTCAGATCGCGCGCCATCCGGATGCCGTGCCAGGCCGTGACTCGCTGGGGTGGGCCGCCTTCCCACGTGGCGATGTTGCGGGTGTTGTGGCAGTAGGTGCAGTTGACGCCCAACGAGGACGACATGTGCATCATCAGCCCGTAGGTCCACTCGGCCTGTTTGATCGACTGCCGGTTGCCCGTGGGCAAGGCGGTGTTGCCGTTGACGCGGATCTCTTCCTTGCCCAGCAAGAACGGCGTGAACGGATCGTTGGGCAGGGAGCTCAGCCCGACAGTCTTGGCAGCCACGTTTTGTCCCGCGGTGTCGCCGATGAAGTTGGCCCCCTTGGGCGCGTTGTCGGCGGTAAACCAGATTTCCTTGGGCACCGGGTTGCCGCGGTGGCAGGTAAAGCAGGTCACGCCGGTCTGGCCGACGTGGTTCTTCCAGTCGGTGTTGATGTGCTGCGTCATCTCGACCATCTTGCGCGCCACCACCTTGGTGTACTTGCTGTCATCGGCAAAATTGGCCGGGTTGTGGCAGTAGGCACAGCCCTGCTCAGGCGCGATCCAGGTCGTCATGTTGGCCATCAGGCGGGTAAATTGCCCCACGCTGAGGTCACCGAGCACCTTGACGTTCTGGTAGACCTGACCAGCCTTGGGGCCGTCGGCAGACGCCGGCGGTGCTGCCTCGGGCACCTCGTTGCTGGCCGCTTGCTGCTCGACAGTGCGGGGGTTGTAGACCTGCACCATGCCCGTGCCGGCATAGCCGTGTTGCACGCTGGTAACGGGCGGCCTTTCGCAGGCGACCAGCAGGGTCAGACCGGCAAGGCCCAGCAGCCGGGCTGCCGATACAAGGAATGAGGGCTTCATGCTCATGGCTTGACTCCAGAAGGTGCAGCTTGCAAGGCCGGGTCGCTCACAGCGGGGAACACGTCGGGGTAGGGCGGGGCTACGCCGTGCTTGACGGCCCACAGGTACCAGTTGTCGACCACGGTGCCGGTCAGCAAGATGCCGATGCCCCCGGTCAGTGTGGTGAGCACCGCAAACCACCAGGCCCAGCGGTGGATCGACTCCATCGTGGCGTTAAAGCCCATGGTCCAGCGCCAAAACAGGGCGGCTCTTTCACTGGCCGTGCCGCGGTCGACGATCTGCTCGATCTCGCGCTCGCCGCCGTATCGGCCTACCGCCAAGATGGTGGCCCCGTGCATCGCAAACAGCAGAACCGATCCGTAGAGGAAGGCGATCGACAGGGCGTGGAAGGGGTTGTAGAACAGGTTGCCGTAGCGCAGCGAGAACGCGGCCGTCCAGTCCAGGTGCGGGAAGATGCCGTAGGGCACGGCCTCGCCCCAGCTGCCCATCAAGACCGGTCGAAACAGGCCCAGCACCAGGAACAACCAGATAGCCGACATGAACGCATACGGAATGTGCATGCCCAAACCGAGCTCGCGGGCGCGTCGCCAGGTGCGCGCAAACCACAGCATCACCGAGATCAGCAGGAACAGGCTCGACAGCAGGTACCAGCCGCCCTGATTCATCGGGGGCAAGGAAAGGCCGTACTGGGGTGGGGGAGGCTCGAGCGCCAGCCAAAACAGCTGGCGGATGAACTGGATCGGGTCCCAGTTGACTTGGGCCAGCATGTTGAAGCCGATGATATTGATGGCCAGCGTGCCGAATATCAGCGAGGCCAGCCCCAGGCCGCCGAGGTAGATGGGCCCGAGCTGCGCGTTGCCCAGCTTGCCCAGCCAGTAGTTGAGCAGCGGCTGCCCGGTGCGCGGGCTGTTGCCGTGTCCGAGTTCGACACCGTGCGAGACCGGGCCGACCGCGTTGACGGTGGTAAAGAGGTTTTGGTATTGCGCCATGGTCAACTCTCCTTGCTCACGCGATGGGCCACTGCGACCAGATCGGCAGGTTCAGCCACCAGCCCCACCACTCGGGCCAGCCACGGGTCCAGAAGGGGCCGCTGAGCACAATGCACAGGGCACTGAACATGCCGGAGGCCAAGGCCAGGAACAGGCCTACGCGGTGGATGCCCAGCGTGCCCACCGAGTAACCGATGATGTCGCGAAAGAACGTGTCTTCGTGCTCGGGCGTCTTGACCTCTTGGCCGCGCCCCGGATTGGTCGAGGAGAGCACCAGGCCGCCGTGCAGCGAGAGCGCAAAGGTGGTGGTGAAGAAGAAACTCACGGCGATCATGTGTGCCGGGTTGTAGTGAAAGTGCAGGTACTGGTAGCCCACGTTGGAGACCCAGTCCAGGTGACTGAAGATGCCGTAGGGAAATCCGTGGCCCCAGGCGCCCATGAGCACCGGGCGGATCACCACCAGGGTGAAGTAGGCAAAGATGGCCACGCTAAAGGCCACGGGCACGTGATAGCCCATGCCCAGCTTGCGGCAAATTTCGACTTCGCGCAAAGCCCAGGAGCCGAAGGCGCCGAGCGCACAGACGGTGATGAGCTGCCACAGGCCGCCTTCGGCCAATGGTGCAAAGCGCAGGCCATACGACAGGTCGGGCGGCGCGATGCTGATCTGCCAGAGGTTCCAGGTCGGCCCCATGGCGGCACCCCAAAGGATCAGGGCGGTGCCCAGCAGGGCAAAAAACGCGGCGGTCACGCCGAAGAATCCGACGTAAAACGGGCCGAGCCAGAAGTCGAACAGGTCGCCGCCGAGCAAAGTCCCGCCGCGGACTCGGTATTTCTTTTCAAAGCTGAGCATGGCCATGATCGGCTCTCCTGTCGCTTGAGAGATGAAGTTTTATGGATGCTCGGCGCAGGGGCCCAAAGGACCCCCGCGCCGATTCCTGGGTCAGGACTTGGCCGCAGGCGTCGCTGCAGGCAGCGGCGCGTTCTGCGCTGCGACGGGGGCCTTTTTGGCACCGTCGAGCCAATTGAACTTGTTGGTGCTCAGCAAGATGAGGTGAATCATCGCTGCCAGCCCAAACAAGAACACGCCTTGGACCACCATGGCGCGCAGGGGGTCGTAAAGTCGCCAAACTCTCCACATGGTTTTTCTCCTAGATGATGTGAGACATGAATGTGTAAACAGCAGCATGGACGCCCGAGAAGATGCTGCTCTTTTGCTCTGCGCCGGGCAGCCAGCTTTGCCAATGCACACCGATCAGTTGGCCGATCAGGGCAAGGGTCAGCAGCAGCACGAAACAGGGCACGAAGATCAGCGCAAGCATGAGCCTGTCATCCCGGCTTGCGGGCTTATTGCTCGAATAAGACGCGTCGTTCATGGTGTTCTCCATTCAAGGTTCGTCAAGCCGTTGTCAGAACCAGGGGCGCCACGCCCACACCAGGGCATGGGCGATCACGGCAACTGCCGTGAATCCCACCAGACCCTGCATGTAGTAGGTGTGGAACTCCTGAGCCTCTTCGTCGGTCAGTCCGGAAATGGACGTGCGATTCGACATACGAATGCTCCTTTTCAATCAAGGCCGCAAGGCCTGTCGCTGCGCGCAGCCCGCGCAGCCTGGGCGTCCGCAGCACCGTGCTGCGGCATGGGGGAGACGCCGCAGCCAAAGGCGGTCGTCAGGAACATCGGGTCTGCGCTGCTCATGCGGGCTCCCCCAGCCCGAGCGAGCGACCGGCACTGCGCACATGGGCTTCGGTCACTTCGGGCAAATCGAGGTCGCGGGCCACGCGCTCGGCTTGGTCGCGCAGCCGCTTGGCGGCCGAAATCTGGACCAGAACGGGCTGGCGGCCCACCAGGTCGGCCAGCGCGCTTTGCGCTTGCTGCTGCCAGGGCTTTTGTGCCCGGTCGCGTGCCAGCGTGGGCTCGACCTTGTCCATCTCGCTGCCCAGCGGAAGGATATGAAAGAGGGCATCAAACAGCGCGTTGCAAACCTCCTGGATCAGGTAGGTGGCCCCGCTATAGCCCATAAAGGGCGTGCCGGTGTGGCGCCGGATGATGGCGCCGGGGAACGAAGCCGGGATGAAGGCCGCGCGCATCGGGCTGCTCGAGCTGGCTTCGCTCATGTACATGCGCTCGTTGTAGCTGCCAAACAGGATCAGCGGCATTTGCTGGTGCACCAGCTCGCGCACCTGGGCATTGTCTGTTTTGGCCCCCGGCATACGCGCCACTGCAAATTTGCAGGGCAGGCCCATCTCGGTCTCCAGGAAGTTCTTCAGGCCGCGCACATAGGTGTCGGTGGCGACCACGGCAAAGCTGGCGGTGGCGAAAAAGTCCTGTGTGACTGAACGCCACAGGTCCCACACCGGCTTGATGGTGGTGTGGCGTTCGCGTTCGATGAAGGGCTCGGGGTCGAGGTCGAGCAACTGGCCCAGCGCGCGCAGGAATTTGGTGGTGCTGTGCAGGCCGATTGGAGCCTGCAGATACGGCCGATCGAGCGCCTCGCAAAGCAGGCGCCCGAACTCGCGGTACATGCAGATATTGACGTCAGCTTCGACCAGGCGCGAGACGTCGGCCAGGTGGCTGCCCAGCGGGAAGACCAAGTTGATCTCGGCGCCGATGCCTTGCACCAGCCGGCGGATCTCGGCCAGGTCGCTGGCACTGTTGAAGGTGCCGTAGCACGGCCCGATGATGTTCACCCGTGGCCGCTCGCCGGCTTTGCGCTCGCGCTTGGGCACTTTCTTCATGCCGTACTCGGTCCACAGCCAGAGCATGGCGCGGTTGGCGCATTGCCACTGGTCCTCATCGATGGTGCGCGGCAAAAAGCGCATCAGGCCGGTACCCTCGGGCGTGACACCGCCGCCGATCATTTCGGCGATCGAGCCGGTCACCACCACTGCGGGCAGGTCCGGGTCGAGCGATCCGTGGGCGCGCTTCATCGCCCCCTCGGTGCCTTCGCGCCCGAGTTGCTCTTCGGCCAGCCCGGTGACGACGATGGGCAACTCGTGCGGCGGCAGCGCATCGGTGTAGTGCAGCACCGAGGTCACTGGCAGGTTTTCGCAGCCCACCGGGCCGTCAATGACCACCTGCAAGCCCTTGATCGCCGTAAAGACGTAGACCGCACCCCAGTAGCCACCGGCTCTGTCGTGGTCGAGCACCAGCGGTGACTTGGCGCTCATGGTGGGGCCTGAGGTGGGCGCGCTCACGATCCCATCTCCTCGGCCTTGGCCTTTTTGCGTTTTTTCTCGGCCATGCGGCGCATGTCAGCCTTGAACTCAGGGTGCATCACGGGCTGCTCTTGCCAGACCCCGGCCTCATCGCCGGCGCCGACGCTGCCAAAGAAGTCCTTCATCGCATCGAAGCGGGCTTGGTTGCCAATGGCCGCGCCCACGACCTGGATGAGCGAGCCGACGCCGGCTGCGCCCATCAGAGGGCGTGCCGAGATCAGGTTGGTGAAGTACAGCGAGGGGATGCAGGCCTCTTTGGCCGCCTGCACCACTGGGGTGGTGCCGATGGCCAGCTGCGGCTTGAATTCGCGCACGGCAGCGATGTCTTGCTCGAGCGAGGCGCGAAACTGCACGTGTACGCCCTTGGACTGCAGCCAGGCGGCGTCATGGGCGTTCCACGGCGTGGCCGGGCAGGCCGAGCCGACATAGGGCACCTCGGCGCCGCACTCGATCAGCAGGCGGGCCACCAGCAGCTCGGAGCCTTCGTAGCCGCTGAGCGTGATGCGCCCCTTGATGCGAGCCTGTGCGAGCAGACCGCGCATCGCACCCAGGGCCTGATTGCGCGCCAGATCGATCTTGTCGGCTGCGATGCCGCAGGCCTGACCGATGGCGCCCAGCCAATCGTGGGTGCCGTCGATGCCCACCGGTGCCGAGCCCACGACCGGGCGACCGGCTGCCTGAAACTCGCGCACGCTGGCGGTGTAGAAGGGGTGAATGGCCGCTACCGCCGTGCAGTCGAGCGCGCTGTAGAGCTCGCGCCACTCGCGCGTGGGCACCGTCGCGCCGATGGACAAGCCCATGGGGGCGATCATCTGACCGACGATCACCGGGTCAGCAGGGAACATCTCGCCAAGCAGGCTGATCGTCGGCAGACCCGCGCGGGCCTGCCGGGGTTGGGCCACCGGACCGGCCATGGCCTCCTCGCGCGCATAGCGCAGCATGGCGCCGGCTAGCACATCCTTGGCCTCTGCATGGGTGGGCACGCCAAAGCCCGGCACGTCGATGCCGATGATGCGCACACCATTGATCTGCTTGGGCAGCAGTTGCAGTGGCACGCCACTGGCCGTGGGCACGCACAGGTTGATGATGACGATGGCGTCGAGCTTGTCCGGATCGGCCTCGCGGTGCACTGCCTCGCGAATGTCTTCGAACAGCTTGCCGGTGACCAGGGTCTCCGAGTTAAAGGGCACATAGCCCACGCTGCGACGCGCGCCGTAGAAGTGCGACGTGAAGGTCAGTCCGTAGACGCAGCAGGCTGAGCCCGACATGATGGTGGCCGTGCGGCGCATGCGCAAACCCACGCGCAGCGAGCCGAAAGCCGGGCACATGCTCTGCGGCTGGTCGTGCGGGCCCTTGGGGTAGTCCTGTGCGTACTGCTCGAGCACCTGGCTCTTGCCGGCGCTGGCCGCCGCTTTCTGCAATTCGTCCTTGCCGGCGTGGCAGCCCAGCCCTTGCTCGGTGGTGGCCGCCGGGTTGGGCAGGGGCGTGATCGGGATGGACTTCATGGTCGGCTCAGACGGTTTCGTAGACCACTTCGAGGCTGGCCTTGACGACGTGCTGCTTGCCCGTCATGTCGACCTCTGTGGCCGGCTCGAGCACCACATCGCGGCCGACCGCCGATGCGCTAAAGAGCGCCAGCAGCTCGTCTTGCGAAAGCGGCGTGGGCCGCTGCGGCGGGGCCTCGGCCACATTGAGGGCCAGGGTCTCGAACAGGGGGCCCCAGTCGCCGCCTGGCTTGCCAATGATCTCGTAGCTTGCGCTCTTGCGGCGGATGTCGTCGTGCGCCGGGATGGCTGCCAACACCGGAATGCCTGCCTGCGTGGCAAACGCAGCGGCCTCACCGGTGCCATCGTCCTTGTTGATGACCACGCCGGCCACGCCCACATTGCCGCCGAGCTTGCGAAAGTATTCGACGGCTGAGCAGACGTTGTTGGCCACGTAGAGCGACTGCAAGTCGTTGCTGGCCACCACGATCACCTTCTGGCACATGTCGCGCGCGATGGGCAGACCAAAGCCGCCGCAGACCACATCGCCCAGAAAGTCGAGCAAAACGTAGTCAAAGCCCCAGTCGTGAAAGCCGAGCTTTTCGAGCGTCTCAAAGCCGTGGATGATGCCGCGCCCGCCGCAGCCGCGGCCGACCTCGGGCCCGCCGAGCTCCATCGCAAAGACGCCGTCGCGCTTGAAGCACACGTCGCTGATGGACACCGGCTCGCCGGCAAGTTTCTTCTTGGACGAGGTCTCGATGATGGTTGGACAGGCCTTGCCGCCAAAGAGCAAGCTGGTGGTGTCGCTCTTGGGGTCGCAGCCAATGAGCAAGACCTTTTTGCCTTGCTGGGCCATCATGTAGCTCAGGTTGGCCAGCGTGAAGCTCTTGCCGATGCCGCCCTTGCCGTAGATCGCGATGATCTGCGTTTCTTTGGTGGGCGCGCCGGTGGCCACCGGTGGCGGCTCCTGCGCAGCTTCCTGCCGCAGTTTTTGCACGAATTGAATCGTCTGGCCGTTGCTTGCTTGGCTCATCAGTGTCTCCAGTCGAGGATCATCTTCAGGCAGGTGCCATCGCCAAAGGCCTGTTCGTAGGCCTCGTGCGCATGCCCCGGGGTTTGGCTGTGGGTGATCAGGCCGTCCAGTGACAGCAGGCCTTCATGCACCAGAGAGGTGGTGGCCAGGAGGTCGGCTCTTTTCCATTCGGAGGCCACGCGCAAGGTGGCCTCGCGCATGAAGGCCAGCGGATAGGCAAAGCGGATGTCCTGCTTGTAAAAGCCCGCCAGCACCACCTCGCCGCCAGGCTTGAGGCGGCCGATCAGGTCGTTGACGATGTCGGCATCGCCGCTGACGTCGTAGATGGCCGGATAGTCTTTTCGGTCATCGTCCTTGGGATCGATCACGCTATAGCCTTGCGCGCCATCTCGCCGCTGGGCATTGGTCTCCCAGACCACGGGCGCGGGCGCGCCGGCGGCCACAGTCAGGCGGGCGAGCAGCCGGCCCATGATGCCGTGGCCCACGATCAACGCCGGCGGCTTGGCCGGCTCGCGCGTGCCACCCATGGCCACACTGTGATAGGCGGTTGCGGCCAGCGCCAGCAAGGTGGCGTTGCGCTCGAGGTGGGCCTGCACCTTGACGATTCGGCTGCAGGCGGCGACCAGGCGCGAGCCGGCCCCGC
>CANHDQ010000118.1 GCA_947459405.1 Comamonadaceae bacterium
GGTGGTGCAAGAGTCTTTGCAAGCGTCAAGTGGTAGGGCGTGCTGGGCTCGAACCAGCGACCAAAGGATTATGAGTCCTCTGCTCTAACCAACTGAGCTAACGCCCCACACCATTCGCATTCTAGACGTCCGGGTCTGCCTGGACCCGGGCTAGATGCGGCGCGGGCATTCGCTGCGCTGTCAGCGGCTGTGGCTCAGCGCCGAGCTGACCAGCTTGGAGGTGATGTCGACGATCTGGATCATTTTGTCGTAGGGCATGCGCGTCGGGCCGATCACGCCGAGGGTGCCCACGATCTGGCCATCGACCTCATACGGGGCTGTGACCACCGACAGCTCCTGGTAGGGCACAACCTGGCTTTCGCCCCCGATGTAGATGCGCACGCCCTCGGCCCGGCTGGAGACGTCAAGCAGCCGCATGAGCTGCGCCTTCTGCTCGAACAAGGCGAACAATTTGCGCAGGCTGTCCATGTCGCTGGAGAAATCGCTCACCGTGAGCAAGTTGCGCTCCCCGGCAATGACCAGCTCGTCGCGCGACTCGATGGCCTCCGAGCCTACCCGCACGGCGGCCTGCATCAGGCTGGCGATCTCGCCGCGCAGCGCCTCGACCTCGTTTTTGATGCGCTCGCGCACTTCTTCCAGGCCCAGGCCGGCATAGTGGGAGTTGAGGAAATTGGCCGCCTCGATGAGCTCGGTGGGGTTGTAGTCCACCTCGGTGAGCAGCACCCGGTTTTGCACGTCGCCGTCAGGCGAGACGATGATGACCAGCAGGCGCTTTTCAGACAGGCGCAGAAACTCGATGTGGCGAAACACCGAGGAGCGACGCGGGGCCATGACGACACCGACGTAATGCGACAGACTCGAGAGCATCTGCGCCGCGTTGCTGATCACCTTTTGCGGCTGATCCGGTGCGAGAGAAGGCGGCACCATGGATTCGAGCGCGCGCGGGTCGCGCTGGGACATCACCATGGTGTCGACAAACAGCCGGTAGCCGCGCGCCGTCGGAATACGACCGGCCGAGGTGTGGGGGCTGACGATCAGGCCGAGCTCTTCGAGGTCGCTCATGACGTTGCGGATGGTCGCGGGCGAAAGCTCCAGCCCCGAAGCCCGGCTGAGCGTGCGCGAGCCCACCGGCTGGCCGTCGGCAATGTAGCGTTCGACCAGGGCCTTGAGCAGCAGTTTGGCGCGTTCGTCAAGCATGGCTGCATTCTACGAATCCAGCGGGCATTTGGCGTGAGCATTTGTCCGCCTCAGCCGGTGCTGCGGCAGGGCCTGGCAAACACCGACTCCAAGACTTTGGCCGTGTGATGTAATTTGCCCATGACCTGCCGCTTTCGCCATGTCGTGCTCATCGGCAAATACCAGGCCGCCGGCTCACGCTCGGCGCTGGAGGATATCGCCCAGTTTCTGCATCGGCAGGGCTGCGAGGTGGCGCTGGAGCGCGAGACGGCCAACAACACCGGGCTGAGCGACTACCCGGTGCTCGATGTTGAACAGATCGGCGCGCAATGCGACCTGGGCCTGGTGCTCGGCGGTGACGGCACCATGCTGGGCATCGGCAGGCGCCTGGCGCCTCACGGCGTGCCGCTGATCGGGATCAACCAAGGGCGGCTGGGCTTCATCACCGACATCGCCCTGGAGGGCTACCAGTCGGTGCTCAAGCCCATGCTTGAGGGCCAGTACGAGGAAGAGTTGCGCGCCATGATGCAGGCCAGCGTGATGCGCGACGGGCGCTGTGTCTTCTCGGCCACCGCCATGAACGATGTGGTGGTCAACCGCGGCGCGACCACCGGCATGGTCGAGCTGCGCGTGGAGGTCGATGGGCGCTTTGTGGCCAATCAGCGGGCCGATGGTTTGATCATCGCCACGCCCACGGGCTCGACGGCCTACGCGCTGTCGGCGGGTGGGGCGCTGCTGCATCCCTCAATCGCCGGCTGGCTGCTGGTGCCCATTGCGCCGCATACCCTGTCGAACCGCCCCATCGTGCTGTCAGACCGCGGCGAGGTGGCCATCGAGCTGGTGGCCGGCCGTGATGCCAGCGCCAATTTCGACATGCAGTCGCTGGCCTCTTTGCTGCACGGCGATCGCATCGTGGTGCGCCGCTCGCCACACCAGGTGCGCTTTTTGCATCCGCAGCGCTGGAGCTATTTCGACACCCTGCGGCGCAAGTTGCACTGGAATGAGGGTGCCACCTAACAGGGTTTTGGGGCTCGCGTACCATAGGCCCGACGCGGTGCGGACAACCGCTTTGCGCACCTACTGCTTGCCGATCTGACTGTTTTCTTGCCCCGGCGCCATGAGCCTGAAAAGCATTTTCCTGCGCGACTTCATCATCGTCAGCGAGCTCGAGGTCGAGTTCACGGGGGGCTTTTGCGTGCTCACCGGCCAGACCGGGGCTGGCAAGTCGATTTTGATCGATGCCCTGCAACTGGCGCTGGGCGCGCGCGCTGAGGCCTCGGTGGTGCGAGAAGGGGCGGCACGCTGCGAGATCAGTGCCTGTTTTGACTGCCCGCCCGCCTCGCACCGCTGGCTTGAAGAGGCCGGCATCGACGCAAGCCAGGACCTGCTGCTCAAGCGCACCGTCGATGCCCAGGGCAAGAGCCGCGCCTGGATCAATGGCAGCCCGGCAACGGCCGCGCAGCTGCGAGAACTCGGCGATCAACTGGTCGACATTCATGGGCAGCACGCTTGGCAAAGCCTGACCCGACCGGATGACGTGCGCCAGCTGCTCGATGCGTATGCCGGTGTCTCCAGCGAGCCGCTCAAGGGCTGCTGGGCCTTGTGGCGCGATGCCGAGAAAACGCTGGCCGATGCCCGCCTGGCCCAGGACAGCCTGGCGCGTGAGCAGGAGCGGCTGGCCTGGCAGATCGGCGAGCTCGCCAAGCTTGCGCCCGGCACCGGCGAATGGGAAACGCTCAACGCCCAGCACAGCCGGCTGGCCAATGCCCAGAGCCTGCAGGCGGCGGTGCAAGGGGCTATCGAAGCTTTGCAAGAGGCCGAAAGCAGTGCCTGCGGTCTGCTGGGCCGCGCGAGCCAGTTGCTGCAGTCTCAGTCGCACGTCGAGCCACGCTTTGCCGCGATCGCCGAGGTGCTGGCCAGCGCCTTGGCGCAGGCCGAAGACGCCGTGCACGGCTTGCACAGCTACGCCCGTCACACCGACCTCGATCCGCAGGCCCTGGCGGGCCTCGATGAGCGGCTGGCGCAGTGGGTCAGCCTGGCCCGGCGCTACAAACGCGCGCCTGCAGAGCTGCCTGACCTGCTCGAGAGCTGGCAGCAGGAGTTGCGGCGCCTCGATGCGGCGGCCGACCTGGCTGCGCTGGAGCAGGCGGCGCAGCAGGCGCGCCAGGCCTATTTGAAGCAGGCCCAGGCGCTTAGCCAGGCCCGCGCCAAAGCCGCGCCTGCCCTGCAAAAAGCGGTCACATCGGCGATGCAGGGCCTGGGCATGCAAGGCGGCCTGTTCGAGGTGCAGCTCGAGCCGCTGGCTCAGCCGCAGCAAGGCGGCCTAGAAGGGGTGCAGTTCCTGGTGGCTGGCCATCCTGGCGCGACACCGCGTCCGGTGAGCAAGGTCGCCTCGGGCGGTGAGCTCTCGCGCATCGCGCTGGCCATCGCCGTGACCACCAGCCGGCTGGGCCAGGCACAGACGCTCATCTTTGACGAGGTCGATGCCGGCGTGGGCGGTGCTGTCGCGCAGACCGTGGGTCGGCTGATGAAGCAGCTCGGCCGCGACCGCCAGGTGCTGGCCGTCACCCACCTGCCGCAGGTGGCCGCCTGCGCCGATGCGCATCTGCTGGTGGCCAAGGAAAGCCGTGGCAAGCGCACCAGCAGCACGGTGCAAGTGATCCAGGGCGAGGCACGCGTGACCGAAATCGCCCGCATGCTCGGTGGCGAACGCCTGTCAGATACCACGCTGGCGCACGCGCGCGAGATGCTCGGCTCATGAGCCACACCGAGGCCCGGCCGATGGAAATGGTGCTGATCACCGGCATGTCCGGCTCGGGCAAGTCGGTGGCGCTGCGCGCGCTCGAAGACGCCGGCTATTACTGCGTTGACAACCTGCCGCCGCAGCTGCTCGACAGTTTTGTGGCCCTTGAGCGCGAGCATGGGGCCCGCAAGATCGGCATTGCCATGGATGTGCGCAGCGCCGCCTCGCTGCACACCGTGCCGGCGCAGCTGCGCAGCCTGCGCGAGCAGGGCGTGGCCATCATGTCCATCTTTCTGGATGCCAGCACGGACACTTTGGTGCGTCGCTTCTCGGAAACGCGCCGTCTGCATCCGCTGTCGCGCCCTGATCTGAGTGACCAGCGCCGCGCGCTGGTGCAGGCCATCGAGCTCGAGCGCGAGCTGGTGGGCGAGCTGCGCGAGCATGCGCATGTGATTGACTCGAGCATGATTCGCTCGTCCCAGCTGCAGCTTTACATCAAGGAGCTGATCCAGGCCCCGGCTGCCCAGCTGACCCTGGTGTTCGAATCGTTTGCCTTCAAGCGCGGCATACCGCTCGATGCCGACTACGTCTTCGATGTGCGCATGCTGCCCAACCCGCACTATGAAAACGATTTGCGGCCGCTGACCGGGCGCGATGCGCCAGTGGCCGCCTACCTGCGCGAGAGCCCGGAGGTTGGCGACATGTTCGCGGGGATCGAGACCTTCTTGCAGCGCTGGCTGGCGCCCCTGGTGCGCGATCATCGCAGCTACGTCACCGTGGCCATCGGCTGCACCGGCGGTCAGCACCGATCGGTGTACCTCGTCGAAGCCTTGGCCCAGACTTTCAGCCAAAACTGGGCCACGCTCAAGCGCCACCGCGAACTCGACGCAGTCGGGCGGTAGACGCAGTCGGGCGGCAGGCGCTTAACTCGTCAGGAGCTTGCGCACCGGTGCAGGCAGACCCAGGTCGGGCAGTTCACTGGGCTTGAACCACTGGCCCTGGGCAAGCCGATCGCGTCGTGCGTCGACCGTCAAGCGCACCGGATGCAGGTGCAAATCGCGATGGGTCAGGGCATGCATGAAAGCCGGCTGCTCCTGCACACTGTGGCGCAAGCGCTCGGGCAGGCCCTGCAGCAGCGCCTGCGACGACTCGTACACCGGCAGACAGTAAAGCCCCCCCCAAATCCCCGATTCTGGGCGGCGTGCAAGCCAGACGGCGCCATCGCCGCGTACCGCCCACAGCAGCCAAAGTCGCAGGCTCGAGCGTTTGATCTTGCGCGACTTGACCGGATAGTGCGTCACCTGCTCCTGGCTGCGGGCCTTGCACAGGCTTGCCAGCGGACAGACGTCACACCGGGGCTGGCGGGGCAGGCAGACCGTGGCCCCGAGGTCCATGATGGCCTGGCTGTAGACCGGCATGCGATCGGCGGTCGGCAGCAGCTGCTGGGCATGGGCCAGCAATTGCCGCTGGCCGGCACCGGCTCCGACATCCGCCTCAAACGCCAGCACCCGTGCCAGCACCCGTTTGACGTTGCCGTCGAGGATGGCGGCACGCTCACTGAAGCAAAAAGAGGCAATGGCTGCGGCCGTCGAGGGACCGATGCCCGGCAGGCTCTGCAATTGCTCGGCGGTCGGCGGAAACTGGCCGAAGCGCTCGACCACCTCGACGGCACACCGATGCAGATTGCGCGCGCGGCTGTAGTAGCCCAGCCCGCTCCACAAGCCCAGTACCTCGTCGAGTGGCGCAGCGGCCAGGTGCTGCACGGTGGGAAAGCGATCGACGAAGCGGTGGAAATAGCCCACCACCGTGACCACCTGGGTTTGCTGCAGCATGATTTCAGAAAGCCAGACCCGGTAGGGGTCGCGGCTGCCCTGCCAGGGCAGGTCGCTGCGTCCATGCATCGGGTGCCAAGCCAGCAGACGCCGCGCAAACTCTCTAACCAGGGTCGGGCTCAGCAAGGCAGCGGGCGCGCCAGAGCCACCAGAGGCGCGCGCGCTGCGCCGCTGCTGCGCTGCGCTGGCATCGGCGCTCATGGGCGCTGGCAATTGGGGCAGAAATAGGTCGAGCGCTGCTGCTGCACGATGCGCCGAATCGGCGTCTCGCAGCGTCGGCAAGGCTGGCCCGCCCGGTCGTAGACCTGGGCCGCGAGCTGGAAGTGGCCGGCCTGCCCCATGGCATTGGAAAAATCGCGCAGGGTGCTGCCGCCCTGGGCCACCGCCTGCGCCAGCACCTGGCCGATGGCCGCGTGCAGGCGGTCGGCGCGTGGCCGGCTGAGCCGGTGGGCTCGCAAGCTGGGCCGGATGCCGGCCATAAAGAGCGCCTCGCAGGCGTAGATGTTGCCCACGCCCACCACCACCTGGCCGGCGAGCAGAACTTGCTTGATGGCCGATTTCTTGCCTTTGAGCGCCTGATGAAAACTCTGCGCATCAAACTGGCCACCCAGCGGCTCAACCCCCAGACCTGAGAGCAGCTTGCGCGCCGGCTCCTGTTGCTCGTCAGCGGAATAAACCACCGCGCCAAAACGGCGTGGGTCGTGCAGCCTGAGCGTCCCCTGGCTGGTGACCAAGTCGAAGTGATCGTGCCGTCCCGGGGGCGGCAAGTGCGAATCGAACATGACGCTGCCCGACATCCCCAGGTGCATCAGCAGCAGTCCCGAGGGCTCAAGGTCGATCAGCAGGTATTTGCCGCGCCGCCGCACGCCAGTCACTGTGCGCCCGGTCAAGGTCTCGCAGGAGCAGCCCAGAGGCCAGCGCAGGGGCTTGCCCAGGCTGGCGGCCTGGATACGGGCCCCAGTAATACGGCTGGCAAAACTCAGTCGGGTGACCTCGACTTCGGGCAATTCAGGCATGCGCAATCAGGCTGGGCGGCTGTGACTTGAGCCTTCCATTATCATGAGCCAATGAAAAAGCCGCTTCTCTGGGCCTTGCTTGGCCTGACTCTGGCCACACCGGCGGTGCACGCCCAGAGCCCTGGCACAACGCCGCTGAGCGATGCGCGCCGGCAAACCGCCTCCAGCGCCCAGCTCTTCTACCAGGTGCTGTTGGGCGAAATGAACGCGGCAAACGGCGAGACGGGCGCAGCGGTGTCTTTGTTGCTCGATGCAGCGCGCAAGACGCAGGACGAGCGCTTGTTTCAGCGCGCGGCCGATCTGGCGCTGGCCGCCCGGGCGGGTGAATCGGCCTTGCAGGTGGCACGCAGCTGGCGCGAAGCCCACCCCAAATCGTTGGAGGCCAGCCGTTACGTGCTGCAAATCCTGCTGGCCATGAATCGGGTGGGCGACAGTGGTGAAGCCTTGCGCGCGGTGATCGAGCTCACACCGGAGGCCGAGCGGCCGCGCCTTTTGAGCTTGGTGCCCGCGCTATACAGCCGCGCCAGCGACAAAAAACTCGCTGCCACTGTGGGCGAGCAGGCGCTGGCCGGTGCGCGGGCCGACCCCAAGACGTCCGATGCCGCGCTGGCGGCCATCGGACGGCTGCGCCTGGCTGCAGGTGAGACCGCCGCTGCCCTCGAGGCGGCGCGCCGAGCGCTGCAGGTCCAGCCGCGCAGCCAAGCCGGCGTCGATCTGGCGCTCGACCTGATGAATCCACGCCAGCCCCAGGCCGAAGCCCTGGTGCGCCAATACTTCGACGCATCGCCGCCGGCCAGCGCCGCGGCTGAGGTGCGGCTCAATTACGCCCGCAATTTGCTCGATGCCCAGCGGTATGCGGAAAGCGCGCTGCAACTCGAGCAGCTCACCCGCGAGCAGCCGCAATTTGCCGACGGCTGGCTGCTGCTGGGCTCGCTGCAGATGGACCAGGCCCAAGGCGTGGTGGCGCAGGCGAGCCTGCAGCGCTATCTGAGTCTGGCCCAGGCGCAGGCCGCCCAGGAAGGCTCAGACCAGCGGGTGCGACGGGGCATGGCGCAAGCGCACCTGATGCTCGCCCAGATTGCCGAGCGCCGGGGTGATCTGGCGCAGGCGCAGAAGTGGCTGGCCGAAGTTCAGGACCCGGAGCTGCTGGTGCAGACCCAAAGCCGGCGGGCCTCGCTGCTGGCGCGCCAGGGCCAGTTGGCCCAGGCCCGAGCCCTGATCCAGCAGCTGCCCGAGCCCAACGCCCAGGAGGCCCGGCGCAAACTGCTGGCAGAGGTCAACCTGCTGCGCGAATTCAAGCAATACCGGCCCGCTTACGAACTCATGACCGGCGCGGTGGCCCAAGCGCCTAAGGACCATGAGCTGATCTACGAGAAATCCATCCTGGCTGAAAAGCTCGGCCGCTTCGAGGAAATGGAAGCCCTGCTGCGCCAGATCCTGCAGATCAAACCCGATTACCACGCCGCGTACAACGCGCTGGGCTACTCACTGGCCGATCGCGGATTGCGCCTGGCCGAGGCCAAACAGCTCATCCAGAAGGCGCTGGAGTTTGCACCGTCAGACCCCTACATTCAGGACAGCCTGGCCTGGGTGGAGTTTCGGCTGGGTAACCGGCAGGAGGCGCTGCGGGTCATCGAGATCGCCTACAAGGCCAAGCCCGATGCCGAGATTGCCGCCCACTTTGGCGAGATCCTCTGGAGCCTGGGCCAGCGCGAGCGTGCCCTGATGATTTGGCGCGA
>CANHDQ010000119.1 GCA_947459405.1 Comamonadaceae bacterium
GCGGGGCTCACGCACGCCCAAGGCTCGTCGGCAGCCGGCTGGCCTGGCAGAAACTGGCGCACCACTTCAGCCAGGTCAGCGGCGGCATAGACGCGAGCGTCACTCACGCAAGCGGCCTCTTGCGCGCTGACTTTGGGCAGCACCAGCGCACGGGCGCCGGCTGCAGCCAGCGCCATGGCCAAGGCGCCGCGCACCGGGCGCAGCTGCCCGCCCAGCGACAACTCGCCGGCAAATTCAAAGGCCTCGAGCCGGGCCGCATCGAGCTGGCCTGCTGCGGCCAGGATGCCCAGGGCAATGGGCAGATCGAAACGGCCCGAATCCTTGGGCAGGTCGGCCGGTGCCAGGTTGACCGTGATGCGCTTGTTGAGCGGAAAGTCCAGGCCGCTGTTGGCAATGGCCGAGCGCACCCGCTCGCGCGCCTCCTTGACCTCGGTATCGGCCAGACCCACCAGCGTGAAGCTGGGCAGGCCGTTGGCCAGATGAACCTCGACCAGGACCGGGCGCGCCTGCAGTCCCAGCAGGGCGCGGCTGTGCACTACAGACAAGCTCCTGAGAGGAACCGATCTCCGATTGCGCCAAAACGGTGCGTACACCAGCACCTTTTCGGTGCAGGCGAGCCATCGCCTGCCTGCTCAATGTAGGCCCTGGTGCACGAAAAAGCCGCTCTTGCCGCACGTCGCCCTCACTGCGGCAACCATTCTTTGCACAGCGGGGCGGGGAGCCAAACAGGCCATTGGCACGGACTCTGCTTGATCCGCCTCACACCTGTCTTCTTTGCATGCCCGTGAGAAAGGAAATCCAGACATGAAACTCGTCACCGCCATCATCAAACCCTTCAAGCTCGACGAGGTGCGTGAAGCGCTTTCGGCCATGGGCGTGCAGGGCATCACCGTCACCGAGGTCAAAGGCTTCGGGCGCCAAAAAGGCCACACCGAGCTCTACCGCGGCGCGGAATACGTGGTGGACTTTCTGCCCAAGGTCAAGATTGAAGCGGCCGTCACAGAAGACCTGGTCGAGCGCGTGATCGAGGCCATCGAAGGCTCCGCGCGCACCGGCAAGATCGGTGACGGCAAGATTTTTGTGTACGACCTCGAGCAGGTTGTACGCATTCGCACCGGCGAAACCGGTAAAGAAGCGCTGTAAAGCCGCAGGCTGACCCATCAGAGAAAGAAGTTCGAGCCATGAAAAAACTACTTGCCTCCCTGGCCTTGTGCCTGCTGACCAGCAGCGTGACGGTGCTGGCGCAAACCCCCGCGCCGGCCGCGGCGCCTGCACCCACGGCAGCCGCTACGGCCGAAGCCCCCAAAGCCGCTGAAGCCGCCCCCGCCGCAGGCGCGCCGGCCGCCCCTGCGGCCGCTGCCCCTGCGGCCGCGGCGCCCGTGCCCAACAAGGGCGACACCAGCTGGATGATGACCGCCACCGTGCTGGTGATCATGATGACCATTCCTGGCCTGGCCCTGTTTTACGGCGGCCTGGTGCGCAGCAAGAACATGCTGTCGGTGCTCATGCAGGTCATGGTGACTTTCTCCATGATTGCCGTGCTGTGGGTCGTTTACGGCTACAGCCTGGCCTTCACGGAAGGAGGCGCCTTCTTTGGCGGATTCGACCGCTTCATGCTCAATGGCATCTGGGACAACGCGGCCGGCAGCTTTGCCAACGCAGCGACCTTCAGCAAGGGCGTGGTGATCCCCGAGGTGGTGTTCGCCGCCTTCCAGGCCACCTTTGCCGGCATCACCTGCGCGCTCATCGTGGGCGCCTTTGCCGAGCGCATGAAGTTTTCTGCGGTGCTGTTCTTCATGGTTCTGTGGTTCACCTTCAGCTACGTGCCCGTCGCCCACATGGTGTGGTTCTGGATGGGCCCGGACGCCTACACCAGCAAGGAAGTGGTTGACGCGATGACCGCCAAGGCCGGCTACATCTGGCAGTCGGGTGCACTCGACTTCGCCGGCGGCACTGTGGTGCACATCAACGCGGCTGTTGCCGGTCTGGTGGGCGCCTACATGGTGGGCAAGCGCATCGGCTACGGCAAGGAAGCCATGGCCCCACACAGCCTGACCCTGACCATGGTCGGCGCGGCCCTGCTGTGGGTGGGCTGGTTTGGCTTTAACGCCGGCTCGGCTCTGGAAGCCAACGGCTTTGCCGCCCTGGCCTTCCTCAACACCCTGGTGGCAACGGCCGGTGCGGTGCTGACCTGGTGTATCGGCGAGGCGATGATCAAGGGCAAGGCCTCCATGCTGGGCGCCGCCTCGGGCGCTGTGGCCGGCCTCGTGGCCATCACCCCGGCTGCGGGCAATGTGGGCATCGGTGGCGGCCTGATCATCGGCCTGATCGCCGGTTTCGCTGGCCTGTGGGGCGTCAACGGTCTCAAGAAGATGCTCGGCGCGGACGACTCGCTCGACGTGTTTGGTGTGCACGGCGTCTGCGGCATCCTGGGCGCACTGCTGACTGGCGTGTTCAACAGCCCCAGCCTGGGCGGCCCTGGCTACGTGGCCGACTGGGTCACGGTGACCATGGTCACCGCCGCCGACTACTCCATCCTTGGACAAGTCTGGATCCAGCTCAAGGCTGTGCTCATCACCCTGGTGTGGTCGGGTGTGGTTTCGGTGATCGCCTTCAAGATCGTCGACATGACCATCGGCCTGCGTGTGAGCGAAGAGCAAGAGCGCGAAGGCCTGGACATCAGCTCGCACGGCGAGACCGCCTACAACCGCTGAAGTGCCAGCTGCGGGGCTGCCGCAAGCAGCCCCCGTTTATCGAGAGTCTCCTTTGGATGTTGGCCCGTCGGCGCAAGCTGACGGGCTTTTTCTTTGGGTGGATTGACTTCGTGCATCCCTGACCTGCATCCATCAACCCGACGGCAATTGGAAGAAATCTGCTTGGGGCTCATCGGCGCCTTGGATCAGGCTTGAGTCCTCACAATGGGCGTGTGGTCGCTCGCGCGGTGCGCCACACGTCCACCACTCATTGCTCACTGGGTATGAGCGCGCCGAGATCGGTCACCCCAATATCCACCCCCGCCTGAAACAGCAAGGTGGTGGCCTGCCCGCGGTGGTGGGTCTGGTGGTTGAAGAAGTGCTGCAGCAGAAGACCGAAGTTCTTCGCCTGGCTTTGGCCCAAGGTGTCGGTGTAGCCGATCACGCTGGCCAGATGCTGGGGCTGCACCTGGTCAGCCAGAGCGGTCACGAGGTCGTCGGTCTGGGCGCGCAAGGCCTGCAGTTCATCGAGTGATGCGGCCATGCGCTCGGTCAGTGCGCTCGGGCTGGGCAAGCCCTGCATGCGCAGCGCAGCGGGCCCCAGGTGGCGCGCAAACCGATGCAGCCAGATCAAGTCGGCCGCCACGATGTGGTTGAGCGTGTCAAAGAGCGAACCAAAAAAAGCGCCCCGCTGCGCGAACAACGCCTCAGGCGTGAGCTTGGCGGCGGCCTCGTAAAGCCGCAGATTCATCCAGCGGTTGTACTGGGCCATGAGGGTGCACAGTTGAGGGGTCATGGGCGGCGCAGGGTGTTCAGGTGCCGCCGCTGATGAGCGGCAGCTTAATCATCCGGGAATCGTTGATACATCATGAAGTGGTCGTCAAGGATCCAGCCTCGGGCTGCGTAGAGCGCTTGCGCCTGAAGGTTGCCGCGGGCGACATGAAGCCGCAAACTGGAAGCACCCATCGACCACGCATAGGACCGTGCCGCCTCAAGCAGCGCCGTGGCCAGGCCTTGCCTGCGGCCGGCGTCAGAGACGAAAAGGTCATTGAGAACGAATACACGCTTGAGCGAGACGGACGAATAAATCGGGTAGAGCTGGGCAAAGCCCATCCCTTGACCGCACACACGAGCGAGAAATAGCACCGACTCACCATGGTCGATTCGTGCGCGGAGAAACTGCTCGCTGCCTGTCGGATCAGCGGGCTGCCCCTGGAACTGGCGGTACTGATCAAACAAGCGCGAGACAGCCGGCAGGTCATCGAGGACCACCTGCTGAACACTGACGGATCTCATTGCCCCTGAAGCTCAGTTGGGCTGCTTGTGCTTGATCTTTGGGGCCGGCTTGGGGACTCGCCCCCTACCACCCCCCAGAAGACGACCCAGGTTGCAAAGTCGGCCGAGAAGTTTTCAAAGCGATGCACCGCACCGGCTGGCACAAACAGCACTGTGTTCGGTCCGAAGGGCGTTCGCTCTTGGCCGCACACCAAGTCGCCGCTGCCCGAGATGACGAAGTAGAGCTCATCTTGCTGATGCGGCAACTGCGGATCGGTCCCCACAGGCGCGTAAAGTTCCACCGACATGGAGCCGTGGGCCAAGGCCTGCACAAACCGTTCGCCTTGGGGCCATTGGGCGCTGACCCTGCCGGGCAAGCGGGCCAACAGCTCAGCCGCGCTGGCCGCAATGAACGTGGAACTGGCATCTAGCATGGAGAATCGCTGGTCAAACTAAGCTGTAATGCTTATGGCAACTGTAGCTGAAGGCCGGCCCGGGTCTGGGTATGCCTAACACTGACAAGCGGCGCGAGGGCGGGGACCGACCCCCCGCAAATTACCACACGCCGGCCGTTCAAAAAATTCACCCGGCGATATGCGACGCCGGTTTACCATCGCCGCCCATGGACGCTCAACTGCAAGAACTGATCGCCAAGGTGCGCGATGCGGCCGCTCAGGGCCGCCTGCTGCGCCTGCGCGGCGGCGGCACCAAGGACTTCTGGGGCGCGGCTTTGCAGGGCGAGGTGCTCGACACCCGCTCGTATGCGGGCATCGTCAGCTACGAGCCCAGCGAGCTGGTGGTCACGGCCCGCTGCGGCACGCCGCTGGCTGAGCTGGAAGCGGCGCTGGCTGAAAAGGGCCAGGCCCTGGCCTTTGAGCCGCCGCACTTTGGCCCTGACGCCACGGTCGGCGGCATGGTCGCTGCCGGTCTGTCGGGGCCAGCGCGTGCCAGCGTGGGCGCGCTGCGCGACTTTGTGCTGGGCGTGCGGCTGATCAACGGCCAGGGGCAAGACCTTACCTTTGGCGGTCAGGTCATGAAAAATGTGGCCGGCTATGACGTCTCGCGCCTGCTGGCGGGCAGCTGGGGCACGCTGGGCCTGATCACCGAGGTCTCGCTCAAGGCGCTGCCGGTGGCCCCCGCCGAAGCGACGCTGATGTGCGCAGGCATCAGCCAGAAGAAGGCACTGGACCTGCTGCACCGCTGGGGCGGGCTGCCTCTGCCCTTGAACGCCAGCGCCTGGGTGCACGATGGCACTGCCGAGCCGGGTGACGACTATCTGTTTGTGCGCCTGCGGGGCGCGGTGGCGGCAGTCGAAGCGGCCGTCACGCGCATGGGCGACGATGCGCGGGCAATGGGCGCCCGGGTGCTGCGTATGGACCCGCAGGAGGCGGCGCAGGACTGGCGCGCCAGTTGCGAGCAGACCTTGCCTTTCTTCGAGCCGCCGGGCGAAGATTTGTGCCTGTGGCGCCTGTCGGTGCCGCAGACGGCTGCGGTCATCGATCTGCCGGGGGCCGGCGCGCACGCTCAGTACATCGAATGGCAGGGGGCGCAGCGCTGGCTGTGGGCGCCAGCGACCGCAGGGACGGCCTTGCGCCAGGCCGCACAGGCCGCCGGCGGTCATGCCACTGTGTTTCGCGCCAGCCGGCTGGGCGGCAGTCAGGACAGACAAGCCGCAACGGGCAGCCTGCAAGGGGCGGTGCAGCAGCGCATCGCGCGCGAATTGCAAAAACAATTTGACCCGCAGGGCGTATTCGCCACGGGCCGCTTGGGCTTTTGAGGAGCGACCATGCAAACCCACCTGGCGCCCCAGTACCAGAACACGCCCGAAGGCCAGCAGGCCGAGGCCATCTTGCGCAAGTGCGTGCACTGCGGCTTTTGCACCGCCACCTGCCCCACCTACCAGCTGCTCGGCGACGAACTCGACGGCCCGCGCGGGCGCATCTACCTGATCAAGCAGGTGCTCGAAGGCGAGCAGCCCACGCGCAAGACGCAGCTGCACCTGGACCGCTGCCTGACCTGCCGCAACTGCGAAAGCACCTGCCCCAGCGGTGTGCAATACGGACACCTGGTCGACATCGGCCGCAAGATCGTCGATGAGCAGGTGCCGCGCCCAGCCGGCGAAAAGGCTGTGCGCTGGGCGCTCAAGGAGGGCCTGCCCTCGCCCCTGTTCGCGCCGGCCATGAAACTCGGTCAGGCGGTGCGCGGCCTGCTGCCCACCACCCTCAAGAACAAGGTGCCCGAGGCCCGACCTGCCGGCCAGTGGCCCACGCGCCAGCACGCCCGCAAGATGCTGATGCTAAAGGGCTGCGTACAGCCGGCGATGGCGCCCAACATCAACGCCGCCACGGCGCGCGTGCTCGATGCCTGCGGCATCCAGAGCGTGATCGCGCCCGAGGCCGGCTGCTGCGGCGCGGTCAAGTTCCACCTCAACGACCAAGCCGGCGGGCTCGAGCAGATGCGCCGCAACATCGACGCCTGGTGGCCGCTGGTCGAAGCCGGCGAGGTCGAGGCCATCGTGATGAACGCGTCGGGCTGCGGCGTAACGGTCAAGGAGTATGGCCACCATCTAGCGCACGATGGCGCTTATGCCGCCAAGGCCAAGCGCATCAGCGAGCTCACGCGCGACTTGAGCGAGCTGCTGCCCGAGCTCGTGCCCATACTCAAGAACTGTATTGGCGGCGCTGCCGCATCCAAGCTCGCCTACCACCCGCCTTGCACGCTGCAGCACGGCCAGCAGCTGCGCGGCGGGGTCGAGCAGCACCTGGGCGCATTGGGTTTTGAAGTGGCCACTGCCCGCGTCGAGCCCCATTTGTGCTGCGGCTCGGCCGGCACCTATTCGGTGCTGCAGCCCGAGCTGGCCTACGCGCTGCGCGACCGCAAGCTCGGCCACCTGAGCGAGCGGCGCCCACAAACCATCGTTTCGGCCAATATCGGCTGTATCACCCACCTGCAAAGCGGCACCGACACGCCAGTGCGCCACTGGGTCGAGGTGCTCGACGAGGCGCTCGATAAGGCGCCGGCCGAGCAGGTGGGCTGAGGCGATCTCGGGCGGGCCCGAGCGGAATAAAAGGACCTAAAGAGGCCGCCCCAGCGGCCCGCGCGGATCAGCCCACGTGCTGGGCAAACAAGGCCAGCGTGCGCTCGCGGGCGAGCTTGGCCGCCGGCGCATCCCAAGAGCCGCGCTGGTCGCAGTTAAAGCCATGATCGGCCGCATAAACATGCACCTGGGTGCCGGGCTGCGCCTTCGCAAAAGCCTGCACCGAGTCCATCGGGATCCAGTGGTCCTTCTCGCCAAAATGGGCCATCACCGGGCACAGCGGCTTGCGCGCCGCCTCGGCCGGCGTGGTCACGCCGCCGCCGTAGTAGGGCGCGGCTGCGCTCACACCCTTGATCAGGCAGGCCGTGCGCCAGGTGAGCAAGCCGCCCCAGCAATAGCCGACCACGCCGACCTTGCCAGCGCGACTGGCGTAGGCAACCGCCGCCTCGATGTCGGCCATCACACCCGGTGCAGGCAGAGCCTCCACAGCCGATTTGAGCGCGATGCCGGCGGCCATGTCGTCAGAGGTGTAGCCCAGCTCCACACCCTGCTTGACGCGGTGAAAAGCGGCCGGTGCCACCGCAAGATAACCTTCGGCGGCATAGCCGTCGGCGACCGCACGAATGTGCGAATTGACGCCAAAGATCTCCTGCAGCACCACCACGGCGCCACGGGCCTTGCCTGATGCAGGCTCGGCCACATAGGCTGGAAAGCCAAAACCGTCGGCAGCCGAGAGGTTGATGAACTGACCCATGTCATTCGCCCTTTCTTGAGGATGGTGGATTGCCCGTGCGGGCCGCGGCCCCTGCGGGGGCGCGCAGCCACGCTTTCATTGTGCCGCGAGTCGACGCTGCAGAAAATCGAGCCGGTCTTGGCCCCAGAAAATCTCGCCCTCGACCACGTAGCTGGGCGCGCCAAAGACGCCGGCCGCAATCGCCGCCGCAGTGTGGGCCTGGTAAGCCTGCTGCACCGGCTCGCCACGCGAGCGTTCAAGCCAGGCCGCCGGCAGGCCCTGCTCGGCCAGCAACTCGGCCAGGGTGTGGGCATCGGCAATGTTGCGCTCTTGCTGCCAGACGGCCCGAAAGATCGCCCCACTCAAGGCCAGCGCCGGCTCGCTGCCGCCCTCTAAGCTGGCGGCGATGATGAGCCGGCCCGCATCGTCGGCGGCGACCGGAAAAAAGCGCGGCTGCAAGTTCATGGGCACGCCCAGATGCGCGCTAAAGCGGCGCAACTCCACCAGCCGGTAGGCCTGGCGCTGAGGCGGCCGCTTGGCCAGAGGCAAGCCACCGGAGGCCGCAAAGATTTGGCCGAAGTCGGCGGGCAAGACGCGCACCTGCGCACCGGCCGCCTCGGCCATGCGCACGAAACGGTCGTGGCCCAGGTAGGTCCAGGGGCTTTGAGCCGTGAAGTAGTAATCGAGGGTCAGCATGGCACTCCTGCTGTCCGGCCGAGGGTGGCCGGAGCACCGGCC
>CANHDQ010000120.1 GCA_947459405.1 Comamonadaceae bacterium
AACGGCTTTGCTCGAGGCAGGTGCCCGCTCGGTCAGCGCGCTGGTGATCGCGCGCACACCGCCTTGAACCCACATCAAGCCGCATGAGGCCGCCCGAGCCGCGCCGGCCCCACCTGGCCAGCGCACTGCCGATAATTGCGGCCATGTTCAACATCGTGCTGGTTCATCCCGAGATCCCGCCCAACACGGGCAACATCATCCGGCTGGCGGCCAACACCGGCTGCAGCCTGCACCTGGTCGAGCCTCTGGGTTTCGAAATGGACGATCGCCAACTGCGCCGCGCCGGACTGGACTACCACGAGTACGCCAACGTGCGCCGTCACGCCAGCTGGCCGGACTTGCTGGCGCGCGAGCAGGTTCCCGGGCAGCGCATGTTTGCCATGACCACGCACGGCTCAAGGCCCGCCTTCGAGGTGCAATTCGCTCCCGGCGACTGGCTGGTTTTCGGCTCGGAGACGGCTGGTCTGCCCGCTGCGCTGCGCGAATCGTTTCCGGTGCAGCAGCGCCTGCGCCTGCCCATGCGCGCTGGCCAGCGCAGCCTGAATTTGTCTAATGCGGTGGCGGTCACGGTGTTCGAAGCATGGCGCCAGTGCGGCTTTGCTGGCGCCACGCTGCAAAGCGCTGCAGGCGCAACGCAGGCCGCAAGCGCGGCAAGCATCAAAGGGCCAAGCCCGGCCGGCTAACGCAACGCGTCCCAGAGCAGCTTCAAGCCGGTCAGAAACATGCCGGCATAGACGAACTTGTAAAACAGGTCGGGCTCTATCTTACGGGCCATGGTGATGCCCACCCACACGCCCAAAGGCACCAGAGGCAGCAACACCACCGAGGTGAGCATGTTGCGCATGTCCAGCAAGCCCAGCAAGCCGTAGGGAACCCATTTCGACAGATTGATGACGAAGAAAAAATACGCCATGGTCGAGGTAAACAGCAGCGGGCTGAGCCGCAGCGGAATCACGTAGGCGCTGATCGGGGGGCCGCCCGCGTGGGCGATGAAGCTGGTAAAGCCCGAGGTCATGGTCAGCAAGGCACCGAGCCAGCGCGGCGGTGGCGGCGCATCGGGCCGCGGCTTGAACAGCAGGCGCTGGGCCAGAAACAAGAGCGTGAAAGCGCCCACCATGCCGGCGACCACGGCCGGGTCGAGCAGGCGAAACAGGAAGTAGCCCAGCACCGTGCCCATAAGGCCGCAAGGGACCAGGAATTTGAGCAGCTTCCAATCCAGGTGGGCGCGCAGGAAGATCAAGCCCAGGATGTCAGTGAGCAGCAGCACCGGCATCAAAATGGCCGCCGCATCCGGAACGCTGACCGCCAAGGCCATGAGCGGGACCGCCAATGAGCCAAAGCCGGTGCCAAAGCCGCTCTTGCTGACCCCCATCAACAGGGTCGATGGGATGGCGACCGCGTAGAAAAACGGGTCGGTGATGATGGGCAAAGACATGAAGGGGCCGATTATCGTCCCAGCTCAGCAAAGGGCCGAGCCGGGACGCACGGCACCTCAGTGCGCCTCAACGCCCAGGTAGGCTTTCTGGATCTCAGGGCGGTTCATCATCTCGCGCGCGGCGCCCTCGGCGACGATGCGGCCTTCTTCCATCACATAAGCGCGGTGGGCCGTCTCCAGCGCCATGGCCACATTTTGCTCAACCAGCAGCACAGCCGTGCCCTGCTGGTTGATCTGCGTGATCGCCGCAAACATGTCCAGCACGATGGAGGGCGCAAGGCCCAGAGATGGCTCATCGAGCAACAGCAGCGAGGGGCCGGCCATCAAGGCACGGCCGATGGCCACCATCTGCTGCTGGCCGCCCGAGAGCGAGCCGGCCATGGCGCGCAGCTTTATCTTGAGCACCGGAAACAGCGACAGCACCGACTCCAGACGCTCGGCGCGTCTGGCCTTGGCGGCGGGCAAAAAGCTGCCCAGCTCCAAGTTCTCGAGCACCGTCATTTGCGTGAACAGACGGCGGCCCTCGGGCACGATGGCAATGCCCGCCTCGCAGTAGCGGTGGCTGGCCAGGCGGGTGACGTCGCGCCCGCCATAGACCAAGGAGCCGCTCTTGACGCCATGCAAGCCCGCAACGGCATTGATCAGCGTGGTCTTGCCGGCGCCGTTGGGGCCGACCACACACACGAGTTCCTTGTCGCCACAGGTCAGCGAAACGTCCCACAGCGCCGGAGCGGCGCCGTAATTGACCGAGATCTGTTTGACTTCAAGCATGGGGCTTTCCCAGGTAGGCACTGACAACTTGCGGATCGCTCATCACTTGCTTGGCCGGGCCGACAGCCAGCAGCTTGCCATGATTGAGCACAGCCACGCGGTCGCACAAGGCCATGACGGCGCGCATCACGTGTTCGACGAACACGATGGTGGAGCCCTGGTCCCGGATGCGCCGAATCAGCACGATGGCCTCGTCGATCTCGCTGGGCGTCATGCCCGAGAGCACCTCGTCGAGCAGCACCAGCCGGGGCCGCGCCGCCAGCGCGCGCGCGAGCTCCAGAAATTTGCGCTGATGCAAATTCAGGTCATCGGGCAGGCTTTCGGCCTTGTGCTTGAGACCGGTGAACTCCAGGCAGCGCATGGCCTCTTCGGTGGCCTGCTCGCGCGACATGGCCGCACCACCGAACATGGCTGACATGATCACGTTTTCGAGCACCGTCATGTGCATGAAGGGGCGCGGGATCTGGTAGGTGCGCGCAATGCCCGACTGCGCAATCTGGTGCGCAGCCATGCCAGCGAGCTCACGCCCCTCGAAGGCATAGGTGCCGCCGGTGGCCGCGTAGTGGCCGCTGACCACGTTGATAAAGGTCGACTTGCCCGAGCCGTTGGGCCCGAGAAGACCCAAAATCTCGCCCTTGTGCACCTGCAAGTCCACGTCGCTGAGGGCCTGTACACCCTTGAAGGCCTTGGACAGACCACGCGTTTGCAGCAAGACCTGTACTTCCTGGCCCGCTTCGGGCCGGGGGGCAGCCGCAGCACCGGACTCGGGCGGCAGGCCACCATGCAGCGCTGAGCCCAAGCTCTGCTCGATCTCTCGGCTGCGGCGCGCGGCAGCCTGCGCGCGGCGCTTCATGAAGTAACCCATCACGCCATTGGGCATGAACAAAATCACCACGATCAGCACCACGCCCACCACCGCCTTGCCCAGAACCGGGTTGTTGCCAGCGGTGAAAAAGTACAGCATCGAGGTGATCAGCACCGCCCCGACCGCAGGGCCCGCCCAGTGGCGCGAGCCGCCCAGGCAGCTCATGAGCACCACCGTCAGCGGCACGGTGATATTGAAGGTCTCGCCGACGGTGACGTACTGCACAAACAGCGCATGAATGCCGCCCGCCAGGCCCGCTAGGCCGCTGGACAAGGCCAGCGCCAGCAGCTTGTAGCCGTAAGTGGGCACGCCCATGACCTCGGCAACGTCCTCATCGTCGTGGATGGCCGACAGGCCCACACCCAACTTGGACTGCTGCACCTTATAGGCAATCAGTGCCGTCAGCACCGCGCCGATAAGTGCCATCAGGTAAAGCGAGGACGACGGTGAGGGCCCGAGCTTGGGCACTTCGACGGACATCAGATAGACACCGGGGCCGCCATCGATGCGGGTGTTGATGATGATGGTGGCCACCACGAAGGTGACTGCCAGCGTCAAGAGCGCAAACAACTCGCCGCGCACGGCCTTGACCCGAAACACCACAGCCCCCAGCAGCACCCCGAGCACGGCCGGGATCAGCACCGCCATCGGCAAGGTGGCCAAAAAAGGCCAGTCGAGCTTGCCAGCCAGGCCCGCGGTGGCATACATGCCCACGCCGTAGAACACGCCGTGGCCGAACGAGAAGTAGCCCGAATAGCCCGACAGGATGTTCCAGGACATGGCCAGGATCACCCAGTGCGCGATCAGGTAGAGGAAGGACTCATAGAAGGCGGGCAGACCCAGCCAGGGCACCACCGCCAGCAGCGCACCTGCGGCCAAAATGCCGGAAAACGTTTTGTTCATGGCGATCAGCCCTTTCCGGGCCGCAGCAGCAGCATGACGATGAGAAGGGAGAAGGAGACGATCGGCGCCCACGAAGGTGAAGCCACCGCCATGGTGATGGCCTCGCTCACGCCGATGATGATGCCCGCCACCAAAGGCCCGAGCGGACTGCCGAGCCCGCCGAGCATCACCGCAGCAAACACCACGCCCACCCAGGCAAAAATCTGCGAGGGCGCCAGCGTGAACGTCAAGGCCAGGCAGACGCCGGCAATGGCGGCCAGCGCGGCGCACACGCCCGCCAGAATCAGCGACAGGCCCTTCTGGTTGATGCCAAAGGCCGCCGCGATCGGGCCGTCTTCGGCCATCGCCCGCAAGGCCTTGCCCAGGTCGGTGTAACGCATCGCCGCCCAGATCGCCACTGCGATGCCGACTGCCAGGCAGAAGGTGATCAGTTCAGGCACCGGCACGAACAGGCCAAAGACCTTGAACTTGAGGTCGTTGTAGCCAGATTCCAGGCGCCGGAAATCGGCCGTCCAGATGCCCTGGATGATGGACTCGAGCACCACCGTCAGACCGAAGGTGGCCAGCAGAGAATTGAAGGGCGTGATCGCAAACTTTGATAGCACCCAATGCATGAGCGCGCCGAACATAAAAAAGAGCGGCGGCAGCACCAGCAAGCCCACCAAGGGATCGATCTGGCCGACCGTGGCCATCTGATAGCTCAGATAAGCGGCCAGGAAGACCAGACCGAAGTGCGACAGGTTGATCTGGCGCAGCAAGCCCCAGGTCAGCCCCAGTCCCAGGCCGATCAAGCCATAGAGGGCACCGATGAAGACCCCCGAGAGGATGGACTGCAACAGTAAATTAAGACTCGGAAGCGTCATGGGTGCCCTGCTGTGTTGTGCAAAAGATCGGCCCGCACTCAATCACTTGAGCTGCAGTCGGGTGCCCGGTGCTGCAAATTGCTGGGGCCAAACCACCTGCCACTTGCCGTTTTGCACCTGCTTGATCTTCATCAGATCATCGCCGTAGTTGTTGGGCCCATCAAAGCGCAGACGGCCGTGGATGGTGTCGATGCGGTTGGCCTTGATGAAGGCGGCGATGGCCTTGTCGTCCAGGCTGTTGGCACCCCTGACACCGGCTTCCAGAATCTGCCAGGCCGAGAACGAGGCAGCGGCCTGCGTCTCCACGCTGGTATCGGCCAGCTTGGCGGCCGTGGCCCGCTCGTTGAAGACCTTGACGAACTGCGCGCCGATCTGGTTGCTCAGGAAGGGCTGGTGCTCTTCAAAGATGGTCAGCGACATGGCGCCGCGGCCTTCGGGCGACTTCGACATCGGGCCCGGTGCCGGATAGAGGTGGAAGTTCATCGGCGGCGTGTAGTCGATCTTCTTCATCGCGTCGAGCAGCATGTTGCCCTCAAGGCCGATGTCACCGACCCAGACCAGATCGGGCTTGGAGTCCTTGATGCGCGCGGCAATCGGGCCGAAATCGCGGTTGCCAAATTCCCACTCGAGGAAGAGGACCTCCTGCAGACCGCGCTTCTTGGCCACTTCACGGCCACCGAGCGAGAGGAAGTGGATGGAGGGGAACTTGCTGGTGACGATGGCGATCGTCTTGGGCGGCTTGGGCGAGGCCGCCAGCATGTCAAACAGCGTGTTGGGCACCGTGGTCTGGGGCGTGGGCCCAAGCGACCAGGCCGGGAAGTGCATGTCGTACTTGGCCAGCGAGGGAATGCCGAAGGTGTGGTGCACCAGCACCTTGCCGTAGCGCTGGGCCACGCCCATGGCCGAGAGGATGGCGCCCGTGGCGTAGGGTCCCATGAGCAGTTCGACCTTGTCGGTGGTGATCAGCTGCTCGTACAAGGTGCGGGCCAGATCGGGCTTGGACTGATCGTCACGGCAGATCCACTCCACCTTGCGACCGAGCAGGCCACCGCGTGCGTTGAGCTGCTCGACGTAAATGTCGCCCACCAGTTTGTGCGTCAGGCCGGTGGCCGACAGCGGCCCGGTCAGGGCCAAGGTGCTGCCGATGCGAATCGGCGCGCCTTGCGCGCGTGCGCTGGGGGTCATCGCCAGGGCTGCCCCGGCAGCGCCAGCTGCCAGCACCGAGCGTCGATCGATCTTCTTCATGGAAATCTCCTGTTGCAGTTGAAAAAATGAAAACGCGGGTTCAATCCACCTGGGCGCCCGATCGCCTCACCAACTCGGCCCACTTGGCCAACTCACTGCGGCCAAAGGCCGTCATCTCTTCGGCGCGCATCGCATTGAGCTCGAGCCCCTGGGCCTTGAGCCGTCCTGCGATCTCGGCGTTGGCCAGGGTCTGCGCCGCCGCATCACGCAGGCGGGCCAGCACCGGCGCGGGCGTGGCCGCCGGCGCGTAAACCATGAACCAGGCCACCAGATCAAAATCGAAGCCCGACTCTGCAATGGCGGGCACCTCGGGCGCCGCAGGGCTGCGCTTGGCGCTCGAGACGCCCAGGGCCCGCAACTTGCCGCTCTTGATGTGTGGCAGCGCCGCGGCGGGGTGGTAGAACATGAACTGCACCTGCCCACCCATGACGTCCGACAGCGCCAGGGCCCCGTCCTTGTAAGGCACGTGGGTCATCTCACCACCCAGGCGCGCCTTGAGCAGCTCGCCGGCCAGATGGCCCGAGGTGCCGTTGCCGGCCGACGCAAAGCTCACCTTGCCATCGGGACGGCGGGCCTGATCGGCCAGGTCCTTGAGCGACTTGACCGGCGAGGAGCCGGAGACCACCAGCAAAGTGGGCGTGTAGCCCGCAAAAGCCACGGGCGCAAAGTCGCGCTGCGGGTCGTAGGCAAGCTTCTTGAACAGCGTCGCATTGATGGCATGGGTGCCCACCGTGCCCATCAAGATGGTGTAGCCATCGGCCGGCGACTTGGCCACCAGATCGGAGCCGATGCCGCCGCCCGCACCTGCGCGGTTTTCCACCACCACGGTCTGCCCGAGCTGGCGGGCCATGCCTTCGGCCACGGCGCGCGCCACGATGTCAGTGGTGGTGCCGGCCGCAAAGGGCACCACCATGCGCACCGGCTTGACCGGAAAGTCCTGCGCCATGGCCACGCCCACCGTGAGCAGGCAGCTCACTGCCAAAGCCAGACGTCGTTTCATTTGCACCATAGCCATCCCCTCCTCAGGCGTCCGACCGCGCCGGCCAGCCCGTCTTGAACTCTTCGTTGTGTTGACCGAGCAGCGGCGGCGCCGTGACCTTGAGCGAACGCTCGCCGTCATAGGACACCGGTGAGCGCACGGTCTTGAACATGCCTTTGACCGGCGAAGGCGCCTCTACAAACATCTGCAGATGCTTGATCTGCGGGTCTTCGGGCACCTCGGTCGAGTCGTACATCGGCGCATGCGGCACATCCTCGGCCAGCAGGCGGTTGCACCACTCGGTGCGCGTGCGGTTCTTGAACACCGCCTGCAGCACACCGATCAAGGCCTCCTGGTTCTCGGCACGCCCCTCGCGGGTGGAAAAGCGCGGATCATCGAAGATGTCGGAGCGCTCCATCGCCTTGGCCAAACCCTCCCAAAACTTGGGCGGAGAAGACATGTGCAGCGCCACCCACTTGCCGTCGGAACACTCGAGCACATAAGACTGCGAGAGCCGCGCCCGGCTGAAGGGATCGACCACCTGGCCGATCGTGAAGAGGTGGGTAAACGAGTCGAGGTTGAAGTGCGTCATGGCCTCGATCATCGAGACCTCGACCAAGCGGCCCTGGCCCGTGCGGTTGCGCTCATGCAGCGCGCCGAGCACGCCATAGGCCGAGTAAAAGCCGGTCATCGCATCGGCCAGCGCCGGGCCGACCACACGCGGGTCGTTGGGGTTGACCAGCAAGCCCAGAAAGCCGCTGTAGGCCTGCGCCACCGAGTCGTAGCTGGGCCGGTCACTGTAAGGGCCGTCGCGACCAAAGCCGCTGATGGCGCAATAGATCAGACGCGGGTTGATTTTTTTCAGGCGCTCGTAGCCCGCGCCGAGCTTCTCGGCCACACCGGGGCGAAAGTTTTGGATATAGACGTCGGCCTGCGCGATCATCTCGTCAAAGCGGGCCATGTCAGCCGCATCCTTGGTGTTGAGCGTGACCGAGCGCTTGTTGCGGTTGCAAGACTGAAAGTGTGGGCTGTAGAGCTCGCCGCGGTAGGCGCGAAACGGATCGCCGGTGCCGGGCAACTCGACCTTGACCACATCAGCGCCCAGATCGGCCAGCATCATGCCGGCAAACGGGCCCGTGATGAAGGTGCCGTGCTCGACAACCTTGATGTCTTTGAGAACCTGGGCCATGTTCAATCCTTGACAGGGGTACCGGTGTATTCCTGCTGAGCCACCGCATGGTTGGCCAGCGCAAAACCGATCGGGTCGGCCATTTCCTCGTTGAGGTGGGCGATCAAGCTGGCCACGCGAGCCAGCATGGGCACGCCCTTGAGCGCGGTCACCGGGAAATTGACGCCCATCAGCACGGCAGGAATCGCC
>CANHDQ010000121.1 GCA_947459405.1 Comamonadaceae bacterium
GCGAGAGAGGCAAATTATAGCGTCATTTTTAGCCGACTGAACAGGACGCGGGATTTTTCAGCCGCGCGTCCTCGCTGCCCTGCCTCAGTGCTTGATCGGATCAATGACGCGAGCGTCGGCAGGCCCCTGGCTTACTGCTGTGGCGCTGGCGGCGGCGGCCGCAGCAGCAGCCACCTCCTCGTCGCTCAAGGGAACGGGCTGGCGCTCGAGCGCCACCTGCAAGACCTGGTCAATCCACTTGACGGCAATGATCTCGAGCCCGCTCTTGACGTTGTCGGGGATCTCTTGCAAGTCCTTGGCGTTCTCGTCTGGGATGAGCACCGTCTTGATGCCTCCGCGCAAGGCCGCAAGCAACTTTTCTTTGAGGCCGCCGATGGCGGTGATCTCACCGCGCAGCGTGATCTCGCCGGTCATGGCCACATCGCTGCGCACCGGGATGCCGGTCAGAGCCGAAACGAAGGCGGTGGTCATGGCAGCGCCCGCGCTGGGTCCGTCCTTGGGCGTGGCACCGTCGGGCACATGGATGTGGATGTCGCGCTTGTCGAACATCTCGTCCTTGATGCCCAAAATGCGCGAGCGGCTGCGCACCACGGTGCGCGCAGCCTCGACCGACTCCTTCATCACATCGCCGAGCGAGCCGGTGCGGGTGATCAGGCCCTTGCCGGGCATGAGGGCTGCCTCGATGGTCAGCAGGTCGCCGCCGACTTCGGTCCAGGCCAGGCCCACGACCTGGCCGACCTGATTGGTCTTTTCGGCACGGCCAAAGTTGAACTTGCGCACGCCCAGGAAGTCATTGAGGTTCTCGGGCCCAACCAGCACCTTGGCCTGCATCTTCTTGAGCTGTATGCCCTTGACCACCTTGCGGCAGATCTTGGAGAGCTCGCGCTCGAGCGAGCGCACGCCCGCCTCACGAGTGTAGTAGCGCACGATGTCGCGCACCGCCGCCTCCGACACTTCGAGCTCGCCGTCCTTGACGCCGTTGTTCTTGAGTTGCTTGGGCAACAAGTAGCGCAGCGCGATGCTGGTCTTTTCGTCTTCGGTGTAGCCGGCCAGACGGATGACTTCCATCCGGTCGAGCAGGGCCGGCGGGATGTTCATCGAATTGGAGGTGGCCACAAACATCACGTCGCTCAGGTCGAAATCGACCTCGACATAGTGGTCGCTGAAGGTGTGGTTCTGCTCGGGGTCAAGCACCTCGAGCAGCGCGCTTGAAGGGTCGCCGCGGAAGTCGGTGCCGAGCTTGTCGATCTCGTCGAGCAGGAACAGCGGGTTGCGCGTGCCCACCTTGGACAGGCTTTGCAGGACCTTGCCGGGCAGCGCGCCGATGTAGGTGCGGCGGTGGCCGCGGATCTCGGCCTCGTCGCGCATGCCGCCCAAGGCCATGCGCACATACTTGCGGCCGGTGGCTTTGGCAATCGACTGCCCCAGCGAGGTCTTGCCCACGCCGGGCGGGCCGACCAGGCACAAGATAGGCGCCTTGACCTTGTCGACGCGTTGCTGCACCGCCAGGTACTCGACGATGCGGTCCTTGACCTTCTCCAGGCCATAGTGGTCTTCGTTGAGCACGTCCTCGGCCAGGGCCAGGTCGTGCTTGATCTTGGTCTTCTTGCTCCAGGGCAGGCCGGTGAGCACGTCAATGTAGGTGCGCACCACGGTGGCCTCGGCCGACATGGGGGACATCAGCTTGAGCTTTTTGAGCTCGGCATCGGCCTTCTTGCGCGCCTGCTGCGGCATTTTGGCGAGCTTGATCTTTTTCTCGATCTCCTCGATGTCCGCGCCGTCCTCGCCCTCACCGAGCTCCTTCTGGATGGCCTTGACCTGCTCGTTGAGGTAGAAGTCGCGCTGGTTTTTCTCCATCTGGCGCTTGACGCGGCCGCGGATGCGCTTGTCGACGTTGAGAATGTCGACCTCACGCTCGAGTTGCTCGAACAAGTTCTCCAGACGCGCTTGCACCACATCGAGGTCGAGGATGACTTGTTTGGCGTCGAGCTTGAGCGGCAGATGGGCGGCGATGGTGTCGGCCAGACGGCCGGCGTCATCAATGCTGGAAATCGAGGTCAGGATTTCCGGCGGAATCTTCTTGTTGAGTTTGACGTAGTGGTCAAACTGCTGCATCACTGCCCGGCGCAGCGCCTCGAGCTCGCTGCCACGCTCCCCGGATGCAGCCGCCAGCGGCTCGACCGGCGTGACGTTGCCCGAGAAATACTGCTCGCCCTCGGTGATGCGGTTGACGCGGGCTCTTTGCTGGCCTTCAACCAGCACCTTGACCGTGCCGTCGGGCAACTTGAGCATCTGCAAGATGGTGGCCACGCAGCCCACCGCGAACATGTCTTCGGCCGAGGGCTCATCCTTGGCCGCCGCCTTTTGGGCCACCAGCATGATGCGCCGCTCGGACTCCATGGCCGACTCGAGCGCCTTGATGCTCTTGGGTCGCCCGACAAACAGCGGGATCACCATATGCGGAAAGACCACGACGTCGCGCAGGGGCAACAGCGGCAGGTCTATGGGGAGGGCAGGCAGCGGCGGATGTCCGGACATAACAGGGCCTTCAGTCGATGGCGGCAGCCGCTGCCCTGCGGCGACAAGCTGCCGGCGTTTTGCCCAAAAACGGCAAAACTTGTAATGCAGATGGGTCGTACTGCTCGAATTTCAAGGTTTTTCAACCCCCACTGCGCCATAAAGCAAATTTCAGGCCTTCTTGGCGGCCTCGCGCAAAACCAGCAGCGGCGGCTGGTCTTCCTCGATGGTCGACTCGTCGACCACCACTTTCTCAACATTGCTGGCGTTGGGCAGCTCGTACATGGTGTCAATCAGCGCATGCTCGAGGATGGAGCGCAGGCCGCGCGCGCCGGTCTTGCGCGCCAGGGCCTTGCGGGCAATCGCCTTGAGGGCAGAAGGCCGGATCTCTAGATCGACGCCCTCCATCGCGATGAGCTTGGCGAACTGCTTGACCGTCGCGTTGCGTGGCTCGGTCAAGATTTGCACCAGCGCGTCTTCGGTGAGCTCGTCCAGGGTGGCCACCACCGGCAACCGCCCAACCAGTTCGGGGATGAGGCCAAACTTGATCAGGTCTTCGGGCTCCACGTCCTTGAACACATCGGTCAGGCTGCGTGATTTCTTGCTCTTGACCGCTGCGCCAAAGCCGATGCCCGAAGCTTCGGTACGGCTCTCGATGACCTTCTCCAGGCCGGCAAACGCACCACCGCAGATGAACAAAATATTGGTGGTGTCAACTTGCAGGAAGTCTTGATTGGGGTGCTTGCGACCGCCCTGCGGCGGCACCGAAGCCATGGTGCCCTCGATGAGCTTGAGCAGCGCCTGCTGCACGCCCTCGCCCGAGACATCGCGCGTGATGGAGGGGTTGTCCGACTTGCGCGAGATCTTGTCGATCTCGTCGATGTAGACGATGCCCTGCTGGGCTCGCTCAACCTCGTAGTTGCAGCTTTGCAGCAGCTTTTGAATGATGTTCTCGACGTCCTCGCCGACATAGCCCGCCTCGGTGAGGGTGGTGGCGTCGGCCATCACGAACGGCACGTTGAGCGTGCGCGCCAGGGTTTGCGCCAGCAGTGTCTTGCCCGAGCCGGTGGGCCCGACGAGCAAGATGTTGCTCTTGGACAGCTCGACCTCGTCTTTCTTGGCAGCATCCTTGTGGCGCAGACGCTTGTAGTGGTTGTACACCGCCACGGCCAGCATGCGCTTGGACGCTTCCTGGCCTATGACGTAGGCGTCGAGCGTGGCCTTGATCAGCGCCGGCGTGGGCAGGTCACCGCGTCCGGCTTTGCCCTCCTGGATGGCGGGCAGCTCATCGCGAATGATCTCGTTGCAAAGATCGATGCACTCATCGCAGATGAAGACCGAAGGCCCTGCGATCAGCTTCTTGACCTCGTGCTGGCTCTTGCCGCAAAACGAGCAGTAGAGAGTCTTCTCGCCGGATGAGCCTTTTTTCTCGGGCATGTGCCTAACCTTTGGGAAGCCCCGAGGGGCCCCGATGAATGGGGGTGCCCAATGATAACCAATCGGACCCGGGGCACCCGCCCGGCGCAGCGGCCACCGCGCCCTCAGGGGCGCTTGGCAATGACCTGATCGACCAGGCCGTAGTCCTTGGCTTCTTGCGCCGAGAGGAAATAGTCGCGCTCGGTGTCCTGGTTGACCTTCTCGAGCGGCTGACCGGTGGTCTCGGCCAGGATCTTGTTGAGCTGCTCGCGCGTCTTAAGAATTTCACGCGCTGCAATCTCGATCTCGGTGGCTTGTCCCTGCGCGCCGCCGAGCGGCTGGTGAATCATGATCTTGGAGTTGGGCAGCGAATAGCGCTTGCCCTTGGCGCCGGCTGCCAGCAAAAAGGCGCCCATGCTGGCGGCCATGCCGGTGCACAGCGTGCTCACGTCGGGCTTGATGAAATTCATGGTGTCAAAGATCGCCATGCCGGCACTGACCGAACCGCCGGGGGAGTTGATGTAAAGCGAAATGTCCTTGTCCGGGTTTTCGCTCTCTAGAAACAGCAACTGCGCCACCACCAGATTGGCCATCTGGTCGTTGACCGGGCCGACCAGAAACACCACCCGCTCCTTGAGCAGGCGCGAATAGATGTCGTAGGCGCGCTCGCCGCGGCCCGACTGCTCGATCACCATGGGCACCATGCCCAGCGCTTGGGTCTCAAGAGCGCCGCTGCGCGGACCTGAAAAAACGTCAAAAGGCTTCATTGCGATGGACTCCGTGAGATCGAGAGGCATGCCGGACCGGCTGCTCGTACTGTACCCAAAACAAGATGGGGCCTGCGCCGCCCGGCACAAGCCCCAACAGCGCAAGAGCGCAGGCCGCCGATCAGGACTGGCCCATCAACTCGTCAAAGGCCAGCGTCTTGTCGCTCACCTTGGCCCTGGCCAACACGAAGTCGGTGACGTTGTTCTCGATCACCACCGCCTCGACCTCGGCCATGCGGCGGCGGTCGCTCATGTACCAGCGCACCACGTCCTCGGGCTTTTCGTAGCTGGCCGACAGCTCGTCGACATGCGCCTTGATCTGCTCGGGGCGAGCCTGCAGATTGTTGACGCGCACCAGCTCGGCCACCACCAGACCCAGGCGCACACGTTTTTCAGCCTGAGCACGAAACAGCTCTTCGGGAATGGGCGCCTTGTCGGCATCCTTGACGCCACGCTGCTTGAGGTCGGCGCGGGCGCCCTCGATCATGCGATCGAGCTCGGCCTGCACGCTCGACTTGGGCAGGTCGAGCTGGGCCTGTGCCACCAGCGCATCCATGACCGCGTTCTTGTTGCGAGCCAGCAAACGGAACTTGAGCTCGCGCTCGAGGTTCTTGCGAATGTCGGCGCGCAGGGCCTCGATGCTGCCCCCCTCGATGCCCAGCGACTTGGCCAATGCCTCGTTGACCTCGGGCAGGTGGGCCGCCTCGATCTTCTTGACGGTCACCAGGAAGTCGGCCTGCTTGCCCGCCACGTCTTTGCCGTGGTAGTCGGCAGGAAAGCTCAAGGGGAAAGTCTTGCTCTCGCCCAACTTCATGCCGCGCACCGCATCTTCAAATTCCTTGAGCATCTGGCCTTCGCCGACGAGAAACTGAAAATCGTCGGCCTTGCCACCTGCAAACGGCTCGCCATCGATCTTGCCCTCGAAGTCGACCGTCACGCGGTCGCCCTCTTGCACAGCCGCATCCATGGCGCGCTGGGCAAAGCTGCGGCGCTGCTTGCGCAGGATCTCGATGGTCTTGTCAATCGACTCCTCGCTGACCTGCGAATGGGCCCGCTCGACCTGGGCCGCGCCAAGGTCGCCTATGGTGACTTCGGGGTAGACCTCAAAGACCGCGTCGAACTGCAGTTGCCCGTCGGGGGCGCCGTCCTTCTCGCTGATGCGGGGCTGGCCGGCCACGCGCAGCTTGGCCTCGTTGGCGGCTGCCGAGAAGGCCTCGCCCACCTTGTCGTTCATGACCTCGTACTGGACCGAGTAGCCATAGCGCTGGGCCACGACATTCATCGGAACCTTGCCAGGTCTGAAACCGTCCATCTTGACGGTGCGTGCCAGGCGCTTGAGGCGGGTCTGAACCTCGGTTTGTATGCTGGCGACCGGCAGGCTCAAGGTGATCTTGCGCTCGAGCTTGTCCAGCGTTTCTACGGTGATGGCCATGTTGTGCTCCAAAAAATCGTCGGTTGCCGCGTCGGCCCAAGCAGACAAAGCTGCGCCAGATGGCGGCGGCAAAAGGCTGGACTGACCCGCAGCGAGGTCGCACACCCATGGCTTGCGACCCGCGCGAGCGGAAACCTTTGATTCTAGCCCAGCAGACAGGAGCGACTCTGGCGTGGGGCCGTGGGCTGTGTAAGCCAAGCCGGGGCAAACGGCAACTGTCAGGCGCGCCCGGCAGGAGGCGACCGTGCTGCTGGTGCGCGGGGGGGGACTCGAACCCCCACACCATTGCTGGCGTCAGGACCTAAACCTGGTGCGTCTACCAATTTCGCCACCCGCGCGCTTGAAAATCAAAACGGGGGCTTGCGGTCGGCCAGGCCGCTGCGCTTACCCCCGTTTGCTGATTGGCAGCTCTCAATTTTAGCCGCAGCGAAAATAGAGGCCCCGACCCAAAGCGAGCACGCTCGCCGCGACCATGCCCTCACCTGCCCACGGCGTCGATCACTACGAGAATTTTCCGGTGGCCTCGCTGCTGTGTCCGCCGCGTCTGCGGCCGGCTGTCAAGGCCATCTACCACTTCGCGCGCACCGCCGACGATTTGGCCGACGAGGGTCAAGCCAGCGCATCGCAGCGTCTGGCTGAGCTCGATCAATTTGAGGCCGACCTCGCCGCCTGTGCCGGCGCTGAGCATCCGAGCAGCGGCCGCTGGCCGGCTGTTTTTGAGGCGCTCTCACCGGTGCTGCGCGACTGGGACTTGCCGACCGAGCTGCTGCGGGACTTGCTCAGCGCCTTCAAGCAAGACGTGACGCAGTCAAGCTACGCCAACGAGGCCCAGCTGCTCGACTACTGCCGCCGCTCGGCCAACCCCATCGGGCGCTTGCTGCTGCACCTCTACCAAATTCGCGACGCGGTGAGTCTGCAGCAAAGCGACGACATCTGCACAGCCTTGCAGCTGATCAACTTCTGGCAAGACCTCAGCGTCGACCTGCCACGCGGGCGCCTGTACCTGCCGGACGATCTGCTGGCCACGCATGGCCTGAACCGGGCCGATCTGCTGCAGCCTCAGCCGCCGGGCGCTGCCGGCGCACTCATTGAAGACGCCGTGAACTGGGCTGAGCGCCTCATGCTGCGCGGCGCCCCCCTGGCGCGACGGGTGCCAGGCCGCGCCGGATGGGAGTTGCGGCTGGTGGTGCAAGGAGGCCTGCGCATCGCCCAGCGGGTTCGGCGCCTGGGGCCTCTGGTGCTCAAGCAACGCCCGAAGGTCGGCCGCCGCGATGTGGCTGTGATGGCCTGGCGCAGCCTGCTCATGCGATGACAGGGCCGGGGGCGATGACATAGCCGGTGCAGTGACATAGGCAGGGGCATGGCGCCGTGGCAGCGGCGCACCCCACTGCGTCATTGCGAGGCGCGCAGCGCCGTGGCAATCCATGCCCCCATACGACCGTCTATCGATCGCGTCGTTGCTTACGATGGCAGATTGCGGGCGCAATGATGGCTACCGCGCCGTCATTGCGCTGCAGCCAGCGCGGTGGCTTGGGCGGCCAGGTCGGTGATGTCTTGCCAGCGGCCTTGCTCGAGCGCCGCCGCCGGCGTGAGCCATGAGCCACCGACCATGGCCACGTTGGGCTGTTGCAGGTACTGGGCCAGATTGCTCGGCGAGACGCCCCCGGTGGGGCAAAACCGCATCTCGGGCAGCGGGCCGGCCAGGGCCTTGAGCATACCCACGCCGCCAGCTTGCTCGGCCGGGAAAAGCTTGAGCAGCCCAAAACCGTGTTCGCGGGCGCGCAACACCTCCCCAGGGGTCATCACACCAGGTATGAAGGGCAGCGCGCAGTCCACGGCGGCCTGCACGAGCTCATCGCTCATGCCCGGCGAGAGGGCGAAGCGGGCGCCCGCATCCCGAGCCCGGGCCATTTCGCGCCCGTGGGTGACCGTGCCGGCGCCCACCTGCATCTGGGGCACCTGTCGCGCCACGGCCTCAATGGCCGCCAGGCCCGCCGGGTGCCGAAGGGTGATCTCCATCACGTCCACACCGCCGGCCAACAGGGCGTGAGCCAGCGGCACGGCCTGCATGACGTCGGTGATCACGATCACCGGCACGATGCGCGAGGTGAAGGAGGGTTGATGCGAGCTGGGCGAATCGAGGGTCATAGCTGAATCAGGCGAATCGGTCAAAACAGGGACAACAAGGGGCTGGCGCCGGCCTCGGCGTCACCCACATTCTGACGAAACAGCGCAAACAGGTCGCGGCCGCTGCCGCGTTGATGGGCGCTCAAGTCCGGCGCCTCAAGCGTGCGGCCA
>CANHDQ010000122.1 GCA_947459405.1 Comamonadaceae bacterium
CCCTTGCAGGCGACGGGCCGCCTCCTGCGCCAGCTCGGGCTTGCGCTGATCGGCCGGCATGGCCAGCGTGTGCATGAGCACGCTCAGCGCGTCCTTCTCGCACTCGGTCACGGCCCAAAAAGTCCAGCGCAGGACATCGGCCTGCTCGGCCGGGGTCTGTCCGGCCAGGCTCAGGCCCTCGGCACTGCTGTAGCGCTGCGCCAAATAAAGCGCACAGGCCATCGACTCCCAGACGATCACGCCGTGGTCGTCCACCACCGGGATGTGCCCGTTGGGGTTGATCTGCAAGAACTCGCTGGTGCGGGTGGCCCCTCCCGTGTAAGGCGTGGGCACGTGCTCGTAAGCCAGCGCCAGCTCATGGGCCACCCACAAAGGGCGGCCGGCGCGGGAGGCGGCGATACCGTAAATTTTCAGACTCATGGAACTCTCCAGTAGACCAAGGAAAAACCGATTCAGCGCAGCAGCTCAGTGAGCTCGTGCAAATTGTTCACCGTCTCGTGCGGCTGCTCGGCGTGCGGCCACAGGTGATCCTCACGGTTGACCCAGACGGTCTGCATGCCACAGCCCAGAGCGCCGAGCACGTCAAGGCTGGCATCGTCGCCGACATGCAGCACCTCGTGCGGCGCCGCACCCGCAGCCGTGGCCGCAGCATGAAAAATGGCCGGCTCGGGCTTGCCCACGCCAAACGACTCGGCGCTGATGCTGGCATGGAAAAACCGCCCCAGACCCACCGCCTCGACGCTGGCATTGCCATTGGACAGCGCCACCACCGGATAGCGCGCCGCCAGAAACTCCAGCGCGGGGCGGGCGTCGTCGAACAGATCGACCTGCTGGCGGCTGGCGTGAAACACCGCATACGCCGGCTCTGCCAGCACCGGGTCGTCCCCGGCCTGCTTGAGCGCGCGCCGGATCATCTCCGTGCGGATGGCGCTGAGCTGGTGCTTGAGGTCGGGACGCTCGCGCATGACCTGCTCGCGCAAGCCATGGCGCTGCAAATCGTCGGCCAGCAAGTCGGCGGTGGCCGCAGCGCGCTCGCGCAGCCAGTCCTGCAACTGCCGCTCCGCACGGGCAATGGTGGGCCAGATGGGCCAGAGGGTGTCGTCGAGGTCCAGCGTAATGGCCCGGACTTTAAGTCGGTCGAGCATGGTGGGCGAGAATACCGCACATGCCGTTTTCCGCCGAACCCGCCTACGCCCATGGCGCCGCACCCGCAGACGGTGCCCGCACCGCAGTGCTGTACTGCAACCTGGGCACGCCCGATGCACCGACGGCTCCGGCCCTGCGCGCCTATCTGGCCGAGTTTCTGAGCGATCAGCGTGTGGTCGAAATCCCGCGGCCGATCTGGTGGCTCATATTGCACGGCATCATTTTGCGGGTGCGTCCCAAAAAATCGGCCGCCAAGTACGCCAGCATCTGGACACCCGAAGGCTCGCCGCTGCGGGTCTGGACCGACAAGCAGTCGCGTCTGCTGGCGCAGTCTCTGGCCGATCGCGGCCACCGATTGCACGTGCGCTACGCCATGCGCTACGGCAGCCCCTCCATCGGCTCGCAGCTCGACGAGTTCAAGAAACTGGGCGTCGAGCGGGTGCTGATCGTGCCGGCCTACCCACAGTACAGCGCCACCACCACCGCCAGCGTGTTCGATGCGGTCTACGCCTGGTCGCAAAAGGCCCGGCGCCTGCACGAGTTGCGTTTCGTCAACCACTACCACGACGAAAGCGGCTACATCGAGGCGCTGGCCCGCTCGGTGCGATCGCACTGGCAGGCCCACGGCCAGGCCGAACAACTGGTGATGAGTTTTCACGGCGTGCCGGCGCGCACCCTTGAACTGGGCGACCCCTACCACTGCGAGTGCTACAAGACCGCACGTCTGCTGGCCCAAAGCCTGGGGCTGCCCAAGGATCGATACAAAGTCACGTTTCAATCGCGCTTTGGCAAGGCCAAGTGGCTCGAGCCCTACACAGAGCCCACTCTCGTGGCCATGGCCGAGGCGGGCACGCGTTCGGTCGACGTGATCTGCCCGGGCTTTACGGCCGATTGCCTGGAGACCCTGGAGGAAATCCAGGACGAGGCCCGGCAGGCCTTCCTGATGGCCGGCGGCGAGCGCTTCCAGTACATTGCCTGCCTCAACGACCAGAGCGACTGGATCGAGGCGCTGGCCGACGTCTGCGAGCGGCATCTGGCCGGCTGGGCCACGCTAGAAGGACCGGATTTGCAGGCGCTGGCACGCAGCCGCCAAGAGGCGCTGGCGCTGGGCGCCCAGCGCTGAGCCCTGGCGCAGGACGGGCCTGACGGTCATGGAGACGATGCGCATCGACAAGTGGCTGTGGGCTGCCCGCTTCTTTAAGACGCGGGCGCTGGCAGTCGAAGAAATCGCCAAGGGCCGGGTGCACATCAATGGGCAGGTCGTCAAACCGGCTCATGATGTCAAGCCCGGCGATGAGGTTGCGCTCAAGGGGCCGTGGCCGCGTACCGTGCAGGTGCGCGACCTGTCACAGCAGCGAGGCCCGGCGCCAGTGGCCCAGCAACTTTACGAAGAAACCGCCCAAAGCATGGCGCTTCGGGCCGCGGCCAAAGAGCGCCTGCGACTGGCCCCCGAGCCGGCCGTCAGCATGGAGCGCGGCCGACCGACCAAACGCGATCGGCGTGAACTGAGCAAGGCGTGGGACCAGCGCTGGAGCGCCTCGCTGCCGGACTGAGCGCCGCGGCAGCGCCCGTTCAGAGCTTGAGCAGGTGCTCGCGGTAGTGCACCAGCTCCTCGATGGATTCGTGCACATCGGCCAGCGCCGTGTGGCTTTGTGCTTTCTTGAAACCGTTGTAGACCTCAGGCTTCCAGCGCTTGGCCAGCTCCTTGAGCGTGCTGACATCGAGGTTGCGGTAATGCAGCCAGGCCTCAAGCTTGGGCATGTACTTGACCAGAAAACGCCGGTCCTGACTGATGGTATTGCCGCACAGAGGCGACGCGCTCTTGGGCACGTAACGGGAGATGAAGTCCAGCAGGACCTGCTCGGCCTGCTCCTCGCTCAGGCTGCTGGCCTTGACCTTGTCGATCAATCCGCTCTTGCCGTGCGTGCCCTTGTTCCAGGCATCCATCTTGCCCAGCAGCTCCGGGCTTTGGTGTATGACCAGCACCGGGCCCTCAATGCGAGGCTGCAGGTGCGGTCCGGTGATGACCACCGCAATTTCCAGTAAGCGCTCTTTCTCCGGGTCAAGTCCGCTCATCTCACAATCGATCCACACCAGGTTCTGATCGGATTTGGCGAGGTCGGCTGGGGGTACTTGGGCGCTGAACATGAGGTCATTCTCGCCGATGACCTAAACTTCCCCGCATGCAAGATCTGTCAACCCTGTGGGCTGTGGTGTTTGCCACCGCGCTGCTGCTCGGCGTGCTGCTCAAACTCTATCTGAGCTGGCGCCAGGCGCGCCATGTCTGGCAGCACCGAGACCAGGTCCCCGACGCCTTTGCCCAGGCCATCACGCTTGAGGCCCACCAGAAGGCTGCCGATTACACCTTGGCCAAAGCGCGCCTGGGCACGGCCGAATTGGCCTGGAGCACCGCGATCCTGCTGGCCTGGACCCTGCTCGGCGGCCTGTCGGCGCTCGACGCCCTGATCGGCGCCTCGCCCATTGCCCAGTGGGGTCCGCTGGCCCAGCAAGTGGCTCTGGTGGCAGCCTTTGCGTTGATCGGCGCTGTGCTCGATCTGCCCTTGGCGTGGTATGCGACTTTCCAGCTTGAAGAGCGTTTTGGCTTCAACAAGATGACGCCGGGTCTGTGGCTGGGCGATCTGCTCAAGTCCAGCCTGGTCGGCGCGGTGATCGGCCTGCCCATCGTGGCCCTGATCCTGTGGCTGATGGGCAGCACCGGGGCCTTGTGGTGGCTGTGGGCCTGGGGCGCCTGGATGGGCTTTAACCTGCTGATTTTGGTGCTCTACCCCACGGTCATCGCGCCGCTGTTCAACAAATTCGAGCCGCTGCAAGACGAGCAACTGAAGTCTCGGGTGAACGCGCTGATGCAGCGCTGCGGCTTTTCGGCCAAGGGTCTGTTCGTGATGGACGGCAGCAAACGCTCGGCCCACGCCAACGCTTACTTCACCGGCTTCGGGGCGGCCAAGCGGGTGGTGTTTTACGACACCTTGCTCAAGCAGCTCACGCCGGCCGAGGTCGATGCGGTGCTGGCGCATGAGTTGGGCCATTTCCGCCACAAGCACATCGTGCAACGCATCGCCATGCTGTTTGGTCTGAGTCTGGCCGCGCTGGGCCTGCTGGGATGGCTGTCGCAGCAGGTCTGGTTCTACAGCGGCCTGGGCGTGCAGGTGCACCTGAACGGACCCAACGACGCCCTGGCCCTGCTGCTGTTCTTGCTGGTGGTTCCGGTGTTCAGCTACTTCGTCTCGCCGCTGTCGGCCCACCTGTCACGGCGCCACGAGTTTCAGGCCGACGCGTATGCCTGCGCCCAGACCAGCGGCAGCGATCTCTCCAGCGCCCTGCTCAAGCTCTACAAAGACAACGCCAGCACGCTCACACCCGACCCGGTGTTCGCGCGGTTTTACTACTCGCATCCACCCGCCTCGGAGCGGCTGGCCCGCATGGGCGGGCAAGCTGCTGCGGCCGCGCCATGAACACCCCCATGGATGCACCCAAGGCGCGCACCGCCCTGACCGCCACCCAGGTCATCACGCGATTGACCCAGCTCAATGGCGAGCGGGCGCAAGGCTGGCGGGTGATCGATGGCGCTCTGGAAAAGTCGTTTGACTTTGCCGACTTTCATCAGACCATGGCTTTCGTCAATGCGGTGGCTTTCATGGCCCATCGCCAAGACCACCACCCCGAACTGCTGCTCAGCTATGGCCGCTGCACGGTGCGTTGGCAAACCCACGACGTGGCCGCACTTTCGGCAAGCGATTTTCTCTGCGCGGCCAAGGTCGACGCCCTCCTCGATTGAGGCCACAACAAGCGCCCCGCAAGCAGACCGGCCAGGCCACCGAGGAAGCGCTGGTCGTGGCCAGCTTCGGTCGGCATGTGCTGATCGAGACGCCGCTGGGCCAGCGCCTGTTGTGCCACCCTCGGGGCAAGAAGAACGAGGCCGTCGTCGGCGATCGGGTGCGCTGGCTGCCCAGCCAGGACGAGGGCACGATCGAGTCCATCGAGCCCAGGCGCAACCTGCTGTACCGGCAAGACGAGCTGCGCACCAAATCCTTCGCCGCCAACCTCGACCAGGTCTTGATCCTGGTGGCGGCAGAGCCGGAGTTCTCGGCCAGCCAGCTCAGCCGGGCGCTGATCGCAGCCCGGGCGCAAGGCATCAGCGCCCTGATCGCGCTCAACAAGAAAGACCTGGGTGACAGCTTCACCCGCGCCTGGCACAAGCTGGCACCGTACCGGGCCATGAACGAGACCGTGCTGGCGCTGGCGGTCCAGCCCGCCGCTGGGTCCGCCGCCGATCGGAGCGACCTGGCCGATTTGCCCGAACGCCTGCGAGGCAAGACCACCTTGGTGCTCGGCCCATCGGGCGCGGGCAAGAGCAGCCTGATCAACGCCCTGGTGCCCGAAGCGGGCGTGCTGACCGCGCAAATCTCGCAAGCCCTGGGCAGCGGGCGTCACACCACCACCCGCACCAGCTTGTACTGGCTCGATCCGCAGCGCAGCACCGCACTGATCGACTCACCGGGCTTTCAGGAATTTGGTCTGCAGCACATCGAACCGATGGCTCTGGCCAGCCTCATGCCCGACCTGAAGGCGCCTGCGCAAGGGTGTCGCTTCCATAACTGCACCCACCGGCAGGAGCCCGGCTGCGCGGTCATCGCCGAGCGCCAGGCCAGCAACAGCACCATCAGCGAACAGCGCTACCGGATCTACCTGGAGTTGTTCGACGAGTTGTCGCGCCCGCCGCGCTATTGAACCGTCGCCCACGAGCGCACCGAGCACTGGGGCGCAAAGCCCGCCCCAGCCTCAGCCCAACAAGCGCGCCAGGGTCAACAGGGCCAGCAGCACCATCCACAGCACCACCGACCGCCAGACCAGGCCAACCACGCTGCGCAAATGGGCGAGCTCGGGAGTCCGCCCGCCAGCGCCCAGGGAACCCAAGGGCTGCGGCAACGGCACGTCGGAGGTGTCGGAGGCATCAGCGGCATTGGGCGCAAATCCCGACAAAGGCGAGCCGCCTAGACGCACCTGAACCGCACCGGCAGTGGCTGCAAGCACAACGGCCTGGTTGCGCTCGACCGAAGCCCAGGCAAGACCGGCAAGGCTTTGGGTGCACTGGCGCCAACTGTCGACCGCATCTTCAAAGCTGCCGACCACGGCAAATGCGACGGCGGTCATGCGAGCTGGCAAGTAGTCGATGAGGGCCCAGGCTTGCTCTGCCACACGCAGCAAGGCCGGGCTGACGCCCTCGCCGGGCTGACTGCTCTTGTGGCTCCAGTAGCGCGAGGCGAACTCGCTCAAGCGATAGAGCACGGCGCCGGCCGGCCCCAGGCCGAGCGCCGCGCCAATACAGTAGCAACTGAGCACGCCAAAGACATGACGATGCGCGGCCAGCACCGAATGCTCGATCACATGGCGCACGATTTCGCTGCGCGGCAATTGCCCCACATCAACTTGCTGCCAGCGCGCCAGCGCCGAGCGGGCCTGGTCCTCATCGCCCACGTCCAAAGCGTCGCGTATGGCGGTGAAGTGATGGCTGAACTGCCGAAAACCCAGCGTCAGATAGAGCAGTCCCACGTTCCAAAGGTAGGCCAGCACCGGATGCAACTGCCATAGCAGGTGGTGCACCACCATGGCCAGCACGGCCGGCACTGCAACGGCCGCTGCCCAAGCCAGGTAGCCATGCGTGGTGCGGCCGGCATCGAGATTGCCGCTGATCGCGCGCACCCAGGCGCGCAAACCGGCGTGCAACACGTTGGTCGGGCTCAGCGGCCTGACCTGCTCGAGCACCAGGGCCAGCAAAACAGCAAGAAAACTCATGGCCGCGATGATATCGCCGGCCCGATGGCCAGGCTCAGCTGAGCAAAAACCGGTACAAATTGCGCAGCATGCCGGCCGTTGCGCCCCATATGTAACGCTCGCGCTGCTGTGCATCGGTCCAGGGCATCGACAACCACCGACGGGCCTGGCCTTCCAGCAATGCCTCGTGGTGGCGATGATGGGCGGGGTTCATCAGGTAAGGCAGAGGCACCTCAAAGACATCGGCCACCTCGGCCGGGTTGGCCTGTACCTCAAAGCCGGGCTGCACCAAGGCCACCACTGGCGTGACGACAAAAGCGGTTCCGGTCACGTAGATGGGCAGCGTCCCGAGCACCTCCACATGCCGGCTGGCCAGCCCAACCTCTTCCTGCGCCTCACGCAGGGCCGTGTACACGACATCTGGATCCGAGGCGTCCATGCGCCCGCCCGGAAACGCGATCTGCCCGGAGTGATTGGACAGATGCTGCCCCCGCACGGTGAGCAGCAAGGTCAAGGTGCCCTCGCGCACCACCAGGGGAACCAGCACCGCCGCTTGGGCCGACTTGCGGTCGGGCAAGGGAGCCTCGCGCACGATCTCGGGTGTCCAGACGGGCGGGTCGGCGAAGTGCCGGCGCAGACCAAAGGCGGTGAGCCGCTCGGCGGGCACCGGCGGCAAGCCGGCGTCGACCTGATGGGGCGCCACGGTGCGCGGGTCAAATCGCTCGAGCGAAGTCATGGGGAGAGCCCAGATGTAAAAAAGCCGCTTGGAGCAGCGGCTTTTTGTTCGATGGCAAGGATCACTTGCGCCAGGATCAGGCGGCTTTGGCGCCGAGCTTTTCCTTGATCCGGGCCGATTTGCCGCTGCGATCGCGCAGGTAGTAAAGCTTGGCGCGGCGCACGTCGCCGCGACGCTTGACTTCGATCTTGGCAATCAGCGGGCTGTAGACCTGAAAGGTCCGCTCAACACCCTCACCGTTGGAGATCTTGCGCACGATGAAGCTCGAGTTCAGGCCACGGTTGCGCTTGGCGATAACCACGCCCTCAAAGGCCTGCACGCGCTTGCGGTTGCCCTCGACCACGTTGACGCTGACGATGACGGTGTCGCCAGGTGCGTAGGCCGGGATGGTCTTGTTCAGACGAGCAATTTCTTCCTGCTCGAGAGTTGCGATGAGATTCATGAGGCTTCCTCAGTTGTCTTTTTCGTTCATGCACGCGCTGCACTAAAGACCGCAAATCCGTGGACACGTCGCCAAGCCTAAGCTCGCATGACGCTGCATCGGTTGCAGTGGCCGCCAGAGGACCGAAAAGCCCTCAAGTATAGCCGATCAGCGATCAGGCTCCTGAGCCGCCGGCTGGCCCTCGATGAGGGCCAGGTCCCGGGCCGTCAAATGCCCGTTGGCGCGGGCTTTTTCCAACAAATCCGGACGCAGCCGGCCGGTCAAC
>CANHDQ010000123.1 GCA_947459405.1 Comamonadaceae bacterium
ACGCAGGCCATGGTGCGCCACAGCGCCCGCCACGAATGGGCGGTGACGGTCGAGGACAGGCTGGCGCGCCGTTGGCGGGCCCTGTTTCTCGATGCCCGCGCGGCCAAGGCGATGCCGCCATGGCCGCCAAGCTTCGATAATCAACCCATGCAAGAGCGTTGGAAACCCAGTGTCACGGTGGCGGCCATCATTGCGCGTCAGCACCGGGGGCTGAGCCAGTACCTGCTGGTCGAGGAGATGACCCCGGAGGGCTTGCGCCTGAACAATCCGGCCGGCCATCTGGACCCAGGCGAGAGCCCGATCGAGGCCTGCGCTCGCGAGGCCCTGGAAGAAACCGCCCACCTTTTCGTGCCGACCGCACTGGTTGGCGTTTACCTCTCGCGCTTCGAACGTGAGCGAGCCGGTCAGGCGCGTGAAGACATCACCTACCTGCGCTTTGCCTTTTGCGGCGAGCTGGGCAATGTGCAGGCCGGACGCAGCCTGGACGAGGGCATCGTGCGCACGGTCTGGATGAGCCCCGAGGAGATCCGTGCCAGCGCTCACCTGCATCGCAGCCCCTTGCTGGTGCGCTGCATGCAAGACCACCTGGCCGGCCGGCGCTACCCGCTGGAGCTGCTGAGTACCGACCCGAGCGTCTATCAGAGCGTTAACCAGAGCGCGAGCCAGAGCATCAACCGGGTTTGATCTGGGCGCGCACAGGGCCCGGCGCCCTCAGGGCCGAGTGCGCAGCACCATCTGATCGCGGCCGATTTCGACGTCGAAGTGCTTGAGAAAAGACTGGCCCAGCAGCGCCTGCTCCGGCGGCAGACCGGCCAAGCCCACCGTCACACTGGCCTGGTTGAAAGCCAGCGGCCCCGCGCGCACCGGTACACCATGCACCAGCTGGCCTTGTCGTTGTCCATTGGCTGTGTTCAAGGTAATCGGGCTGCCTGCCGGCAAGCCGGCCCGCTCGGCCAGTGCCTGACTCACGCTGACATGGCTGGCCCCGGTGTCGATCAGAAACACGACCGGCTGTCGGTTGACCTCGCCCTGCACATGAAAATGCCCGTCGCGCTGGCGAGGAATGACCAGCTCGCCCGAGCTCAGGGTGTAGGGCTGCAGCTTGGCCCTGCGGCTCTGCTCGAAATACTCAAAGCCGAGGTACATCAGGGCGGCCAGCAGCAGCCAGACGGCTGCGACGGCCACCGCGCCAAGGCGTGCGGTTTGCTGGGGCTGGGGTGGGGACATGATGATGAGCCTACATTTTGGAGCAGAGGTGGATGCGTCAGGCGTATCGGCTCAAAGACTCCAAGGCCTCCAAGGCCGCTAGCGTACCGCGGCAACTCATGTCTTCTTGCGGCGGCCGCAATGGATCGCTTCGTTTCTCGCGATGGCGGGGCGGGGGCAATGACGGGGGGTAATGACAACGACGACCCGCCGCCCCGCTGCGCCGCGCCTTGCGCTTGCCAGCCGGGATAATCACCGCATGTCTGCAGCAACAAAAATGCGCGTGGTCGTCGGTCTCAGTGGCGGCGTGGACTCGGCCGTGAGCGCGTATTTGCTCAAACAGGCCGGGCACGAGGTCATCGGTATCTTCATGAAGAACTGGGACGACGACGACGACAGCGAGTATTGTTCGTCCAATATCGACTTTGTCGATGCGGCCGCGGTCGCCGATGTGATTGGCATCGAGATCGAGCACGTCAACTTCGCGGTCGACTACAAGGACCGGGTGTTTGCCGAGTTCCTGCGCGAATACCAGGCCGGCCGCACGCCCAACCCGGACATCCTTTGCAATGCCGAGATCAAGTTCAAGGCCTTCCTGGATCATGCGATGCGTCTGGGCGCCGAGAAGATCGCCACCGGGCACTATGCGCGGGTGCGTCTGAACCCCGCCTCGGGCTTGCACGAGCTGCTCAAGGGGCTGGACCCCTCGAAAGATCAGAGCTATTTCCTGCATCGCCTCAACCAGGCGCAGCTTGCCAAAACGCTGTTTCCGGTCGGTGAGCTGCACAAGAGCGAGGTGCGCCGCATCGCCGACGAGATCGGGTTGCCCAATGCGCGCAAGAAAGACTCGACCGGCATCTGCTTTATCGGTGAGCGGCCGTTTCGCGAGTTTCTCAACCGCTACATCGCCAAGGCGCCCGGTCCGATCAAAAGCGACAGCGGCCGCGTGATTGGCGAGCATGTGGGCCTGAGTTTTTACACCCTGGGCCAGCGCCAGGGCTTGGGCATCGGCGGAGTCAAAGCCAAGGGCGCCCAGCTCAAAGCACTGCAGGCCCAGGGCTTGCGCGGCGCTGGCGCCCACGAGCCCTGGTTTGTCGCGCGCAAGGACATCGCGCACAACACCTTGTGGGTGGTGCAGGGCCATGACCATCCCTGGCTCTTGTCGACGCAGCTGCATGCACAAGACTGCAGCTGGGTCAGTGGCAGCGCCCCGGCCCTGGGCCCGCGTGCGGCCAAGACCCGCTACCGCCAGCAAGATGCGCCTTGCGAGGTGCGAGAGGTCGATGCCAGCCAGTGCCTGCTGCGGTTTGAGCAGGCCCAGTGGGCGGTCACGCCGGGGCAGTCGGCGGTGCTCTATGACGGCGAGGTCTGCCTGGGCGGCGGGGTGATCGACACCTGCAACGCGCCTGTGCCCCAAGTCTGAGGCTGCATTGCCGCAAGGGCACGTGGTTTGCGGGAGCGCCGCGCTGGCGCGATCGGGCTTTTCGCTCAGCCCTTAGTTCGGGCCTTTAGAGCAGGCCTTTAAAACGGCACGTCGTCGTCGAGATCGCCAAACCCGCTGTCGCCCTTGCTTTGGGCTGCTGCCGGCGCGGCGGCTGCGGCTGGCCGGGAAGCCGGTGCGGGGCGGCTGTAGCCGCCGCCCTCATCGGAGCCGCCGGGCCCGCCCATGCCTTCGCGGCGGCCAAGCATTTGCATCTGGTCGGCGCGGATCTCGGTGGTGTACTTTTCCTGCCCCTGCGCGTCGGTCCACTTGCGGGTGCGAAGGCTGCCTTCGACATAAATTTGCGAGCCCTTGCGCAGGTACTCGGCGGCAATGTCGGCCAGGCGGCCATTGAACACCACCCGGTGCCATTCGGTGGCCTCCTTGGCCTCGCCGGTTTGCTTGTCTTTCCACTTGTCGGTGGTGGCGACGGTGACATTGGCCACCCGATCTCCGCTGGGGAAGGTGCGCACTTCCGGGTCGCGGCCGAGGTTGCCGACAATGATGACTTTGTTGACCGATGCCATGGCGTATCTCCTGTGGGCTTGAGTTTAACGGGCGGCGCTGCCGTGGGTCGGGCTGGGGTTGCCCGAGGCCCGGCGCGCCGGCGCGCGCATGGGCCAGGCCGCCGCCAGCCACAGCGCCATCAGCGCGGCGCAGGTGGCAAACACGGCCTGGGCGCCTTGTGTGCGCACCAACCATCCTCCCAGAGCTCCGCCCACAAAGAAACCCAGGGACTGCAAAGTATTGAAAACCCCCAGCGCGGTGCCGCGCGCATGCAAGGGCGCCACCCGCGAGGCCATGCTGGGCTGGCATGACTCCAGGATGTTGAAGCCGCAAAAAAACGCGAACAGCAGCCAAGCCAGCACGGTCAGGCTCGGTGCCTGGCTGCCGGCCCAAAGCAAGCCCAGTTGCACCAGGCCGATCAGCCCCACCGAGCACAGAAAAACCGCCCGCAGATAGCCTCTGCGCTCAAGCGGGTAGAGCGTGGCGCGCAGCACGAAAAACGAAGCCACCACCGTGGGCAAGTAAACCTGCCAGTGGTGGTCTTTGCCCAGGCCCGCTTGCACCAGCATGGCGGGGATGGCCACCCACATCGCCAGTTGCACCGCGTGCAGCACGAACACCCCCAGATTGAGCCGCATCAGCGGCGCATCGCGCAGCACCAGCGCGAGCCGGCCTTTTTGCCGCGCCTCGAAGCCACTTGACTCGGGCGGCGTGAGCTTGAGCACCACCGCAATGCCCAGCAGCGCCATCACCCCGGTCAGGGCGAACAGGCCCGGCAGGCCGATGTAGGTGTTGAGCAGCGGCGCGATGATCAGCGACAGCGCAAACACAAAGCCGATGCTCACGCCCACCAGCGTCATCGCCTTGGTGCGCACCTCGTCGCGCGTCTGGTCGGCCAGCAGCGCGGTGACCGCGGCCGAAATCGCCCCTGCCCCCTGGATTGCCCGCCCGAGCGTCAGCTCCGTCAAGGTGGTGGCCGACATCGCCAAGAAACTGCCCATCGCAAACACGACCAAGCCAAACACGATGACCGGTTTGCGGCCGAAGCGGTCGCTGGCCATGCCAAAGGGGATTTGAAGCAGGCCCTGGGTCAGGCCATAAATACCCATGGCCAGCCCGATGCGCGCCGGATCGTCGCCCCCCGGAAGCCCCGCCGCCTCCAGTGCAAAGACGGGCAGCACCAGAAACAGCCCGAGCATGCGCATCGCAAAAATCAGCGACAAAGACAAGCTCGACCGCAGCTCGGTCGGCGTCATGGGCACGTCGTCGTCGGTGGAATGCACGGTCGCTTGGGTGGGGGTGTGGCTGACCCGGTGGACCGGGGCAAGCCGGCATTGTCGGTCATTGGGCCGCCGGCGCGTCATGGCGATCCCTCCCCGTCATAGCGAGGCGCATTGACCGGTCGGCCCGCCCCCCGGCCGTGCAGCGGCGCCGTAGGCGCTTTATGATGGCCGGTTACCCTGCCGAGCCCTCCTTGATGAACACTTCTGCCGACAGCAAGTACCTGGCCCAGGTTTTGGGTGCGCAGCGCATCAGCGTGCGGGGCGCGCGCACGCACAACCTCAAGAACATCGACCTCGATATTCCGCGCAACCAACTGGTGGTGATCACCGGCTTGTCGGGCTCGGGCAAGTCATCGCTGGCGTTTGACACGCTCTACGCCGAAGGCCAGCGCCGTTACGTGGAGAGTTTGTCGACCTATGCGCGGCAGTTTTTGCAGCTCATGGACAAGCCCGATGTTGACCTGATCGAGGGCTTGTCGCCGGCCATTGCGATCGAGCAGAAGGCGGCCTCGCACAACCCGCGCTCGACCGTGGGCACTGTTACCGAGATCCACGACTACTTGCGCCTGCTGTTTGCCCGTGCCGGCACCCCTTACTGCCCCGACCACGACTTGCCGCTGCAGTCGCAAAGCGTCAGCGAGATGGTCGATGCCGTGCTGCGCTGGCCCGCCGGCACGCGGCTGATGATCCTCGCGCCGGTGGCGCGCGAGAAAAAAGGCGAGTTCGCGCAGGTGTTCGAGCAGATGCGCGCGCGCGGCTACGTGCGCTTTCGCGTGGACGGTCAGATCGTCGAAGCCGACAGCCTGCCCGCCCTGAAAAAAGCCGAGAAGCACAACATCGACGTGGTGATCGACCGCCTCAAGGTGCGCGAAGCCGACGCTGCCGACGACACGGACGCAGATGCAGGCGCAGACGCAGGAGCGGCTGAGGCCGCTGCCGCCCGGGCCCCGAGCCCGCGCGATGCGCTGCGCCAGCGGCTGGCCGAAAGCTTTGAGGCCGCGCTCGCGCTGGCCGATGGCAAGGCGGTGGCGCTTGACCTCGACGCCGAGCCCGGTCAGGGCGAGCACCTGTTCAGCGCCAAGTTCGCTTGCCCCCTTTGCGACTACTCCCTGGCCGACATGGAGCCGCGCCTGTTTTCCTTCAACTCGCCCGTGGGCGCCTGCCCCTGCTGCGACGGCTTGGGTCAGCGCGACTTTTTCGACCCCGCCCGTGTGGTGGCGTTCCCATCGCTGAGCCTGGCCAGTGGCGCCATCAAGGGCTGGGACCGACGCAACGCGCACTATTTCGAGCTGCTCGAAAGCCTGGCCCGCCATTACCGCTTTGACCTCGAGCAGCCCTTTGAGGACTTGCCCGCGCCGGTGCGGCAGGTGCTGCTCTACGGCTCGGGCGAGGAAGACATCCGCTTTACCTACGCGACTGAAGCCGGCCAGGGCGGCGGCCGGAAGGTGAGCAAGAAGCATCCGTTTGAGGGGATCGTGCCCAACTTCGAGCGGCGCTGGCAGCAGACCGACTCGGCCATCGTGCGCGAAGAGCTGGCGCGCTACCGCAGCACCCAGCCCTGCCCCGACTGCCGCGGCACGCGCTTGCGCCGTGAGGCCCGGCATGTTTACCTGGTCAACCCTCACGACGGCAGCCGCAAGGCCATCTACGACATCGGTCACGCCACCTTGCGCGAGAGCCACCAATACTTTGAGTCGCTGCAGATGCAGGGGGCCAAGGCCGAAATCGCGGGCAAGGTGGTGCGCGAGATCGGCTTGCGCCTGAAGTTCCTCAACGACGTCGGGCTCAATTACCTGAGCCTGGAGCGCAGCGCCGAAACGCTATCGGGCGGCGAGTCGCAGCGCATCCGGCTCGCAAGCCAGATCGGCTCGGGGCTGACCGGCGTCATGTATGTGCTCGACGAGCCCAGCATCGGGCTGCACCAGCGCGACAACGACCGGCTCATTGCCACCCTCAAACACCTGCGCGACATTGGCAACAGCGTGCTGGTGGTCGAGCACGACGAAGACATGATCCGCGCCGCCGACCATGTGATCGACCTCGGCCCCGGCGCCGGCGTGCATGGCGGGCGCGTGATCGCCCAGGGCAGCAGCGCGCAGGTGGCCGCCGATCCGGCCTCGCTCACGGGCCAATACCTCTCGGGCGCCCGCTCGATCGCCGTGCCCAAGCGGCGCACGCCGCGCTTGCCCGAGCCCGGAGCCAAAAAGACGCAGTCGGCCCATGAGGTGCACGCCGTGCAAGCCCTAAAGCTCGTTGGCGCCAGCGGCCACAACCTCAAAGATGTGACGGTCGAGTTTCCCGTGGGCCTGCTGACCTGCGTGACCGGTGTGTCGGGCTCGGGCAAGTCCACGCTGGTCAACGACACGTTGTATGCGGCCGTGGCGCGGCATCTGTACCGCGCGCACGAAGAGCCGGCGCCCTACCGAGAGATTGAGGGCCTTGAGCACTTCGACAAGGTCATCAACGTCGACCAGTCGCCCATCGGCCGCACGCCGCGCAGCAACCCGGCCACCTACACCGGTCTGTTCACGCCCATTCGCGAGCTCATGGCCGAGATGAACAGCGCCAAGGAGCGCGGTTACGGGCCGGGGCGCTTTTCCTTCAACGTGGCCGGCGGGCGCTGCGAAGCCTGCCAGGGCGACGGCATGGTCAAGGTCGAGATGCACTTTTTGCCCGACGTCTACGTGCCCTGCGATGTGTGCCACGGCCGGCGCTACAACCGCGAAACGCTGGAGATTGCCTACAAGGGCAAGAACATCGCCCAGATTCTTGACCTGACGGTTGAGGCGGCGGCCGAGTTCTTTAGCGCCCAGCCGGTGATCTCGCGCAAGCTGCAGACCTTGCTCGATGTGGGCCTGAGCTACCTCAAGCTCGGTCAGGCGGCCACCACGCTTTCAGGCGGCGAAGCCCAGCGCGTCAAGCTCGCGCTTGAATTGTCCAAGCGCGACACCGGCCGCACGCTCTACGTGCTCGACGAGCCCACCACTGGCCTGCACTTTGCCGACATCGCGCTGCTGCTCAAGGTGCTGCACCAACTGCGCGACGCGGGTAACACCATTGTGGTGATCGAGCACAACCTCGATGTCATCAAGACTGCCGATTGGCTCATCGACATGGGCCCAGAAGGCGGCGCGGGCGGCGGCACCGTGATCGGCGTGGGCACCCCCGAACAACTGGCCGCCAATCCGGCCAGCCACACGGGGCAATACCTGCAGCGGTTGCTGGCTTGATCCCCTGGCCTTCTTTCTATCTGGAGGAGGCCGCGCCCCTGCGGCGATGCGGCGCCCCACTCCGCTCTGTACGCCTTAAGCCCCTCACCGCCGCTCCTGCAAGCTGTCGCGAATCTCGCGCAGCAGCAGCACGTCTTCTGGCGGTGCAGCGGGCGCCGCGGGCGCTGCGGGCGCGGGGGCCGATCTGAGGCGGTTGATCTGGCGGATCAGGATGAAGATCACGAAGGCCAGCAAGATGAAGTTGACCAGCACGGTCAAGAAGCTGCCGTAGGCCAGCACCGGAACGCCCGCCTTGCGCAGCGCCTCCAGGCTGCTGCCCACGCCGGCCGGCACGGTGCCCAGCACGATGAAGAGGTTGGAAAAATCGACCCGTCCGAGCACGGCCGACAGCATGGGCATGATGACGTCGCCCACCAGCGATTCGACGATCTTGCCGAAGGCGCCCCCGATGATCACGCCGACGGCCAGGTCGACCACATTGCCCCTGAGCGCAAACTGCTTAAATTCTTGAATCACAGCTCATCCTTGAGTAAAAAAGTACTCAAGTGTAGGCCGGGTGCGCGGGTTTTTAAAAGCCCAGCCGCGGTGGGCGGCGCCA
>CANHDQ010000124.1 GCA_947459405.1 Comamonadaceae bacterium
CATCTCGCACTCGATGGCGCGCACTGCGGCCTGGCTGTAGCTGACCGTTTGCGGGCTCAAAACCATTGCCCCTCCCCGGTGGTCTGGATATCGGTGTAGGCCGCTTCCGCTAGCGGCCAAGGCGCTGCGTCGGCGGTGGCCATGGCGCGCTGCACTTCGGCGGCTGCGGCCTGGTCGATCGCTTGCAGATCGGCCGGCGCGCCGCCAAGCTGCGCGTAATGCTCGCGTGCGCGCAGCAGCGGATCGAGCAACTGGGCCTGACGCAGCTCCACGGGATCGCGGTAGGCGGCCGGATCGACCGACACGTGGCCCTTGAGCCGGTAGGTGATGGCATGCAGCAGGCGCGGGCCGCTGCCCGCGCGCACCTGCTCGATCAGCTCGCCGGCCAGCGCGTGCACGCTCCAGGCCTCGTTGCCATTGACGCGGCTGGCGGCAATGCCCAGGCTGGTGCTGCGCGCCGAGGCGCCCTCGCCGGCCGTCATGGGCGCGCTGGCGGTGGTGGCGCTCCAGCGGTTGTCTTCGCAGACAAACAGCACCGGCAGCTGGTGGATGCGGGCCCAGTTGAGTGACTCCAGGAAGGGCCCGCGGTTGATCGCGCCGTCGCCAAAAAAGCAGACCGTGATGGCGCTTTGTCCCCGCAGCTTTTGCGCATGGGCCGCGCCCACGGCGATCGGCAGTCCCGCGGCGACCACGCCGTTGGCGCCGAGCATGCCCACCGAAAAGTCGGCGATGTGCATCGAGCCGCCCTTGCCGCCGTTAAAGCCGCTGGCCTTGCCGTAGAGCTCGCACATCATGCCGGCCAGATCGGCGCCCTTGGCCAGGGTGTGGCCGTGGCCACGGTGGGTCGAGGTGAGCAGGTCGCTGGGCTGCAAGTGGGCGCACACGCCAGCGGCCACCGCCTCCTGTCCGGTCGACAGGTGCAGCGGCCCGCGCACTTTGGCGCTGCCGTCAGCGGTCTTGTTATAGGCGCTCACGCCCCCCTGACTGACGATCTCGGCCGCGTCTTCAAAAGCGCGGATGCGACTCATGCAGCGGTAGAGCTGGCGCAAGGTGTCTAAAGCGTCGGGTGCCGGCAAGTGCATTCCTTCAGTGGGCCAGCGGGTGCTGGGCGGGGTGGCGCGGAGTTTAGGCTATGCTCATCGGCATGAAGCCCCACCGCGTTTTTGAGGACACGCTAGGCGCCTTCTTGATGGCGGCCCTGCTCCTGATCACCCTGCTCAACGTCTTCGTGCGTTACTTCACCGACCAGTCCTTTGCCTGGACCGAAGAGATTTCCTGCGTCCTGATGCTCGTGCTCAGCCTGGCCGGCAGTGCGGCGGCGCTGGTGCGCGACAGCCACATCCGGGTCGACTATTTTTTTGCCGGTGGCACGCCGGCGCGTCAGCAGCGCCTGGCCTTGTTCTCGGCCCTGGCGGTGGCGGCGTTTTTTGCGCTGTTGGGCGTGCTGTCGGCGCAGATGGCCTGGGACGAGTTCCGCTTCAATGAGACCTCGCCGGCCATCGGCATTCCCAAGTGGTGGTATTCGGTCTGGCTGCCGGTGTTTTGCGGCATCCTGTGCGCCCGCTCGCTGCAACGCGGCCAGCGCCTTTTGAGGGGGGCGGCATGATTGGCGCCTGCCTGTTCATTGTCTTTGTGGTGCTCATGCTCGCGGGCGTGCCCATTGGGGTGGCACTTGGGGTCGGCGGCGCGCTGGCCATCGGCTTGTCGAATCTGGACACAGCCAACTGGGGCTTGCTGGCGGTGCCGCAGAATTTTTATGCCTCCCTGACCAAATACCCCTTGCTGGCCCTGCCGATGTTTGTGTTGGTGGGCTCGATCTTCGACCGCTCGGGCATTGCACAGCGCCTGGTCAATTTTGCGGTGGCCATCATCGGCCGCGGTCCGGGCATGCTGCCGGTGGTGGCGATTTTGGTGGCCATGTTTTTGGGCGGCGTCTCCGGCTCGGGGCCGGCCAATGCGGCGGCGGTGGGCGGCGTGATGATCGCGGCCATGGCGCGCGCGGGCTATCCGGCGCCGTTTTCGGCCTCGGTCATCGGCTCGGCCGCCGCCACCGACATCCTGATCCCGCCCTCGATCGCGCTCATCATCTACAGCGTGATGGTGCCCGGCGCGTCGGTGCCTGCCTTGTTTGCCGCCGGCATGATCCCCGGCATCTTGGCGGGCCTGGCGCTGATCGTGCCGACCTTGTGGCTGGCGCGCAAGCACGGCATGGGCCAGCTCGAGGCGTCGCTGCCGCGACCGCCGTTTTGGGCGAGCTTGCGCGAGGCGGCCTGGGGCCTGTTTGCCCCGGTGCTGATTCTGGGCGGCATGCGCCTGGGCTGGTTCACCCCGACCGAGGCCGGCGCGGTGGCGGTGGCCTACGGCTTGCTGGTGGGCATGCTGGTGCACCGCACCATCAAGTGGGCCGACCTGGGCGTGATCTTTCGCGAGGCGGCCGAGATTTCAGGCGTGATCCTCCTGGTCATCGGGCTCGCATCGATTTTTGCCTACGCGGTCAACACGCTGGGCATCATCGACCCGATCACCCGCGCCATCACCAACAGCGGCCTGAGCTCCATGGGCGTGCTGCTGTGCCTGGTGGCGCTCTTGCTGGTGGTGGGCATGTTCCTCGACGGCGTGTCGATTTTTCTGATTTTCATACCCCTGGTCATGCCGTTGATGCGCACCTATGGCTGGGACCCGGTCTGGTTTGGCATTTTGATGACCATGATGGTGGCCGTGGGCCAGTTCACGCCGCCGATGGCGGTCAACCTGATGGTCTCGTGCAAAATGGCGGGCGCGTCAATGGAGGAGACCTTCCCGTGGGTCTGGTGGCTGGTGCTGGGCATGATGGTCAGCCTGCTGGCCGTGCTGTTCATGCCATCGCTGGCGCTCTGGCTGCCCCGTTATCTGGGTTACTGATTTTTACCAAGACAAGCAAAGGAGACGACATGTCATCATCTTTCAAACCTCTGACCCGCCGCCTGATCGGCGCTTTGGCCCTTGGCCTGGGCTTGAGCCTGGGTGTGCAGGCGCAGCAAGCCCTGCCGCCGGGCTACAAGGCCGAGTACAAGCTCTCGACCGTGGTCGGCACCGCTTTTCCCTGGGGCAAGGGCGGCGAGATCTGGGCCAATCTGGTGCGCGAGCGCACCCAGGGTCGCATCAACATCAAGCTCTACCCAGGCGTTTCGCTCGTCGGTGGCGATCAGACGCGTGAGTTCACCGCGATCCGCCAAGGCGTGATCGATCTGGCCATTGGTTCGTCGATCAACTGGTCACCGCAGGTCAAGGAACTCAACCTGTTTTCCCTGCCTTTCCTGATTTCTGACTACGCCGCCCTGGACGCGCTGACCACGGGTGAAGTCGGCAAGGACATCTTTGGCATCCTGGACCGTGCCGGCGTCGTGCCCCTGGCTTGGGGCGAGAACGGCTTTCGCGAGCTGACCAATTCCAAGCGCGAGGTGCGCACTCCGGCCGACCTCAAGGGCCTGAAAATCCGCGTGGTTGGCTCACCCCTGTTCATCGACATGTTCACCGCCCTGGGCGCCAACCCGGTTCAAATGAGCTGGGCCGACGCTCAGCCGGCGCTGGCCTCCGGCGCCATTGACGGCCAGGAAAACCCGGTCTCCATCTTTACCGCAGCCAAGCTGCACACTGTTGGGCAGAGGAATGTGACCATGTGGGGCTACATGATCGACCCGCTGGTGTTTGTGGCCAACAAGGAAGTCTGGAACAGCTGGAGCCCGCAGGATCGCGAGATCGTGCGCCAGGCCGCGGTCGATGCCGGCAAGCAAGAAATCGGTCTGGCCCGCGCCGGTCTGGTGGAAGCCGGCCGCCCGCTGCTCAAGGACATCGAAGGCTTGGGTGTGAAGGTGACCCAGCTCACGCCGGCAGAACGGGCCCAGTTTGTGGCTGCCACCCGCGGCGTGGCCGCCAAGTGGAAAGCCCAGATCGGTGCTGCCTTGGTTGACAAGGCAGAAAAAGCGGTTGTGGGTAAGTAAACGCCAACATTAGAAACAAAATCCCCGCTGTGCGGCTCTTGCGTGTCGCCAGCGGGGATTTCTTTTGGCCAAGGCCAGATTGCAGACAGTACCGGCTTCGACCGCGGTTTTGCCGGCAGGCTCAGGCGGAAACGACCGTGTCCGCGCTCAGTGCAGCAGTGACGGTATCGGCTCGGCGGGCGCGGGTTCGAGCGGCGTGCTCCACACTTCGCGCAGGGCGGCCAATTCATCGGCCGTCAATTGCGCTCGGCAACTGCTTGGCTTCTGAGCCGCATGGACGCCAGGGACTGACGCGGGTGCCGGGTTGATGTCGTGGGCCAAGAGTTGTTCGAGGGACATGGGGCTTGGGTTTGAAAGAAGCACTGTGTCCAATCATGGCTGATGGTGCGCTGCTAAGAGTTAAATCTTGCAACAAGATGTCTCTGCTTTGCTGGTGCCCGACGGCAAGCCATTCAAGGGGGCGGGCAAGATAATCTCAGGTTGCTCAACCCTGTTGCGATAGTTTGCCAAAGGAAGTCTGGATGCCTGCTCGCCCTGCACTGATCGCCCTGGACTGGGGCACTTCCAATTTGCGCGCCAGTTTGCTCGACGCCCGAGGCGCTGTGCTGGAGCACTTGAGTGCGCCCGGCGGCGTCATGAAGGTGCCGGCGGGACAATTTAGTGCCAGCTTGCTGGCCTTGTGCGGGCCTTGGCTGGCCGCCCATCAGGTGGCGGTGATCGCAAGCGGCATGGTGGGCAGCCGGCAAGGCTGGAAGGAGGCCCCGTATCTGCCGTGCCCGGCGCGCCTGCACGAAGCGGCCCATGCCTTGACGCGGGTGGAGGTCGAGGGCGCGCCTGGGGCCTTTGTGCACATCGTGCCAGGTCTGCGCTGCCTGGACGCGAGCGGTCAGGCCGATGTGATGCGTGGCGAGGAAACCCAACTGTGGGGCGCCGGCTTGCCCGCGCACAGCGTCTGCGTGCTGCCGGGCACGCACAGCAAGTGGGCCTGGCTCGGAGATGACGGCCAGGTGCAGGCCTTCAAGACCTATATGACGGGCGAATTGTTTGGCTTGCTGACCCAGCACGGCATTTTGGGCCGCCTGATGACTTTCGTGCCGGGTGCGGCGCTCGATCGGGAGGCCTTCGACGCCGGCGTGGCCCTGGGCCGACAGGGCCACGCCGATCTGGCCCACACCCTGTTTGCTGCCCGTACGGCCGGTCTGATGGGCCAATGGGAGTCGCGGCGCCTGCCCGATTTCCTCTCGGGGATTTTGCTGGGCAGTGAGATCGCCAGCGCCTTGCTCGGCAGCCCGCTCAAGAGCGTGCGTCTGCTCGGCGATGAGCCGTTGTGCCAGCGCTATGCGGCTGCCTTTGCGCAGTTCGGCATCGCTTGTGACACCGTTTCTGAGGAAGCCACCACGCACGGCCAGTGGTTGATCGCGCGGGCCGCAGGTTTGTGCGCCTAAAGCCCGGCCAGGGAAGGTCTGTATCTGCTCGCCTTGTCCCTGCGGATAGCGCACCGCTTCGTCATTGCGTCATTGCGAGCGTAGCGTGGCAATCCAGGCGGTTGTGCGAGCCCCGAGAGATCGCCTCGTTGCTCGCGATGACTTGTTTTGCAGGTCTGCCCTGAGGCCGACTACAGATTGGGCGCGAGCAGCCGCTCGAGCTCGCGCAGATCGCGCCCCCGGCGCCGGGCCAGATCGTGCAACTGGTCTTCGCCGATCTTGCCCACGTTGAAGTACACCGCATCGGGGTGGCTGAGGTAAAAGCCGCTGACGCTGGCTGCCGGCGTCATGGCCAGGCTTTCGGTCAGCCCCATGCCGATTTCTTGGGCCCGCAGCAGCTCGAACATGTCGTGCTTGACGCTGTGGTCCGGGCAGGCCGGATAGCCTGGTGCGGGCCGGATACCTCGGTATTTTTCGGCAATCAGCTCGTCGCTGCTGAGCTGCTCGTCGGGCGCGTAGCCCCACAGGTCGCGCCGCACCCGCTGGTGCAAGGCCTCAGCAAAGGCTTCGGCCAGCCGGTCGGCCAGCGCCTTGAGCATGATGGCCGAGTAATCGTCGTGGTCGTCCAGGAAGTACTTTTCTTTCTTGTCCGAGCCGATGCCGGCGGTCACTGCAAACAGGCCGATGTGGTCGGCGATGTGAAAACCGTCGGCGCCTTCCGAGCCGGCCGCGCCCGCACGCGCGGCCGCCACCTCGACGGGCAGCGTCTTGGGCGCCACAAAGTCTGCCAGGCAGCGGTTGGGTCGCTGCACGGCCTTGCCTTGCGGGCTTGTTGCGACGGCTTTCTCGCCCTGCTGGCGCAGCCCGTACCAGGTCATGGCCACCTGCTGGCGACTTTCGTCGGTGTAGATCTCGATATCGTCGCCCACGCTGTTGGCCGGCCAGAAGCCGACCACCGCATTGGCTGTGAGCCAGCGGCCTTCGATCAGGCGGCGCAGCATGCGCTGGGCATCGCCGTAGACGCGTACCGCCTCGGAGCCCACCACCTCGTCCTTGAGAATCGCTGGGAAGGGCCCGGCCAGATCCCAGGTCTGGAAAAACGGGGTCCAGTCGATGCAGGCGGCCAGTTCGCTCAAGTCATAGTTCTTGAACACGCGCCGGCCAATGAACTTGGGCGCCGGCGGGCGGTAGTGCACCCAGTCCAGCGCGGTGGCGTTGGCGCGTGCCTTGGCCAGGCTCACCAGCGGCGCCTGTTTCTTGCTCGCGTGCAAAGCGCGCACCTTGTCGTAGTCGGCGTTGAGCTCGGCGATGTAGTGCGCCGCCTGCTGCGACAGCAGGCTTTGCGCCACGCTCACGCTGCGTGAGGCATCGGGCACATAGACCACCGGGCCTTCGTAGTGCGGCGCGATCTTGACGGCTGTGTGCACCCGGCTGGTGGTGGCCCCGCCGATGAGCAGGGGAATTTTTCGCACCCGGAAGTGTTCGTCCTTTTGCATCTCGGCAGCGACGAACTGCATCTCTTCGAGCGAGGGCGTGATCAGGCCCGACAGCCCGACGATGTCGGCGCCTTCGACCTTGGCGCGCGCCAGGATCTCGTGGCAAGGCACCATCACGCCCATGTTGACCACTTCGAAGTTGTTGCACTGAAGCACCACGGTGACGATGTTCTTGCCGATGTCGTGTACATCGCCCTTGACGGTGGCAATCACGATCTTGCCCTTGGTCTTGACGTCCTCGCCGGCCGCTTCCTGCTGGCGCTTTTCTTCCTCGATGTAGGGGATCAGGTGGGCGACGGCCTGCTTCATCACGCGTGCGCTCTTGACCACCTGCGGCAGGAACATCTTGCCCTGGCCAAACAGGTCGCCCACCACGTTCATGCCGTCCATGAGCGGCCCCTCGATCACATGCAGCGGCCGTCCGCCCTCGGCGCGCAGCGCCTGCCACATCTGTTCGGTGTCTTCGGTGATGAACTCGTTAAGACCGTGCACCAGGGCGTGGGCCAGGCGCTCGCGCAGCGGCAGGCTGCGCCATTCGTTTTTCTTGGTGTCGTCCTTGGCCCCGCTTTTGGCCGATTCGGCAATTTCGATCAGGCGCTCGCCGGCCGACAGCGCTGGCTCGCCGCTGCGGTAGGTCGGCGTTCGGTTGAGCACCACGTCTTCGACCCGCTCGCGCAGCACCGGCTCGATCTCGTCATACACGCCAATCATGCCGGCGTTGACGATGCCCATGTCCATCCCCGCGGCGATCGCGTGATAAAGAAAGACGGTGTGGATGGCCTCGCGCACCGGATCGTTGCCGCGAAATGAAAAACTCACGTTGGACACGCCCCCGCTGACCTTGGCGCCCGGCAGGTTCTGCTTGATCCAGCGAGTGGCTTCGATGAAGTCCACCGCGTAGTTGTCGTGCTCCTCGATCCCGGTGGCAATTGCAAAGATGTTGGGGTCGAAGATGATGTCTTCGGCGGCAAAGCCCACTTCGTCGACCAGCACCCGGTAGGCGCGCTCGCAGATCTCGATCTTGCGGGCATAGGTGTCGGCCTGGCCTTGCTCGTCGAAGGCCATCACCACCGCGGCGGCGCCGTAGCGCTTGATCAGCCGGGCCTGGCGCTTGAATTCGTCCAAGCCCTCCTTCATGCTGATGGAGTTGACGATGCCCTTGCCCTGTATGCAGCGCAGGCCGGCCTCGATCACGCTCCACTTGGAGCTGTCGATCATGATGGGCACGCGGGCGATGTCGGGCTCTGATGCGATCAGGTTCAAAAAGCGCACCATGGCCGCCTGGCTGTCGAGCATGGCCTCGTCCATGTTGATGTCGATGATCTGCGCGCCGCTTTC
>CANHDQ010000125.1 GCA_947459405.1 Comamonadaceae bacterium
CTTGCGTGCCAGCGCGGGCTCCTTGCAGCTGCTGCGTGTGCGCAGCATGCAGCAGCTGGCCCTGGAGCAGGCGCAGTTTGCCTTGCAGTACTGCGAAGCCCAGCTGCGCCTGGCCAGCGCCGCACGCAACCCGGCCCTGGCCGATGCGGCTTTGCCCCTGACGTCGCCGGCGGCCATGGCTTGGCCGGTGGCGGCGAACTGGCAGTCTGGCGCGATCAGCGTGAGCGCACCGCTTGTGCCGGCTACCCCATCGCCCCCCGGGCTCAAGCCGGCGAGCTGCCTGGTCGAGCGGCAACTGCTCGCAGGGGGAGGCAATGATGTTCCCATTTACATCGTCACGGCGCGCGGCTTGAGCCCCGACCACAGCGCCGATGCATCCACCGGCGCAACACGTTCGGGCGCCGCGGTCTGGTTGCAAAGCACGGTGCTGATTGCGGACGGTCAGGTGCGCGCGCGCAGTCACAGGCGCATCGTCAACCCCCCGCTGAGGTGAGTCCATGAAGCCCATGAACCGGCCCGCCTGCAGCGGCTTTACCCTGATCGAGCTGATGACGGCGCTGCTCATCATCGGTCTGCTGGCGGCCCTCGCCTGGCCGAGTTATCGGGATCACCTCACGCGCTCGCAGCGCGCGCAGGCAGCGGTGACGCTGCTGCAGGCTCAGCAATTCATGGAGCGCCACCACAGCGTGCAGGGCAGTTATCTGAGCGCCAGCGGCGCCAGGCTTGAGCTGCCGGCTGCCTTGCAGGCGGTACGGGCCAACGGCGAGGTCGTCTACCGCTTGCAGATCGAGGCGGCCGACGCCGTCAGCTACCGGCTCTTGGCCAACCCGCAGGGCCCGATGCTGGCCGATCCTTGCGGCGCCTTGATTTTGGATCACACGGGCGCCAAGGGCCGCACCGGCAGCGCCGCTTCGGTGGCGCAATGCTGGCGCTAGGGCATGGGTGCATCACCGATCAGCGACGCACCTCATCGACCAGGTTCTTGAAGTCGTCCAGGTCCTCGAAACTGCGGTAGACGCTGGCAAAGCGGACATAGGCCACCTTGTCGAGTTTTTTGAGCTCGCGCATGACCAGCTCGCCCAGCCGGCTTGACGCGACCTCGCGCACACCGAGATTGAGGATTTTCTCTTCGATGCGCTCGATCGCCGCATCGATCTGCTCGGTGCTCACCGGCCGCTTTCTGAGCGCCAGGTTCATCGATTCGAGGATCTTGCCGCGCCGGTAGTCGATGCGCCGGCCGTCCTTCTTGACGATGGCTGGAAAGCTGACGTCGGGCCGCTCGTAAGTGGTAAAGCGCTTGTCGCAGGCGCCGCATTGGCGGCGTCTGCGGATCACGTCGCCATCTTCAGACAGCCGCGTCTCGACGACCTGCGTCTCCAGATGGCTGCAAAACGGGCACTTCATCGCGCAGACTCAGGCTCGCGGCCGGCCGCCGGGCTCAGCCGTAGACCGCAAAACGTGCGGTCAGCGCGTTGACCTTGGCACGCACCGCGGCAATATTGGCCTCGTCGTGGGGCTTGTCGAGCACGTCGGCTATCAGGTGGGCCGTCAGGCGTGCCTCCTCGTCCTTGAAGCCGCGCGTGGTCATGGCCGGTGTGCCGATGCGCACGCCACTGGTGACCATGGGCTTTTCCGGATCGTTGGGAATGGCGTTCTTGTTGATCGTCATGTGCGCCTGGCCGAGCACCGCCTCGGCCAGCTTGCCGGTGATGCCCTTGGCGCGCAGATCGACCAGCATCACGTGGCTCTCGGTGCGGCCGCTGACGATGCGCAGGCCCCGCTCGGTCAAAGTGGCCGCCATCACCTGGGCGTTGCGGATCACCTGCTGCTGGTAGGCCTTGAACTCGGGCGCAAGCGCTTCCTTGAAGGCCACCGCCTTGGCCGCGATCACATGCATCAGCGGGCCGCCTTGCAGGCCGGGGAAGATGGCGCTGTTGATCGCCTTCTCGTGTGCGGCCTTCATCAAGATGATGCCCCCGCGCGGGCCGCGCAGGCTCTTGTGCGTCGTCGAGGTCACCACGTCGGCGTGGGGCACCGGGTTGGGGTAGACGCCTGCAGCAATCAGGCCGGCATAGTGCGCCATGTCGACCATGAAGATGGCGCCGACCTCTTGTGCCACCTTGGCAAAGCGCGCCCAGTCGATGTGCAGCGAATAGGCCGAGGCTCCGGCGATGATGAGCCTGGGCTTGTGCTGGCGGGCCTTGGCTTCCATCGCGTCATAGTCGATGGCCTCGTTGGCATCGAGTCCGTAGCTGACCACGTTGAACCACTTGCCCGACATGTTCAGCGGCATGCCGTGCGTCAAGTGGCCGCCCTCGGCCAGGCTCATGCCCATGATGGTGTCGCCGGGCTTGAGGAAGGCCAGAAACACGGCCTCGTTGGCCGAGGCGCCGCAGTGCGGCTGCACGTTGGCAGCGTCAGCGCCGAAGAGCTGCTTGACGCGGTCAATGGCCAGTTGCTCGGCCACGTCCACGTACTCGCAGCCACCGTAGTAGCGCTTGCCGGGATAGCCCTCGGCGTACTTGTTCGTCAGTTGCGAGCCCTGTGCCGCCATGACCGCAGGCGAGGCGTAGTTTTCGCTGGCAATGAGCTCGATGTGGTGTTCTTGGCGGGCGTTTTCCGCCTCAATGGCGGCCCACAGCTCGGGGTCGGTCTGAGCGACCAGATGGTGTCGGTTGTACATGGCAGTCCGGTTTACAGAAGATCCCCGCGCAAGCGGCAAGGGCTGCCCAGGCGAACGGCTCGAAGGCCGGCAGCGGCGCACCGACCGTGCGCTCCCCCGTGGTGTTCCACGTCAGCCGCAGCCCAAGGCGGGCCCAGCCTATCGCCAGTTGCGCACGGCCTGCAGTTTAGCCCAGGCGCTGTGCGGCTCAGGAACGGGCGGCCATGACGGCAGCGCCGCCCGCTCACATCGGCCCGTTGGCTGCCTGGGCGCCCAAGGGGCGCATCTATGGAGCTGGGCCGGCTTTGGCCCTTTCGAAGTCATGGTTGTCCTTTTGTCTTTTTTTGGGCGGGCTGGTCAGCGCCAGCGGCGACGGGCGCGGTGGGGTGGCAGGGCCTCAAAGCTCTGGCATTGCGCTTTTTGCAGCCGCCTGGGGGCTTGCGTCAGGCCGCTTCTGGACCGTGGTCAATTGCGGTCAAAATACCCCCTCGCGCGGGCCCCGAGGGGCCCACCGGCTGGTGCAGCCGCGTGCCCCGCCGGGCGCGGTTGCACCGCCCCACCCAGCCAGCCACAACGCCATGGTCCATCCCGACCCCACACATGACCTCCAGGCCCGCAGCAAGGCGGCCGACATCGAGCAACTCGATGCGCTGACCGGCGGCGCGTTCACCGCAGCCACATCGGGCGAGCGGGCCGCGCGCGTGCGCGCCTGGCTGGCCACCGACCCAGCGGCCGAGCGCATGGCCGAGGTGTTTCGGGAACTGTCCAACCGCGACAAGGGGGCGGCCCGGCCCCTGCGCGAAAAGCTCGACGAGATCAGGCGGGTGCGCGGCCAGGACACCTTGGCCGCCGACTGGGCCGCCAAGGGGCAGGCCCTGCTCGATGCCAGCCGGCTCAACTTGGCCGATGCACTGGCCTGGCAGCGCGATGCGGCCAAGGCTGGGGCGCCTCTGTCGCGCGAGCCGCTGGCTGGCCTCAAAGGCTTGCTGGCCGAGCGCGTCAAGACCATTGAAGACTTGCAGCATCGGGCGCAGGTCCAGCGCGAAGCGGGCGTGCTGATCGCCCAGCGCATTGAGGTCCTGTCGACCAAGGCCTGGCGCGAGGCCCAGGCTGCCTGGACTGGCTTGCGCGCCGACGTGGCCCATTGGCAGGCGCAGTCCGACGCTTTGACGGGCGATCCGGTCTGGCCCAGCACCGACCCGCGTTTTGCGCAGCATATCGAGACGGCGCGCACTCAATTGCTGGCCGTGTGGACCGCTTTTGAGGCCGCGCTGGCGCAGGCCGTGGCCGCTGCCGATGACGACAGCGCTGCGCTGCCGGCCGTGCCCGTCTGGGCCGATGAGTTGCGCACTGCGCGGGCTCATGGCGTTGCCGACAAAGCCGACAAGCCGGTGCGCCCCAAGGTTGACCCGGCCGTGCTGGCCGAGCAGAAGGCGCACGCCAGGGCGGCGGTGGGGCAAGCGCTCGATGCCCTGCAAAACGAGCTCGCCCAAGGCCACGGCAAGGCTACGCCCAAGGCGGCGGCCGACCTGCGGCAAGCACTTAAGGAGCACGTGCGCCTGATCGACGGCGCGCTCGAGGCGCAAGCCCATGGGGCGCTGACGGCCGCCGGTGAACTAGAAGGCTGGCAACGCTGGCGTGCCGATCAGATTCGGCAGGACTTGCTGGCCAAGGCCCAAAGCCTGGTCGAGCAGCCGCTGGGCGGGCGCAAGCAACAAGAGGCCTTGCGCCAGTTGCGCGAGCAGTGGAAGACGAGTGACCAGGGCGGCGTGCCCAATCACGGCCTTTGGAAGCGCTTTGACGAGGCGTGCAACCAGGCCTACAAGGTCGTTGAGGTTTGGCTTGAGAAGGCGCGTGAGCAGCAGGAAGCCACCCGTGCCCAGCGCCGCGCCCTGATGGACGAGCTGCGCGATTGGGCGCAAGGCCAGCGCGAGAGCGGCGATTGGAAAGCCCATGCGCGCGCCCTTCAGGCGTTCGAGCAGCGCTGGCGCGAAGCGGGGCATCTGAGCGAGAAGGCGTTTGCCGAGATGCAGGCGCAATGGAAGGCGCTGCTCGATGAGGCCCAAGCACCGCTGCGCGCGGCCCGTGACATCAGCCTGGAGCGCCGACGCGCGCTCATCGAGCAGGCGCTGGAGTTGGGCGCGCAGACCCCGCTGCGCATCGATGCGGTGCGCGCATTGCAGCAGCGCTGGCAGCACGAAGCCCAGCAAGTGCCCATCGACCGGCGGCAAGAGCAAAAACTCTGGGACGCCTTCCGCAAGCCGATCGACGAGGCCTTTGCCCGCAAGAGTGCCGAGCGTGAACAGGCCATGCAAGCCCTCGGTGAGCACGACCGCCGCGTGATTGCAGCCGCGCGTGATCTCGAGCAGGCCACGGCCGCGGGCGATGCCCAAAAGATTCAGACCGCTGCGCGGGCGCTTGAGGCGGCGGTGCGGGGGCAAAAAATCGCGGCCGATGCACTCGCAGACGCGGCCGTGCCCCCTGCCGATACGCCAGCCGCAGCACCAGCCGCGGCGCAAGTGTCAGCCGATGCCCAGCCGAATTCAGATCAGCTGGCTGCGGCCTCTGGCGACGAGTCGGCCGGTGAGCCGAGCAGCGAACCCAGCGCAGAAACCAGCAGCGAGCCGGCCCAAGTGGCTGCGGTCGCCAGCAAGAGCGCGCCCAAGCCGGTGATCGCCATGCGCGGCGATGACCGGCCTGGCGCGCGCAAGCCCGAACTGGCCAGCCGCGTCCCCCGGTCGGATCGTTCTGACCGCCCGGGCCGGCCCGGCGAGCGCGGTCGGCCGGCCGATGCCCGGGGTGACAAGCGCGGGGCTGATCGGGGTGAGCGCTTTGCGGGCAGGCCCGAGCGTGCCGGCGAGCGCGGCCGCTTTGAAGAGCGCGGGCCGCGACTGGGCGATGCCGCCTTTCGCGCCCAGCGCGACGCCCTGGAGCACGCCCAGCAGACGCTGCGCAAGCTGGCCGCCCAGGCCCACGGCGAGGTGTTGACCCAATTGCTGGGCGCATGGGAGCAGCGCGACCCGCAGCAGTTGCCCGCCGCCCAGGCTTTGGGCAAGGCGGTGCCCGCTGCGGTGCGCACCCGCTGGGCCCAGGTGATCGGCGCTGCGGCCGCGCCCGATGCGTCGGCGGCGGCCAAGACCCTGTTGCGGCTGGAGATTGCGGCCGAGCTGCCCACGGCTGCGGAGCACTTGGCTGCGCGGCGCATGATGCAGCTCGAACTGCTCACCCAGCGCCACGCGGCGTCGCCGGCTCAGACCTGGGGCGAGGATGTGGCGCAGGTGCTGGCCGGCCCGCACCAGAGCGATACGGCGCGCCGTTTGCTCAACGTGCTCAAGGTGATGCTCAGGCCGTGAAGCGCGTGCTGCGGCTCGGCGTACCGGGGCCTGGGGCGGGGGATGCGGTGCGGTATCGGGCTGGGCATCGGGCATGACGACGGGTGCATCGCTCACACACGGCCTGCTGGACCTGCTTGAGCGTCCGATCTCGCCCGCTGATCGTCGACGCGCGGCGCTGCACCTGCTCGATTGGATTGCTTGCGCCCAATTGGGCAGCACGGCTGCGGCCGGTCGCGCGCTGGCGCGTCTGGCCTTGCAAAGTGCGCAAGGGCCGTGCACCACCTGGGGCGCTGGCAGACGCGAAGCGGGCATGGCGGCCTTGGTCAATGGCGGTCTGGGCAACCTCTTCGAGGTCGATGACCTGCACCGGCGTGCCATCGTTCACCCGGGCGACACGGTGATCGCTGCGGCACTGGCTGCAGCCGAGCGCGAGGGCAGCAGCGGCGCTGAGCTGCTCGATGCGCTGATCAAGGGCTATGAAGTGACCATCCGCATCGGCACGGCCGCAGGGCCGGCACATTACCGTCATTGGTACAGCACGGCCACGTGCGGCGTGTTCGGCGCGGCGGCGGCCTGTGCCCACGTGCTGGGCCTCAACCGCCAGCGCAGCCTGGACGCTCTGGGCCAGGCCGGCATGATGAGCGCAGGGCTGTGGCAGTGCCGCAGCGAGCCCACCGACTCCAAGCAACTGGCCACCGGCCGCAGCGCCCAGTCGGGTCTGCTCGCCGCCGATCTCGCACGCATCGGCTTTGCGGGTGCCCGCCAGATTCTTGAAGGCGAGCACGGTTTTTTTGCTGCCGCCTGCGGGCCCGTCGATCTCCAGGCGGTGCTTGGTCGCCCCGATGCCGCCTGGATGATGCATGAAGTGAGCTTCAAGCCCTGGTCGGCCTGCCGTCATGTGCACCCGGTGATCGAGGCCGTCATCGCTCTGCGCGATCAGGTCGGTGCGTCCACGTCGATGGAGTCGATCGAATCGATCGACGTGCACACCTATGCCGACGCCATCTCCTTTGCCGACTGCGTCACGCCGCTGTCGGACCATCAGGCGCGGTTCAGTCTGCAGCACGCCGCAGCAGTGGCTTGGACGCGCGGCGACCTGACTCTGCACGACAGCCACAGCGATGTGCGCGACGACCCCCAGATTGCCGCCCTGCGCGCCAAGGTGCGCCTGCACCACGACGCCGACTTGACCGCCGCCTACCCTGAGCGTTACGGTGCCACGGTGCTCCTGCGCGATGCCGGTGGCGTGCAACACACGCTGACTGTGCACACCGCCAAGGGCGACCCGGAAAATCCGCTGTCGGCAAGTCAGATCCAAGACAAGGCCCTGCGCCTGATGGCCGCAGCCGGCTTGAACCCACGCTTGGGCGAACAGATCGCACAAAGCTGCCTGGCTCTGGCCGAGGGCCAGCCACTTTCGAACCTCAGCACCGCACTCGCGCAAGCCCAGAGCATCTGAGCGCGACGGCTTGTATCCCGTCATTGCGCCTCGCCCCGCCCCCCGTCATTGCGAGCGAAGCGTGGCAATCCATGACTTCGAAAGAGCGGCCGATGGATCGCTTCGTTCCTTGCGATGACGCTGTAGTGGTGCTGAGGCCGCGCTCGTTCATGACAAGTCGCACAGCCAAGTGCGTCATTACGCCTCGCCTCGTTACCCTGCCATTGCGAGCGAAGCGTGGCAATCTATGGCTTCGCAAGAGCGGCCGATAGATCGCTTCGTTCCTCGCGATGACGCTTTAGTGGTGCTGAGGCAGCGCTCCTTCATGACAAGTCGCATAGCCAAGCGCGTCATTTCGCGTTACGCCGCCACCCCGTCATTGCGAGCGAAGCGTAGCAATCCACACCCAGGTGACATGCGCCACGCAATCCATTAAATTGGCTGGGCCATGAAGCAACCCTGCGTTTATCTGCTGGCCAACCGTCCCAACGGTACGCTCTATGTTGGCGTGACCAGCGATCTGATTCGGCGCGTTTGGCAACATAAAAACGATGTCTTCGATGGCTTTAGCCACAAGTACCAAGTCCATCGGCTGGTGTGGTTTGAACAGCATGCGACCATGGAGGCCGCAATCGCCCGAGAAAAGCAAATCAAGGCTGGCTCCCGGCGACGCAAAATCACGCTGATCGAGTCCCTTAACCCGACGTGGGCGGATTTGTATGAACGGCTGTTGTAGCGAGCGGAGTGTCGCTGTGCCAATCCATGACTTCGCACGTGCGGCCGATGGATCGCTTCGTTCC
>CANHDQ010000126.1 GCA_947459405.1 Comamonadaceae bacterium
CATGCTCGCCGGAGAAGTGCCCTTTGCCTCCATCGCGCAGACCCTGGATTTCGCCTTGATCGAGGTGGATCAGGGCCGCGCGGTTTTTCAGGGTGTGCCCGGAGCCGGACATCTGAACCCCATGGGTACCGTGCACGGCGGCTGGTATGCCACTTTGCTCGATTCGGCCATGGGCTGTGCAGTGCACACGCTCATGCCGCCGGGCCGGCTCTACACCACCGCCGAGATGAGCGTCAAGCTGGTGCGCGCGATCAAGCCCCAGGTGGTGCGGGTGCGAGCCGAAGGCCGGGTGCTGCACTGCGGCAGGCAATTGGCCACCGCGCAGGCGCAGCTGGTCGGGCCCGATGGCACGCTTTACGCGCACGCCACCACCACCTGCCTGGTCTTCGACCTGCCCTCAGCTTGACGCCCGGGCGGCCAGCAGGCTCCTGGCTGCTTGTGGGCCTAGGAGGCGCCCCTAAGACGACGCCCGCGTGATCGCCTACCATCTCAGGCTCGCGCCTGCAGCCCCAGAGGGCCGTGCGGGATGCCCGTTCACACCCAGATGCCTTCGAGAGACCTCACATGTCCGATTCCCCCGCTTACACCCCTGCCAAGGTCTGGACCTGGAGCCAGCCCAATGGCGGCCGCTTTGCCAGCATCAACCGTCCCGTTGCCGGTGCCACGCACGATGAGCCGCTGCCGCGCGGGCGCCATCCGATGCAGCTGTACTCTCTGGGCACGCCCAATGGCGTGAAGGTCACCATCATGCTCGAGGAGCTGCTGGCGCTCGGTTACAGCGGCGCCGAGTACGATGCCTGGCTGATCCGCATCCAGGACGGCATGCAATTTGGCAGCGGCTTTGTGCAGGTCAACCCCAACTCCAAGATTCCGGCGCTGCTGGACTGCAGTGGCCAGCAGCCGGTGCGGGTGTTCGAGTCGGGGGCTATTCTCATGCACTTGGCCGAGAAGTTTGGCGCCTTCTTGCCCACTGAGCCGGCCAAAAGGGCCGAATGCCTGTCTTGGCTATTTTGGCAGATGGGCAGCGCGCCGTTTGTCGGCGGCGGCTTTGGGCATTTTTATGCCTATGCGCCTGTCAAAATCGAGTACGCGATCGACCGCTATGCGATGGAGACCAAGCGCCAAATGGACGTGCTCAATCAGCGGCTGGCGCAGCAGCGTTATGTGGCGGGGGACGACTACACCGTTGCCGATATGGCAATTTGGCCCTGGTACGGGGCGATGGCCCGCGGCGAGATGTACGAGGCGGGCGAGTTTTTGCAGGTGCACGAGTACACCCATGTGCTGCGCTGGGCCCAGGAACTGTTCGAGCGGCCGGCCGTGCGCCGCGGCCGTATGGTCAACCGGGTGCGCGGCGAGCTCAGCAGCCAGCTGCACGAGCGCCATGAGGCCAGCGACTTTGACACCCGCACCCAAGACAAGCTGCAGGCGCGCCCATGATCACCCTGTACGACTGCGCCAGCGCGCCCAATCCCCGCCGCGCGCGCATCTTGCTCGCCGAGAAGGGCGTGGCGCACGAGACAGTGCAGATCGACCTGCGCGCCGGCGAGCAGCTCGCTCCAGCGTATCGGCAGATCAATCCACAGTGCACCGTACCGGCTTTGCGCGTGGTCGATGAGGCAGGCCATGGCTTGGTGCTGACCGATAACGCCGCCATCACCGCCTACCTGGAGGCCCGCTACCCGCAGCCGCCTATGCTTGGCGCGAGCCCGGCCGACAAGGCCGAGATCGCCAGCTGGGCATGGCGGATGGAGTTCGACGGGCTCATGCCGATTGCAGAGGCATTGCGCAACAGCTCGCCGGCCATGGTCAATCGGGCCTTGCCCGGGCCGATCGATTACGCCCAGATCCCGCAGCTTGCCGAGCGCGGGCGCCAGCGGGTGCAGCGCTTTTTTGACGAGCTCAACGAGCGCCTGGCTGGGCGAGACTTCGTCGCCGCAGGGCAGATGAGTGTGGCCGACATCACCGCGGTTGTGGCGGTTGACTTTGCGCGCATCGTCAAGGTCAAGCCTGACGAGCGCCATTCGCACCTTTTGCGCTGGCGCGCGGCGATGGCTGAGCGGCAGTCAATCGCAGCCTGAGTTCAAGGGCGGATGAGCCGCCCCTGCGCCGTCGTCGCACTTGCTCTTTCATCGCGCCCCTCGACCGTCGTCGCGAGGAAAGAAGCGATCCATCGGCCATCGCATAACGGCATAGATTGCCACGGCGCTGCGCGCCTCGCAATGACGCAGCAGGAGTGTTGTCGCGCGGCCGCTGCCCTTGCAATCACCTCGTCATCGCGAGGAAAGAAGCGATCTATCGGCCATTGCACAACGGCATGGATTGCCACGGCGCTGCGCGCCTCGCAATGACGCAGCAGGAGTGTTATCGCGCGGCCGCTGCCCTTGCAATCACCTCGTCATCGCGAGGAACGAAGCGATCTATCGGCCATCGCACAACGGCATGGATTGCCACGGCGCTGCGCGCTTCGCAATGACGCAGCAGGAGGGTTAGCGCGGCCGCTGCCCTTGCAATCACCTCGTCATCGCGAGGAACGAAGCGATCCATCGGCCATCGCACAACGGCATGGATTGCCATGGCGCTGCGCGCCTCGCAATGACGCAGCAGAGGCAATGCCGAAGCGGGGGCAATGACACAGCAGGGGCATCACTGCGGCGCCACTTTGCACCCCCGCCAGCGGGCCTTACAGCTTGGCCAGGCGCTCGAGTGCCGTGTGAAGCGTCTCGTCTTTTTTTGCAAAGCAAAAGCGCACCACCTGTTGGTCAAATCCCTCGCCGTAGAAGGCCGACAACGGAATGGCCGCCACACCGATTTCGCGGGTCAGCCATTGGCAGAAATCGGCTTCGCTCAGGTCGCTGACGGCCGAGATGTCGACGCATTGGAAGTAGCTGCCTTCGCTGGGCAGCAGCTTCAAGCGCGTGGCCGACAGGCCCTGCCTGAACAGGTCGCGCTTGCGCTGGTAGAAAGCCGGCAGTTGCAGGTAAGGCTGCGGGTCGGCCATGTAGTGCGCCAGGGCGTGCTGCATGGGCGTGTTGACGGTGAACACATTGAACTGATGCACCTTGCGAAACTCGGTCGTCAGGGCAGCCGGTGCGGCCACATAGCCCACCTTCCAGCCGGTGACGTGGTAGGTCTTGCCGAAGCTGCTGACGATGAAGGCGCGTGCGGCCAGCCCTGCAAAGCTCGCCGCGCTGTGGTGCACCCGCTCGGGTGCATCGAACACCATGTGTTCGTAGACCTCGTCGGAAATCAGCAGCACGTCGGTGGGCGCCAGCAGCTCTTGGAGCTTGAGCATTTCCTCGCGGCTCCAGACCGTGGCGCTCGGGTTGTGCGGGGTGTTGATGAGAATCGCGCGGGTCTTGGGGCCAATGGCTTGGGCGATCCGGTCAAAGTCGGGCCTGAAGCTACCGGGCGTGAGCGGCACGCGCACCACGGTTCCGCCGGCCAATTCGATGTTGGGCACGTAGCTGTCGTAGCAGGGCTCGAGCACGATGACCTCGTCGCCGGGATGCACCACCGCCAAGATGATGGTGATGATGGCCTGCGTGGCGCCGGCGGTGATGGTGATCTCGCTGTCGGGGTGGTAAGCCTTGCCGTAGAGCGCCTGCACCTTATCGGCCACCGCCTGACGCAGGATCGGCACGCCGGCCATGGGCGGGTACTGGTTGAGGTCCGCATTCATGGCGTCGGTCACCGCACCGGTGAGCTTGCGGTCGCAGCCAAAGTCGGGAAAGCCCTGGCCGAGGTTGACCGCACCGGTCTGGCTGGCCAGGGCCGACATCACGGTAAAGATAGTAGTGCCCACCTTGGGCAGACGGCTTTGCAGGGCGGGGGTGTAGACGGCGCTCATGATTCGAGGGAAAAGAACAGTAGATGGGGTGATTGGGGCGGTGGAGTCGGCGGCGGTTTTTCTGGGTCAGAGCTCGTGGTCGGCAAAGTCTCCCGACATGGCTTTCATGATGCGTTCGCGCGGGAGCCTGTCACTGACCAGCTGGGCAAAGTGGTAGACAAAATTGCGCAGGTAGGCGCTGCGCTTGAAGGCCACACGGGCCACATTCATGCCAAACAGCGTGCCAGCGGGCCGGGCCACCAGATCTTTGCTGTCCTCGTCCTGCATCGCCATCTCGGCCACGATGCCCACACCTAGGCCGAGTCGCACGTAGGTTTTGAGCACATCCGAGTCAATGGCCTCCAGCGCGATGCGCGGCGCGAGCTTGCGAGCGGCAAAGGCCTGGTCGACGCGTGTGCGGCCTGTGAAGGAGGGGTGGTAGGTGATCAGTGGCTGCTCGGCCAGTTCGTGCAGGTCGATGCGATCGCGCCGTGCCAGCGGATGGTCGGGCGGCATCACCAGCATGTGCTGCCACTCGTAGCACGGCAGCGTCACCAGCTCTTCGTACTCGGTCAACGATTCGGTGGCGATACCAATTTCAGCGATCTCGTCGATCAGCATGCGGGCCACTTGCGCGGGCGATCCCTGGTGCAGGCTGACATTGACCTTGGGGAAAGCCTGCCTCAGCCGGGCCACCGGCTGCGGCAGCACATAGCGCGCCTGGGTGTGGGTGGTGGCGATCGACAGCGTGCCGCTGTCCTGGGCGGAAAACTGCTCGCCGATGCGCCGCAGATTGCCCACTTCGCGCATGATCAGCGCGATGCTCTTGATCACATGCTCGCCTGGCTCGGTGATGCGCTTGAGCCGTTTGCCGTGGCGGGCGAAGATCTCTACGCCGAGTTCCTCCTCCAGCTCGATGATGGCCTTGGAGACCCCGGGCTGCGAGGTGTGCAGTGCCTTGGCCGTTTCGGTCAGGTTCAGATTGCGGCGAACGGCCTCTTGAACAAATCGAAATTGGTGAAGGTTCATATCTTTATTGGACTAAGCGATCCAATCATTATGCCGTTTGCGGGATGTTTTCGCCCGGGGATGCCCGAGCCACGCCGACGCCCGGCAGCCAGCCCGCTCAGGACTGGCGCTGAACCGCCAGATTGGTCAGCGAAGCGGTCAGGGCGGGCCACTGGCCGGCCGCTGGAAGCAGTTCGATTGGACCTGCGGATGGGCTTGGCGCAGGCCCTGCATCGATTGCGGCCGGTCCTGGCGCGCATGCTTGCCCACGCCCAGGAAGAGCGGGAACAACCGCGACGCATCGGTGTTCTGCGCCACTAGATCGCCGACTGCTTGCGGCAAGCTCGGCGCGCTCAGTTCGAGGTAGGCGAATCCCACGAGGGTGTCGGGGGAGCGCTCGGCGATGGCTTGGGCCACGGCCGTGATCGGTTCGCGGCCAGTGCGGATCGCGCGATCCATGGGCAAACAGCACGATGGCCCGTTTCATGGCCCGATCCTAGCGTCTGAGCACCAGCCAGCCAAAGGCAGTCAATGACACGGCGGTGTAGAGCAGCCCGGGTGCAGCGGCGGCCAGCCACGGCTGCCACTGCTGCAGATTGCCGACATAGATGGCGACGTTGTTCATCATGAAAAAACTGATGCCGATCATCACGCCTGCAAAGACATACGCCGAGATGCCCCCCGAGCGCATTTGCAGGTAGGCAAAGGGCAGGGCCAGGATGACCATGACCAGGCAGCTGAGCGGATAAAACACTTTTCGCCAAAACTCGATCTCGTAGCGCAGCGCGTTCTGCCCGTTGTCTTGCAGGTGCCGGATGTAAGTGAACAGGTCGATCGTGCGCATGCGGTCGGGCCTGAGCAAGGCGACCGCCACCATTTCAGAGCTGATCTGGGTCGGCCAGCGCATTTGGGGCAAGTCGGTTTGCACCATCGGCTGTTCGGTGTTGCCAGCGGCCGTAGCGGCGGCCGGTGAGCCGAACCGCTTCTGACGAACCTTGCTGAGCAGCCAGGCGTCGTCAGCCTCAAACTGCGCTCTGTCGGCCTCGATCATGCCCTGCATGACCCCTTGCGCGTTGAATTCATAAATCTCGATGCCCTGCATGTCGTTGTTTGGGGTTAGGGCCTTGACGTTGACCACATAGTTTGTTTCGGGCTGCTTCTCGCGCAGCCAGGCCCCGGTTTGGCCCACCGTGATGCGGCCCTGGTAGCGTGCTTTGAGCAGTTGTGAGGCCTTGTCGGCCGCGGGCGCAACGTAGTCGCCGATCACAAAGGCCAGGGCCACGAACACGCTGCCCAGAGTCAAAAGCAGACGCAGCGCGCGCCAGGGATCGAGGCCGCTGGTGCGCAAAATCGTGTACTCGGAGCTTTGCGCCAGCCTCGCCATGACGAAAATCGTGCCGATCAACACCGAGATGGGCAGCAACTCATACAGGCGGTTGGGCAGCAGCAGGCCGACGTAGAGCAGGGCGTGGCGCAACTGGTAGACGGGGCCGTCTGCATCACTGCGACGGCCCAGATTTTGCAATTCGTCGGCCAGGTCGAAGAACATGAACAGGGTCAAGAAGCCACCACTGATGAGGGCAATGGACAGCAGGGTCTCCCCATAGACCAGCTTGCGCAGGCTCTTCATGTGCCCCCTCCTAGCCGCAGGCGCCCGACCCCTTGCCGCCACAGGCCGGCAAGCGACCAGGCGTGCTGGCGGCTGGTCAGCCACAGCAGGGCGACGGCCAGAAAGCCACCGTGCAAGGCAAGCATGATCGGCCCGAAGCCCATCACCCCGCTGGCAACCCAGTTCTGGCTCAAGGTCATCAGGTTGCTGTAGACCAAAAAGGTGAAGATGGCCAGGATCAGCCGCCCGCTGCGACCGGCCCGTGGGTTTGCGTGGGCCATGGCAACGGCCAGCAGCACGAGATTGATGCCTGACAGCGTCAGCCCGATGCGCCAGGCCAACTCGCCCAGGTTGGGGCGGCTCGGTGTTTGCATCAGATCCCAGGTGGACAGAAGTTTGAAGGAAGTCGTATCCCGGTTGAGCGGCTTGGCACCGCTGATGCGCGCGCCATAGACGTCAAATTGACTGACCCGCATCGTCACGGCCTTGTCGCTGCTGAGCTCCTGGTACTCGAGCCGCTGGCCCTTTTCGAGCTTGAGCACCTGCCCATCAGGCAGTTGCTCGATGCTGCCCGACTGTGCCGTGACCACCGATCGCGTGTCGCGCACCCGGGTGGTGATGAAGATATCGTTGCCGCTCTTGCGCTCAGAGTCGCGGTTGATGAAGAACACCCGCGAGCCGTCCGATGATTCCTGAAACTGCCCCGGCGCGACCCGGTCCAGATCGCTGCGTTGTTGGTAGCGGCTGCGCAGCTCCTGGGTTTTCTCCTGAGTCCAGGGCAGCAGCCACAGCGCCGAGACGGCGATGACCAGGAGCACCGGCCATGAAAAGCGCAGCACGGGCGGCACAAAACTGCTCAGTCCGCGGCCGCTGGAGAACCAGACCACCATTTCGCTGTCGCGGTACAGCCGCGACAAGGTGCTCAGGATGGCAATGAAAAGCGACAGGCTCAAAATGGTGGGGAGGCGGCCGATCGTGGCGTAGGCCATCAGCAGCATCACATCCTGTGGATTGACCTGGCCTTTGGAGGCCAGACCAAGCGTTCGGATGAGCACGATGGTCAAGATGATGGTGATGAGCACCACCAGGGTCGCGCCAAAGCTTCGCGCCAGCTCTTTGCGAAGGGACGATTGGAATAACATGGCGCGTTGTGTGATTTCGATCGATCGACTCAAACCCGACCCAGATTATGGACTTTGAACTCAAGACCCTGAGCCGGCCGCGTTCGGCGGCTGAAAAATGTGACGCGCTGGTGGTGCTGGTGCCTGCTGCCATGCAGGCGCAGGCCGACGCCCTCTCGGGCCTGATTGCCTCTGCCATCAAGGCCAAGGACTTCCAGGCCGATTGCGGCAAGCTGCTGCAGGCCTACCGCAGCCCAGGCTTGGGCGCCACTCGGTTGCTGCTTGTGGGCGTCGGCTCGGGCAGCGCCAAGGATGTCAAGACCGGCGTCACAGCCGCCCTGGCCGCCCTGAAGTCGACTGCCGCCCAGCGCGTCATCATCAGCCTGTCCTGGCTGGTGGGCGAGCCGGAGGATCTGCAGGTTCAAACGCAGGCGGTTGTGCTGGCCTGTGGCCAAAGCGCCTACAGCTACCGCCACACCCTGTCCAAACCGGCGCCGGCCCGGCTGCAACGCTTCATCCTCGGGGTGCCAGCGGCCGATGCGGTGCGCGGCGCCTTTGCCCAGGGCGTGGCCGTGGCACTGGGCGTCAACCTGGCACGTGAATGGGGCAACCGGCCTCCCA
>CANHDQ010000127.1 GCA_947459405.1 Comamonadaceae bacterium
ACCAGCCCGATCGAAAACAGCACCTGATCGAGGTGGGGCCGGTGGTAGAGCGGGCGGTAGAGCGTGCGCTCGAGCAGCGCGCCGAGCAAGGCGGCGCCCAAGAAGGCCGCTGGCAGGGCCAGCAGGAAGGGCAGGCCCAGGCGCTGCATTAACAGCACCGTGATGTAGCCGCCAACCATGGCAAAAGCACCGTGGGCCAGGTTAATGAAATTCATCAGCCCCATGGTCACCGACAGCCCCACGGCCAAGATGAACAGCAGCATGCCGTAGGCGATGCCGTCAAACAGGATGGTCAGCATGGTGCCGCTGTCGCCTCGAGCCGCAGTGCCCAGCGCATCAGGTCCCCCGCTTCCGGATCAGCCGCACGCCGGGCATGCGCTCGAGCTGTCGGCTGGTCGTGGCCTCGCGCAGGTTGCGCTGCGCCAGCCGGGAGTGCTCGCACATGATGGCCTGCGCTCTGGCCCCTTCGCCTTGCTCGATCGCCTCGAGCACCTGGCGGTGCTGGTCTTGCGCGACGATCAGCATGTCGCGGGCATGGCCCGAGTTGGCCTGGGCCACGACAAAGCCTGAGGGCGAGGCAAAGGGCAACCGGGCCACCCGCTCGAGCTCCTTGGCAATCACCGGGCTGCCGGCCATCTCGCACAGCAGACCATGAAAGCGCTCGTTTAAGCGCACGTAGCGGGAAAAGGACTCGTCGTCGAGCGCCGGTTGCGCCAGCACCTGATCGATCTCGTCAAGACAAAGACGCGATTCGGCCCGCACCACCTGTGCCGCACCGCGCTCGGCGGCCAGTCGCGCGAGCAAGCCTTCTAAGGTGCCGCGCAGCTCGATCGCATCGGAAATGTCGCGCTCTGAAAAGGTGCGCACCGTGTAGCCGCCGCCGGGCAGGGGCTCGAGCAGGCCCTCTTGCTCCAGCCGCATCAGGGCCGCCCGGATGGGCGTGCGCGACACCCCCAGGCGTTCGGCCAGGGCCACCTCGGCAATGCGGCTAGCTGCCGGCAGCTCGCCGGCCAGCACCATTTCGCGCAGGGCCAGCAAAGCCTTGACCGCTTGGGAGCCGGCCGGCTCGGCTTCTTTGTCCCGTTTAGGACCGTCGATCGCGGAGCTCATGTATCCAATGTAGCAGATTGGAGACCTTCAACGGCCAGCCTCGACCCGAATACGGCGTCAAATCCGACCAGCTGCATCCAGGATGTATACATTAAGTATCCCGTGAGACATAATTGCCAGTCTGCTTTCCTGGAGGTGGTCCGATGTTTCCCCAAAACGCCTGGTACGTGGCCTGCACGCCCGATGAGATCGAGGGCAAGCCGCTGGGCCGCACGGTGTGCGGCCAGCCCATCGTGTTTTACCGCTCGGCCGACGGCCGCGTGGCGGCGCTGGAGGACTTTTGTCCCCACCGCGGCGCGGCGCTGTCCTTGGGCCGTGTGTGCCAGGGCAAATTGGTCTGCGGCTACCACGGCCTGGTCATGGGTTGTGACGGCAAGACCGAGTCCATGCCGGGTCAGCGGGTCGGCGCGTTTCCGGCCATCCGCGCCTATCCGGTGATCGAACGCCACGGCTTTGTCTGGGTCTGGCCCGGGGAGCCGGCGCGCGCCGATGCAGCCCTGCTGCCGGCCCTGAGTTGGGCCGACAACCCGCAGTGGGCCTACGGGGGCGGGCTCTACCACGTCAAATGCGACTACCGCCTGATGATCGACAACCTCATGGACCTGACCCACGAGACCTATGTGCACGCCGACAGCATCGGGCAAAAGGAAATCGACGAAGCGCCGGTGAGCACCCGAGCGGTGGGCGAGGAGGTCGTGACCAGTCGCTTCATGGACGGCGTGATGGCGCCGCCGTTTTGGCAGGCCAATTTGCGCGCCCATGGCCTGCCCGCCGATCAGCCGGTCGACCGCTGGCAGATTTGCCGCTTCAGCCCGCCAAGCCACGTGATGATCGAGGTGGGCGTGGCGCTGGCCGGCCGCGGCGGCCATCAAGCCGCCCCCGAGCACAAGGTCTCGAGCGTCGTGGTCGACTTCATCACCCCCGAAACCGACACCACGATGTGGTACTTCTGGGGCATGGCCCGCAGCTTTCGCGTGGGCGATGCTGCGCTGACGGCGCAGATCCGAGAAGGCCAGGGTCGGGTGTTTTCCCAAGACACTGCGGTGCTCGAGGCGCAGCAGCGCAACTTGACGCTGCATCGCCACCGCAAGCTGCTCAAGCTCAATATCGATGCCGGCGGCGTCCAGGCGCGGCGCATCATTGACCGGCTGATCGCGCAGGAGCAGCAGCCCCAGGCCCAGCCTCAAGTGCAGTTGCAGGCCGCCTGAGGCGCCCCGCTCCGAGTCACCCCCCAGCAACCCCCAGCCCCCCGACAGGCTGCGCTACGATCTGCGCATTGTCAAAACTCAGGAGACCTCCATGACGGTTCGACTTCCCGCCCGCTACGACCATGTGGGCAGCTTTTTGCGCCCGGCTTACTTGCTTGAGGCGCGCGACCAAAAGGCCAAAGGCCAGATCACGGCCGAGCAGCTGCGCGCCGTCGAAGACCGGGCCATTGCCGAGATCGTCAAGTTCCAGCAGGACGTGGGCCTCAAGTCCATCACCGACGGCGAGTTCCGCCGCACCTACTTTCATATCGACTTTCTCGAGCAACTCGGCGGCGTGGTCACCGACATCCCGCTGTCGGTGCTCCAGCCCGATGGCACCACGCACCTGGCCCCGCCGGTGATTCGCGTCACCGACAAGGTCACGCACGCCAAGAACATTCAGCTGGCCGACTTCCAGTACCTCAAGAGCCAGGTGGCCGCCGGTTACACGCCCAAGGTGACGATCCCCTCCCCGACGATGCTGCACTTTCGCGGCGGTCGCGCCGGCATCAGCCGCCAGGCCTATCCGGAGCTCGACCCGGTGTTCTATGACGACGTGGCCCAGGCCTATGGTGACGAACTGCGCAGCCTGGCTGCCGCCGGCTGCACCTACGTGCAGATGGACGACACCAACCTGGCTTATCTGTGCGACGAAAAGATGCGCGAGGCGGCCCGCCAGCGCGGTGACGACCCCAACGAGCTGCCGCACCGTTATGCCCAGTTCATCAACAAGGTGGTCGCGCAAAAGCCCGCTGGCATGACGCTGGCCATGCACCTGTGTCGTGGCAACTTCAAGAGCACGCACGCGGCCGCCGGCAACTACGAGCCGGTGGCCGAGGCGCTGCTGTCGGAGATGGACATCGACGCCTACTTCCTGGAGTACGACGACGACCGCAGCGGCGACTTCCGCCCCCTGCGCTATTTGGCCAAGGGCAAGGTGGTGGTGCTGGGCCTGGTGACCACCAAGTTCGGCGACATGGAGTCCAAGGATGCGCTCAAGCGGCGCATCGACGAGGCCGCCAAGTACGCCCCGCTGGAGCAGCTGGCCCTGTCGCCGCAGTGCGGATTTTCAAGCACCGTGCACGGCAACAACATCGCGGTGCAGGCCCAGCGCGACAAGCTGCGCTTGGTGATTGAGACCGCCCAGGACGTCTGGGGCGAGGCCTGAGCTTTTAAGGCCGGCCAGCTGGGTCGAGGTCGCCCTTGCTGGCCGCCAAAGCCCCAGCTTCCTCCAGCCACCACTGCACGGCTGCGTCGTAGCCCTCCCAGACGCAGCCGTTGCAGCCGCGACCGCAGCAAAAGTCGGGCTCGGCCGGTGGCCCCCTGAAGGTCTGGCCAGCGCCTTGCAGCTGCGCCTGTAGAGCCGCGATGCGCTCTCGCACCGCCTGGCGGTTGCTGCCGTGCACGGCGTGACTCTGACGGCTGCCTTGCCCGATTCAGAGCCTGAAGATCTTGCCCGGGTTCATGATGTTCTTGGGGTCGAGCGCACGCTTGATGGTGCGCATCATCTCGACCGCAGCGCCGCCGGCCTCGCTGACCAGGAAGTCGATCTTGTGCAGCCCCACGCCGTGCTCGCCGGTGCAGGTGCCCTCCAGGGCCAGCGCCCGGGTCACCAGCTTGTGGTTGAGCGCTTCGGCAATCTCGCGCTCGCGCGGCACCTTGGGGTCGAGCAGATAGCCGAAGTGAAAGTTGCCGTCGCCCACATGGCCGACCAGAAAGTAGGGGATGCCGCTTTCGTCGGCTTCCTTGACCGAGTCGAGCAGGCAGTCGGCCAGTCGGCTGATCGGCACGCAGGTGTCGGTGCTGATGGCACGGCATCCCGGCCGGCTCTGAATGGCGGCAAAGTAGGCGTTGTGCCGCGCGGTCCACAGCCGTGTGCGCTCCTCGGGCGTGACCGCCCATTCGAAGGCCTTGCCGCCGTACTGGCTGGCGATGTCCTGCACCGTCTCGGCTTGTTCCTTGACGCCCGCCGGCGAGCCGTGAAACTCCATCAGCAGCATCGGCTCTTCGCGCAGACCGAGCTTGCTGTGTGCGTTGACCATGCGCACGCTGTTGTGGTCGATCAGCTCCACCCGGGCGATCGGCACGCCCAGCTGAATGACCTCGATGGTGGTGCGCACCGCCGCCTCGATGCTTGGAAACGAGCAGATGGCCGCGCTGATCGCCTCGGGCAGGGGATAGATGCGCAGGGTGATCTCGGTGATCACGCCCAGCGTGCCTTCGCTGCCGACCATCAGGCGCGTCAGATCGTAGCCGGCCGACGACTTTCTGGCCCGGGTGCCGGTGCGTATCGCTTGGCCATCGGCGGTGACCACCTCCAGCGCGAGCACGTTGTCGCGCATCGTGCCGTAGCGCACCGCATTGGTCCCGCTGGCGCGGGTGGCGCTCATGCCGCCGATGGTGGCGTCGGCGCCCGGGTCGATCGGGAAAAACAGTCCCGTGCTTTTGAGCTCTTCGTTGAGCTGCTTGCGCGTCACGCCGGCCTGCACCGTGACGGTCAGGTCTTCGGCATGGATATTTAGCACCTTGTTCATGCGCCCGAGGTCAATGCTGATGCCGCCTTGCACGGCCAGCAGATGGCCTTCGAGCGAGGAGCCCACGCCAAAGGGGATGACGGGCACCTCGTAGTGTGCCGCCAGCTTGACGGCATCGGCCACATCGGCCGTGCTCTGCGCAAACACCACCGCCGCCGGCGGCGGGGAGTCAAACGACGACTCGTCGCGGCCGTGCTGCTCGCGCACAGCCATCGCCGTCGAGCAGTTGGCGCCAAAGCGCGCCTTGAGCGCCTCGATCAGGGCCGGTGGAACGGGCCGCTGGTCAATTTCAGGGACCAGGTGGCTGGGCAGGGGAGCATTCATGGCGGCGATCTCCTGTTGGGTTCGTGGAGCCGGCCTTGTGAGCGGGCCGATCAAGACCTGCCCCCGCGCGGCTCGCGGCTCCAAACGCGGAGTTTATGTCAGTGTCCCGCTGCGCTGGCGCCGTTGGGTGGGCCGCCGATAATCGGCCATCACAGCAGGAGCTCGCCGCATGTCTAATCGACTCACCCAGATCGCCACCCGCACCGGAGACAACGGCACGACCGGTCTGGGTGACAACACCCGGGTGAGCAAAGACAGCTTGCGTGTGCATGCCATGGGCGATGTGGACGAACTCAATTCCCACATCGGACTGCTGCTGTGCGAAGACATGCCCGGCCGCGTGCGCGAGTTGCTGATCGAGGTGCAGCACCAGCTCTTTAATCTGGGCGGCGAGCTGTCCATACCGGGTTTCGAGCTGTTGCGCGATGAGGCTATTGCCCGCCTCGACGCCGAGCTCGAGCACCACAACGCGCAGCTGCCGCGCTTGCAAGAATTCATCCTGCCCGCCGGTACCCGTGCCGCCTCTCTGGCCCATGTCTGCCGCACGGTGGCTCGCCGCGCTGAACGATCGGTGGTGGCGCTCGGTGCGGCCGAGGCCTTGCGCGAAGCGCCGCGCCAGTACCTCAACCGCCTGAGCGACCTGCTGTTCGTGTTGGCGCGCGTGCTCAACCGCATCAACGGTGGCGACGACGTGTACTGGAAGAGCAAGCGCCTGCAGCAGCAGGACTGACGCTCAGCTTGCCGGGCGGTCGGGCGCGAGCACGGCCATCGTCAGGCGCGAGATGCAGCTCAAGCGAGCCTGTTCGTCGCGCAACTCGATTTGCCAGACCTGCGTCGTGCGGCCTAGATGTACGGGCCGTGCGGTGGCGGTCACCCAGCCCTCTTGCACGCCTCTGAGGTGGTTGGCGTTGACCTCCAGGCCCACCACCCGCGTGCCTCGTGGCACCGAAAACGCCGCGCCGCACGAGCCCAGCGTTTCGGCCAGCACCACCGACACCCCGCCATGGAGCAGGCCATAGGGCTGGCAGGTCTGCCGGTTCACCGGCACCCGTGCCACCAGGTAGTCGTCACCGACCTCGATAAATTCAATCCCCAGATGGCTGACCGCGGTGTTGGCGCCCGTGGCTTGCAAGGCGGCCAGTGAGATGTCCTGTTTCCAAATGCGCATGGTGGGCAGTCCTGATGGGGCCAAGCGTGCGGGCTCGACGAGCCGGCTCTGGCCTCGACTATATCGGGGCCGGTGATCGCGTTTGACCGCGCTGGACGCCGCGGCATCGGCCTCGTCCGACGCCCGCGTGCGCCTGCGCCCTACGCGCAGGCGCGGCCTTGCGGGCCGTGGCCAGTGCCCGGCTGGCGCGATGCTCTGCGGCATGATCCCGACCCTCACGGCTGGCGCAGCAGCCCCTGCCCCGATCCAGCAACATCCGTCGGCGTCTGTGGTCCGGCGTTCGATGGTCGGCTTGCTGCTGGCCCTGGGCTTGCTGGCTGCCGGCTGGGCGGCCTGGGCTTGGTGGCGCGGCCCGGCGGTGCCGGTCGAGCCGGTCAGGCGCCAGGCCATCGTTGAATCGGTGGTGGCCACCGGCCGGCTGCAGGCCCCGGCGCGCATTGAAATTGGCGCCGAGGTGGCTGGCACGGTCGAGCGCGTCGGCGTGCGCGAGGGGGAGCAGGTCAAGGCCGGTCAGATGCTGCTGACCTTGGTCAATGCCGAAGCCCGTTCGGCGCTGATGCAAGCGCTGGCGGTCCAGACCGAGGCGGCCGGCCGGCTTGCCCAGCAGGAAAGCCTGAGCGCGCCCGTGGCCCAGCAAGCCGTGCTGCAGGCGCAGGCGGCTTGGTGGGCGGCTCAGCGCGACCATGGCCGGGTGCAGGAGCTCGTCAGCCAGGGCTTTTATTCGCCCCAGCGCCTCGACGAGGCCCAGCGCACGCTCGATGTGGCCGCCAGCGCCCTGACGTCGGCCCAGCTCAATGCCCGAGCCCACCAAAGCCAGGGTGTCGAAGCCGCCTTGGCGCGGGCGCGCCTGGCCCAGGCGCAGGCCAGCGTCCGCATGGCGCAGGCCCGGCTCGCACGCCTGCTCATCCGCAGTCCGGTGCCGGCCCGCGTGCTGAGCCGGCAGGTCGAGCCGGGCGCCATGGCCCAGCCGGGCCGTGTCTTGCTGGTGCTGGCCGAGGCGGGCGAGCTGCACATCGATGTGAGCATCGACGAGCGTCATCTGCATTTGCTGCGGCCAGACATGCCGGCGGCGGTGGTCGCCGACGCCTATCCGATGCAGCCTTTCGAGGCGCGCCTGTGCCAGATTGCGCCGGCGGTCGACCCCGAACGAGGCGCCGTCACCGTGCGGCTGTGCCTGTCCGGCGCGCCCGCTTTTCTCAAGCCCGAGATGACGGTCTCGGCCGAGCTCGTGGGGGGGCGCCAGTCATCGGCGCTGGTGCTGCCCACCCCTTTGGTGCGCGATGCCGACAAGGCACAGCCTTGGGTGCTGGTGCTGCGCCAGTCCCGTGCGGTCAAGGTGCCGGTGCAGCTGGGCCTGCGCGGCGTCGGTTACAGCCAGATCACCGAGGGCCTGCAGGAGGGCGATCGCGTGATCGCGCCGACCCAAAGCGTCCTGCCAGGCGATCGGGTGCGCCCGGGAGCGCCACGCGCAGCCCCTGCCGTTGTGGACGTGCCGTCCTTTGTGCGTTAGAGCGCATCCGCGCTCAGCCCATGTCCCATCCACAGTCCGTCCAGCCCACCTTCCCGAAGGCTTGGCCGCGCCGTAGGGAGCGGCGATGAGGGGCGCTCGGCCGGCGCTGAGCCGATGGGCGCGCGTGCTGCCACTGCAGTGGCTGCTGGCCCTGCGCTTTCTGCGCGAGGGCCGGGTGCAAAGCAGCCTGGTGCTGGCCGGGGTGACCGCTGGCGTGGCCGTGACCGTGTTTTTGACCCAGCTC
>CANHDQ010000128.1 GCA_947459405.1 Comamonadaceae bacterium
AAGCCCCGGGCATGGCACTGCTGCACATCGCCTACGAACGACTGGTCACCGGCATCCACAACGAAGACACGATCGAGCAGTACCGCATCAACGGCCTCAAGCTCGGCCGCCTGCTCTACCAAGGCCGCTGGTTCGACCCGCAGGCCATCATGCTGCGCGAAACCGCCCAGCGCTGGGTGGCCCGCGCCATCACCGGCACCGTGACGCTGGAGCTGCGCCGGGGCAACGACTATTCGATCCTGAACACCGAGAGCCCCAACCTGACATACGCGCCCGAGCGCCTCTCCATGGAAAAGGTGGAAGACGCACCGTTTTCCCCGCTCGACCGCATCGGCCAGCTGACCATGCGCAACCTCGACATCACCGACACGCGAGCCAAGCTGGGCATCTACGCCCACACAGGCCTGCTGTCCGCAGGCGACGGCCCGCACATCTACAAGCTTGAAGGCAAGGGCAAGTAAGCCCTCCCCAACGGGTCGAGTGCCAATCCCCCAGAAATTGGGGTCAGACCCCGTTTTAAATTTGAAAATTTGTGCCGCGCGAAAATTGGGGTCTGAAAATTGGGGTCTGACCCCAATTTCCCTGACCCCAATTTCCTGCTGACAATTTCCTGAGTCAGATCACGACCGGCTCGGGTTCAAGGCGGATGCCGAAGCGTTCGTAAACGCTGGTTTGTATGGCCTTGGCCAGCGTCATCACCTCGCCACCGGTGCAAGGGTTTTCGCGGCCGCCGCGGTTGATCAGCACCAAGGCCTGCTTCTCGTACACCCCAGCGTGGCCGACGCTTTTGCCCTTCCAGCCGCAGGCATCGATAAGCCAGCCGGCGGCCAGCTTGATGCTGCCATCGGGCATGGGGTAATGCACCACCTTCGGGTCGCGGGCGATGATGTCGGCGCACTGATCGGGGCTGACGGTCGGGTTCTTGAAGAAACTGCCCGCGTTTCCGATGACCGCCGGATCGGGCAGCTTGGCCCGGCGAATCTCGCAGATCCAGTCAAAAAGCCGCTCGGGCGTGACGTCCGCGGGGTCTGCGCCTTCGGCGGCCATGCGCCGCTGCAGATCCGCGTAGCCCAGCACCGCACGCCAGGGCCGCGGTAACGCAAAACGCACGCGCAAGATCAGGGCCCGACCGGCCAGGCCCATGCCGCGCGCACCATCCGGGCTATCGGCAACATAGGCCGGCGCATGCTTGAACACCGAGTCGCGGTAACCGAAGGCGCACTGGGCCGCATTGAGCGTGAACATCTGACCGGTTTGCAAGTCCACCGCGTCGAGCGAATCAAAGCGGTCCTGCAACTCCACGCCATAGGCGCCGATGTTCTGCACCACGCTGGCGCCCACGGTCCCAGGAATCAAGGCGAGATTTTCCAGGCCGGGCCAGCCCTGAGCCAACGTCCAGGCCACCAGATCGTGCCAGTTTTCACCAGCATCGGCTTCCACCAGCCAGCTCCGAGGCGTCTGGGCGAGCAGGCGCCGGCCCTTGATCTCGACCTTCAGGACGAGCGCCTTGACGTCACCGGTCAGCACGATGTTGCTGCCCCCGCCGAGCACGAACTTGGGCCTGATTCGCAGCTGCGGGTCGGCCAGCACCGCCTGCAGGTCCTGCTGGCTGCCGATGCGCACCAACTCGTGCGCCTTGGCGACGATGCCGAAGGTGTTGTACTCCTGCAGCGCAACCTGTTTCTCGACTAACATTTGAGGATTGTCGCACCGTGACTTACAACTCCAAGAGCCTGCCCCATGCCCTCTTTCGACACCGTCCTCGAAGCCGATCTGGTCAAGCTCAAGAACGCGGTCGACAACTCGGCCAAGGAAATCGGCACGCGCTTTGACTTCAAAGGCACATCGGCGGCCATCGAAATCAAGGACAAGGACATCACCCTGACCGGCGACGGGCAGTTTCAGATCGATCAAATCAACGACATCTTGCGCAACAAGCTGGCCAAAGCCGGCGTGGACGTGCGCTACCTCGATCTGGGCAAGGTCGAGAAGATCGGCGGCGACAAGGTCAAGCAGGTCAGCAAGGTGCGCAATGGGATCGCCACCGAAGACGCCAAAAAAATCCAGCAGGCCATCAAGGGCAGCAAGCTCAAGGTGCAGGCCTCGATCCAGGGCGATGCGGTGCGGGTGACTGGCGCCAAACGCGACGACCTGCAAAGTGCGATGGCGCTCATTCGCAGCGAGGTCAAAGACCTGCCGCTGAGCTTTAACAACTTCAGGGACTGAAGTTCAGCTGGGCCAGCGGGCCCGCTCAGCCCTTCTTGCTGCCGATCTTGGACTCCTGACCGCGCACCAACTTGTCGATATTGCCCTTGTGGCGCCAGATCAGCAGCGCGCCCATGAGCACCAACATCAGCGTGATGCGCCCGTCCACATACCAAACCCCGCGATCGAGCGCCAGATAGATCAAGGGCGCCGCCACAGCGCTGACCAGGGCCGACAGCGACGAATAGCGGGTGAAATAGGCCACCAGCAGCCAGGTCGCCAGCACCGCCAGGCCCAGCACGGGGTGCACGCCCAGCAGCACACCGGCCGCCGTGGCCACGCCCTTGCCGCCCGCGAACTTGAAAAACACCGGATAGAGGTGACCTGCAAAGGCCGCCAAGCCGACTGCCGCCACAGCGCCCGACCCCAGGCCCCATGCGTTGCCCTGCCAGACCACGGCGGCCACCGGCAGCCAACCCTTGAGCGCATCGAGCAGCAGCGTGAGCACGGCGGCGAGCTTGTTGCCCGAGCGCAGCACATTGGTGGCGCCCGGATTCTTGCTGCCGTAACTGCGCGGATCGTTCAAGCCCATCAAGCGGCTGACGATCACCGCAAACGACAGCGACCCGATCAGATAAGCAGCCAGCACAGCCGCCAAAAAATACAAGGACGTCACGAACACCCTTTCGGCTGTTTACTTGTCAATCGCGCATTGCACGGGAAGCGCACCGAGCAACTGCACACAAACCTGCGGCGCCAGACCAATCAAAAAACCGCGCCGGCCGCCGTTGATCGCAATTTTAGGCAGGCCCAGGATCGTCTCCTCGATGTACACCGGCATGGCGCGCCGCGTGGCAAAAGGCGAGGTGCCGCCCACCAGATAACCGCTGTGTCGCTGCGCGACCTCGGGCAAGCAGGGCTCGACCTTCTTGGCGCCGATCTGGCGAGCCAGGTTCTTGGTCGACACCTGTCGGTTGCCGTGCATGAGCACGATCAGTGGCGCGCCATCCTGGTCCTGCATCACCAAGGTCTTGACCACAGAAAACGGGTCGAGCCCCAGCACCTTGGCACTGTGCTCGGCTCCGCCGTGCTCAAGGTACTCGTAGGGATGCTCGGTAAAGGCCACCCCGCGCGCCTGCAAAAACTGCGTGGCCGGCGTCTGACCAGCCGAAGACTTCTTGCCCGCCATCACAGCGCCGGATCGCGCATCTCCCAACGAATGTCGTCGATGGCCTTGAGCAGCTCTGGGCTGAGCTCGGTGCCCCAGGCCTTGAGGTCTTCTTCGAGTTGCGCCACCGAGGTCACCCCGATGATGGTGCTGGCCACCAGGCTGCGGCGGTAGCAAAAAGCCAGCGCCATCTGCGTCGGCGTCAGGCCATGCTGGCGTGCCAGCGCGTTGTAGCGCCTGGCCGCCTTCAAGGCATCGGCGCGGCCCCAGCGCTGCTGACGCACCGACTCGTATTTGCTGATGCGCGCCTCACGCGGACCTTTGTCGGGCTCGGTCCCGCTCTGGTCATACTTGCCCGTGAGCAAACCAAAGCCCAGCGGCGAGTAGGCCAGCAAGCCCACATTGAGCCGGTACAGGCTCTCGTCGAGCGCGTTTTCTACGGTGCGGTTGATCAAGCAGTAAGGGTTCTGCACGCTGGCGATGCGCGGCAAGCCGTGCAGCTCGGCCAGGCGCACAAATTCGTGCACGCCGTAGGGAGTCTCATTGGACAAGCCGATGGCCCTGACCTTGCCGGCCTTGACCAGCTCACCGAGGGCCTGCAACTGCTCCAAGATGGGAGTGACCGGCACGTCCTTGGCCGGATCGAAATACATCTGACCGAAGGCCGGGACATGACGCGCCGGCCAGTGAATCTGATAGAGGTCGATTACATCCGTGCGCAAACGCTTGAGGCTCGCGTTGCACGCTTCGATGATGTCTTGGCCCGTCAGATCGGGCTTGCCGCCGCGCACCCAGGGCACCCGGGCCGGACCGGCCACCTTGGTGGCGATCACCAACTTTTGGCGTACACCCGGATGGGCCGCCAGCCAGTTGCCAATATAGGTCTCGGTACGGGTGTAAGTCTCGGCCTTGGTGGGCACCGAGTACATCTCGGCCGTGTCCAGAAAACTGACGCCCAACTCCAGACTGCGGCTGAGAATGGCGTGGGAGGTCGGCTCATCGACCTGCTCGCCAAACGTCATGGTGCCCAGACAAATCGGCGCAACCTTGAGGTCACTGGTGCCCAGAGAAATTAGCTTCATCAAAGCCCCGCTGCGGTCGTTGAAAAACGATCAGTTTAAGGCCAGACCCAAGGCACGAGCGCGCCGGCTTGTCGCCCAGGCGCGACCTTCAGGCCCGGCAAGCCCTCACCGAGACGCACTGGCCGCCCGGGAACGCTCTTCCTCCTGCAAGCGAAGGACGCGCCTTTGCACCTTGCCAGTGGTGGTCATGGGCAGCTGGTCGATGAATTCCACCTCCTTGGGGTACTCATAGGGCGCCAGCAGACCGCGCACATGCACCTGCAACGCGGCCGTGACCTGGGCATCGAAAGCGGCGCGCCGCTCGCCCTCAAGAGGCCGGCGCGCCGCGTAATCGGCTGACAGCACCACGTAGGCCTTGACCAAGGCGCCGCGATCGCGGTCGGGTTTGGGCACCACCGCCGCATTGGCCACCGCCGGGTGCTTGACCAGGCAGTTCTCGATCTCGCCCGGCCCAATGCGATAGCCCGCGGCCTTGAAGACATCGTCCGAGCGACCCTCGTACCACAGGTAGCCATCCTCATCGCGCCGCGCCAAATCGCCGGTGCGGCACCACGGGCCGGTGTACTTGGCCGCAGTGGCCTGTTCGTTCTTCCAGTAGCCCAAAAAGAAAATCGGATCGTCCTGGCCATGCACGTCCTGCCGGTGCAGCGCCACGTCGCCAGATACGCCCACCGGGCACTCGCGGCCTTGTTCATCGATCACCGCCACGCGATGGCCCGGATAGGGCTTGCCCATGCTGCCGGCGCGCGCCGGCCAGCCCACCGCCTGCCCCGCACGGGCGGCCACCGGCTCACCCTGCCCATCGCGGGCCCACTGCATGGCGCAGTTGCCCACGATGTAGTTGATCTCGGTCTGCCCGAACATCTCATTGACGACCACGCCCAGGTGGTCGCGGCAATAGGCATACACCGCATCGCCCACCGCCTCGCCGGCGCTCATGATGGCCTGCAACTTGAGCCGGTACTTCTGGCGCGGCTGCGGACACGCTTTCATCATGGCCTTGAGCGCCGTCGGAAACAAAAAGGTGTGGCTGACCCCGTGCTGCTGCATCAACTCAAACGCCATCTCGGCACCAAAACGCTCGGCACAGGCCACGATGGGGCGGCCGAAGTACAGCGTGGGCAGCAGCGCGTCCATCAGGCCGCCGGTCCAGGCCCAGTCTGCCGGCGACCAAAACACCGCTTGGCTGTGTTGGTTGAGCAGGCCATCGAAGCCGAACCAGTTCTGGCTGCACACAAAGCCCGTGAGGTTGCCGATCAGCGCGCGATGCGGGATCAGCGCACCCTTGGGCGCGCCGGTGGTGCCGCTGGTGTAGATCAGCACCGCTGCCTCGTCGGCCCGCGTACGCACGGCACGCACAGCGCCTGCCCTGCCGTGCTGCGCCGCCAGCGCCCGCGCCCAATCGACATCGCCGCCGGCACCGTCGACCCCGATCAGGCTGCGCAGTGCCGGACAGCTGGCGCGCAGCCCCTGCAAAGCGGGCATGGCCTGGGCGTCAGCGATTGCCGCCACCGCCTCGCTGTCCTGCAAGCGGTAAACGAGCGCCTCGGGACCGAACAGAACCGACAGCGGCATGGCCACCGCCCCCATCTGCAGCAGCGCCATATACGCCACCGCAGTTTCAAAGCGCTGCGGCAACACGATGGCCACGCGGTCGCCGCGGCGCAGGCCCATGGCCTTGAGGGCCGCACTCAGGGCATCGGCCGCCTGCTGCAACTGCGCATAGCTGTAAACGCGCGCGCTCTGGCCTGCGCGGTGCTCGACGATGGCCGCCCCCTGCGGCTGGCTGCGGGCCCAGCGCTGGGCACACACCTGCGCAATATTGAAGTGTTCATCGACCTGCCAGCGCAGGCCCTGGTGCATGAGGCCATGGTGGTCGGCGGGATCCGGGCTGCGCGGCATGGGCTCGAGGCTCCTTATGATGCGGGTTCAGACGCCGGCCATCGCAGGCGCCATCCAAGCGAGCAATGTACAAAGAAAAACGAAGCGCCCACAGCGCGTTTGTCCCTATCCGCGGCCTGCAGTACCACGTGCTGGAGTGGACGCAAGGCCCGGCCCGCCCCGACCTGCCTGCGCTGTTCATGGTGCACGGCTGGATGGATGTGGGCGCCTCCTACCAGTTCATGGTCGACGCGCTGTCCGATGACTTTGTGCGCGGCCGCCGGCTGATCGCACCCGACTGGCGCGGCTTTGGTCTGACCCAGGCGCAGGCCGACAGCTTCTGGTTCCCCGACTACCTGGCCGATCTCGACTTCCTCATCGATGCCCTGGCGCCCGGCCAGGCGGTCGACCTTGTCGGGCACAGCATGGGCGGCAACGTCAGCATGAACTACGCCGGGGTGCGCCCCGAGCGCATACGGCGGCTGATCAACCTTGAGGGCTTTGGCCTTGCCCAAACCCGACCCAGCCAAGCGGCCGGCCGCATGGCCCAATGGATGGACGAACTCAAAACCCTGCATACCGGCGGCATGGGCTTGCGCGACTATGACGACCGCGAAGGCGTGGCCCAACGCCTGATGAAAACCAATTCCCGGCTCGACGCCGACAAGGCCCTCTGGCTGGCCGGCCATTGGGCCCGAGCCGACGCGCAAGGGCGCTGGCGCATCTTGGGCGAGGCCGGGCACAAGCTGAAAAACCCCTACCTGTACCGCTGGGACGAGATGCAAGACATCTGGACACGCATCAGCGCGCAGGTGCTGGCAGTGCACGCCAGCGACGACTCGCTGGCGCGCTGGTCGCGCGGCAGCTACACCCTGGACAATTACCACGAGCGCCTCAAGAGCGTGGCCCAGGTGCGCATCGCCTGTATCAACGACGCCGGCCACATGCTGCACCACGACCAACCCCACGCTCTGGCCGAGCTGATCGAAAACTTCCTGGCGTGAGAAAATCTGCCGCTTCACGCCGGGCTTGATCGCCAAGCCCGAGCCCGTCTGCGCCGTCAAAGGCGAGACCCCCAACCGAAAGACCAGACCGTCATGGACGCAGAACACATTAACCTCATCGGCAACACCCTGCAAGACCTCAGCCGCCGGGTCGACGAACTTCGGGGGTATCTTTGACTACCCTGCCAAACAGCGCAAACTGCTAGAGGTCAACGCGGCCCTTGAGGATCCCAAGGTTTGGGACAACCCCAAGCGCGCGCAGGAGTTGGGCAAAGAAAAGAAAGCCCTTGAAGACGTGGTGCTGGTGCTCGATCGCCTGAGCCAGGACATCGCCGACAACCTCGAACTCTTTGAAATGTCACGCGAGGACGGCGACGAGGCTGGCCTGCTGACCATCGAAGGCGAAGCCGCCAAAGTCTCGGCCGAGGTTGAAAGGCTCGAGTTCCGGCGGATGTTCAGCAACCAGGCCGACCCGCTCAACGCCTTTTTGGACATCCAGGCTGGCGCCGGCGGCACTGAGGCTTGCGACTGGGCCAGCATGCTGCTGCGTCAGTACCTCAAGTACGCCGAGCGCAAAGGCTTCAAGGCCACGGTGGAAGACGAGACCGCAGGCGACACGGCCGGCATCAAAGGGGCCACGATCAAGATAGAGGGCGAATACGCCTTCGGCCTGCTGCGCACCGAAACCGGCGTGCACC
>CANHDQ010000129.1 GCA_947459405.1 Comamonadaceae bacterium
AAGACGCGCACCTGCGCACCGGCCGCCTCGGCCATGCGCACGAAACGGTCGTGGCCCAGGTAGGTCCAGGGGCTTTGAGCCGTGAAGTAGTAATCGAGGGTCAGCATGGCACTCCTGCTGTCCGGCCGAGGGTGGCCGGAGCACCGGCCGATTCTGTCAGAGGTGGACACGCCGTGCCGAAGACAGCGGGGTTTGACACAATGGCCTACGCGAAACGCACGCGCACCGCATCGATCTGACCGGGCACACGACCATGAGCGATCCTGTTTTTGACTACATCATCGTCGGCGCCGGCACCGCTGGCTGCCTGCTGGCCAACCGGCTCAGCGCAGACCCGAGCAAGCGGGTGCTGCTGATCGAGGCCGGGCGCAAGGACGACTACCACTGGATCCACATCCCGGTGGGCTATCTGTACTGCATCGGCAACCCGCGCACCGACTGGCTCTACAAAACCGAGCCGGCCCAGGGGCTGGGCGGCCGGGTGCTGCGCTACCCGCGCGGCAAGACCCTGGGCGGCTGCTCGAGCATCAACGGCATGATCTATATGCGCGGCCAGTCGCGCGATTACGAGCACTGGGCCGACCTCACCGGCGAGGACGCCTGGCGCTGGCAGCAGGTGCTGCCCGACTTCATGCGCCACGAGGACCACTACAAACTCGATGCTGGCGCGCCCAATGCGGCGTTTGCAGCGGTGCATGGCCACAAAAGCCAGCCCGGCGCGGGTGGCGAATGGCGGGTGGAAAAGCAGCGCCTGCAATGGGACATCCTCGATGACTTTGCCCAGGCAGCGCAGCAAGCGGGCATCGCAGCCACCGAGGACTTCAATGGCGGCAACAACGAGGGCGTGGCCTATTTCGAGGTCAACCAGCGCAAAGGCTGGCGCTGGAACACCGCCAAGGCCTTTTTGCGCCCGACCTGCTACGGGCGGCCCAACTTCGAGATGTGGACCAGCGCCCAGGTCAGCGAATTGCTGCTCGAGTCGCAGGCCGACGGCCAGCCACGCTGCACCGGCGCGCGCGTGTGGACCGGCTCGCAAAGCGTCGACGCACGACTGGCCGCCGGCGGCGAAGTGCTGCTGAGCGCCGGCAGCATCGGCTCGCCGCAAATTCTGCAGCTGTCGGGCATCGGGCCGGCCGATCTGCTGCAAAGCCTGGGCATTGCGGTGCGCCAGCACCTGCCGGGGGTGGGGGCCAATTTGCAGGACCATCTGCAAATTCGCTCGGTCTACAAGATCCGCCCGCCGCGCGGCGGCCAGGCCACGCTCAACACCTTGTCGGCCTCGCTGTGGGGGCGCGCCAAGATCGGGCTGGAATACGCGCTGCGCCGCAGCGGCCCGATGAGCATGGCGCCCTCGCAGCTTGGCGCCTTCACCCGCTCAAGCCCCGAGCATGTTTGGCCCAACATCCAGTACCACGTGCAGCCGCTGTCGCTCGATGCCTTTGGCGAACCGCTGCACGCCTTCGATGCCTTCACCGCCAGCGTGTGCAACCTCAACCCCACCAGCCGGGGCACGGTGCACATCCGCAGCCGCGACTTTGCCGATGCACCCCTGATCGCGCCCAACTACCTGAGCACGCCCGAGGACCGGCTGGTGGCCGCGCAGTCGCTGCGTGTGACGCGGCGCATCGTGGGCCAGAGCGCGCTGGCGCGCTGGCAACCCGAAGAGTTCAAGCCAGGCGTGCAGTACCAAAGCGACGAAGACCTGGCCCGCCTGGCCGGCGACATCGCCACCACCATCTTTCACCCGGTGGGCACCACCCGCATGGGCCGAGCCGACGATGCGATGGCGGTGCTCGATCCGCACCTGAAGGTGCGCGGCGTCAGCAGCTTGCGGGTGGTCGACGCCGGCGCCATGCCGACCATCACCAGCGGCAACACCAACGCGCCCGCGCTCATGATGGCGGAAAAAGCCGCCGGCTGGATCCGGCAAGGCCTGTGAGCCGAGATATAGCCGTCTGATCGGACAGGCGATCCAACCCGGGTAAGTCCCGAGCCAGGCTTGAGCGGCCGGGCCTTATAGTTTCGGCCATTGCGGCAGGCGCTCGGCACGGGCCCCGCCGCCGAGGAGCCGAGGAGACACCAACAAGACGTCTGACACATCAGACACGCTCCTGAACCAGAGCGACGCTCGCACTGAGCCCCCATAAACAGCCCCGCCCAACAGGCAGGGCTGAAAAAGCGCCGGCAAACCCGGCGCTTTTTGCTTTGTGCAGCTTGCTGGGTGCGGCTTGCCTCCCACGTCCGAAGTCGCCAGGCTGACGGCTCTGCGCGGGGTGGGACAATCCCTCCATGGAACTGCTCTTCGTTGCCTGCGCCTCGCTGCTGGCCGGCTTCGTGGACTCGATCGTCGGCGGCGGCGGCCTGGTGCTGGTGCCGGCCTTGTTTGCCGCCTTCGCCACCGCCCATCCGGCCACCTTGCTGGGCGTCAACAAAAGCGCCTCACTCTGGGGCACGGCGGTGGCCACCGTGCAATACGCGCGCCGGGTCAACATGCCCTGGCGCACGCTCTTGCCGGCCGGCGCTGTGGCGCTGGGCGCCTCCTTTGCCGGTGCCTGGCTGGTCACCGTGGTTTCGCCAGAATTCCTGCGCAAAGTGCTGCCCTTCGTGCTGCTGGCGGTGCTGGCCTACACGCTGATCAAAAAGGAGCTCGGGCGGGAACATGCGCCGCGCCTGAGCGGCTGGCGCGAGGCCGCCGTGGCCAGTGCCATCGGCCTGCTGCTGGGCTTTTACGACGGGTTCTTCGGGCCGGGCGCCGGAAGCTTGCTGGTGTTCTTGTTCGTGCGCCTGCTGGGCTACGACTTTTTGCATGCCTCGGCATCGGCCAAGCTGCTCAACAGCTGCAGCAATTTGGCCGCGCTCAGTTTGTTTGCCTTCAAGGGCCACATCTGGTGGCACTATGCCCTGGCGCTGGCCCTGGCCAATGTGATCGGCAGCCTGCTGGGCGCGCGCCTGGCGCTCAAGCACGGCTCGGGCTTTGTGCGGGCGGTCTTTGTGCTGGTGGTCAGCGCGCTGATCCTGCGCACCGCTTACGACGCGTTCTGGCGCTGAGGCGGCTTGCTGCCGTTTTAAGACTCAGTCCTGCGGCCGCACGCTGACCTCGCCGCTGTGCACCTCCTCGATGCCGTGCGGCGTCTGCACGCGCAAGGCCGCCGTCGCGCTGAGCCCGCAGGCCAGGCCGCTGCGGCCATCGGAGAGCTGCACCGAGCGCCCGAGCAGCACATCGCGCAGCGCAAAGCGCGGCGCAAAAGCGGCCCAGCCCTCACGCTCGAAGCGCAGCACATCGTGCACCAGCGAACCGGCCACAGCGCCGAGCACCTGCGGCGCATCAATCGGTGCGTTAACCAGCGCATTGACCTGAGCATTGACCGGCGCGGTCCGGGCCAGCCAGGCCGGCGCCACGGCTGGCATCGGGGCGGGCAGCGCCCCCTGGGCGCCAGCCGGCGGCTGCCACTGCTCGGCCGGCTCGCGCAGATTGATGCCCACGCCAATGACTGCAAAGCGCGAGGGGCCGGCGCCCGCCGTCTCGATCAGGATGCCGGCGAGCTTGCCCGCGCCCAGCCACAGGTCGTTGGGCCACTTGATGCGCACATCGGCCCCGGCAAGCTGCGCCAGACTTTCGGCCAGGCTCACGCCAACGGCCAGCGACAGGCCCGACCAGTCGGCGGGCGCCAGCGGCAGACCAAGCGAGAAAGTCAGGCTCGATCCTGGTGGGCTGTGCCACTGCCGGCCCATGCGGCCACGGCCGGCGGTTTGGTGCTCGGCCACGAGCAGCACCGGCTCAGTGCGGCCAGCGCGTGCGCGGCGCATCAGCTCGGTGTTGCTCGAATCGATCTCGGGCAGGATCTCGACGGAAAAATCGGGCAGCCACGGCACCACCGCCTGCCAGAGCTGTTCAGCCGGCCAGCGCAAGGGCGGCGAGCCGGGCTGGAGCTCGGCCATGGGCGGTCAGCGGCGGCGCTTGGGCGCCAGCAGGGTGCCGCGGCAGTTGGAGGCGCCACACCAACAGGGGTACTCGGCCTTGAGCTTCTTGGTGTAGGGCGCATCGATGATCAGGCCGTAGTCGTAGAAGAGCTCCTCACCGGCCTTGATGTTGCGCAGCGCCTTGATGAACACCCGGCCCTCGTCCTCATCGGCCTCGCAGTTGGGCGCGCAGCTGTGGTTGATCCAGCGCGAGGAATTGCCGCCATACTTGGCATCGATGACCCGGGTCTCGTCGATATGAAAATAAAAGGTGTGGTTGGGGTCGCTGGGGTCGTGGGGATGGCGGCGCAGCGCCTCCTTCCAGCTGATGATCTGGCCGACGTACTCGATCAGCACCTCGCCCTCGGCCAGGTTCTGCACCGCAAACACCCCGTTGCCGTGCACGCCCGAGCGGCGCGTCTGGATGCGGCGACCACCGGCTGCAGGTTTTTTCTGGGTGGAAGAAGCGGCGGAGGAAGACCGGTTTTGGGCCACGATGGATTTTTTGCTATGGTTAATTTGTGCAGGCGCGTGCGCGCGCCTGCGTGCGCGCGAGCCGGCATTGTAGGGGCCCAGCCCCGGCCAGCCGCGTGCCCACCGACAGACCCACCGGCGAGCCAACTCAAAGACTCGCCCTTTGCACAAGACAGACCATGACAAGCAAAACGCTGGTGATTGCAGAAAAGCCCTCGGTGGCCCAGGACATCGTGCGCGCCCTGACGCCGACGACGGGCAAGTTCGACAAGCACGACGAGCACTTTGAAAACGAGCAGTGGATCGTCACCTCGGCCGTCGGCCACCTGGTGGAGATCCAGGCGCCCGAGGCCTTTGATGTCAAGCGCGGCAAATGGAGCTTTGCCCATCTGCCGGTGATCCCGCCCTACTTTGAGCTCAAGCCCATCGACAAGACCAAGGGCCGGCTCAACGCGATCGTCAAGCTGGCCAAGCGCAAGGACGTGGGCGCCGTGGTCAATGCCTGCGATGCCGGCCGGGAGGGCGAGTTGATCTTTCGCCTGATCGAGCAGTACGCCAAGTCCAAGCATCCGGTCAGGCGGCTGTGGCTGCAGTCCATGACCCCGGCGGCCATCCGCGATGGCTTTGCCCAACTGCGCAGCGACAAACAAATGCTCCCCCTGGCCGACGCGGCGCGCTGCCGCTCAGAAGCCGACTGGCTGGTGGGCATCAATGGCACGCGCGCGATGACCGCCTTCAACTCACGCGACGGCGGCTTTTTCCTGACCACCGTCGGCCGGGTGCAGACGCCCACGCTGTCGGTGGTGGTCGAGCGGGAAGAAAAAATCCGCAAGTTCGTCAGCCGCGACTATTGGGAAATCCACGCCACGTTCGAGGCCGAAAAAGGCCAGTACGCTGGCAAGTGGTTTGACCCGGCCTGGAAGAAGCCGGCCACGGCCGAGGGCGCCGAGCCCGACCCCGAACAGCGCGCCGACCGGCTCTGGAGCGAGCACGAGGCGCTGGCCGTGGCACAGGCGGTGCGCGGCCAGCCCGCGCGCGTCACCGACGAGTCCAAGCCGAGCACGCAGGCCTCAGGGATGCTGTTTGACCTGACCTCGCTGCAACGCGAGGCCAACGGCAAGTTTGGCTTTTCCGCCAAAACCACGCTGGCCCTGGCACAAAGCCTGTACGAGCGCCACAAGGCCCTGACCTACCCGCGAACCGACTCGCGTCACCTGCCCGAGGACTACCTGCCGGTGGTCAAGCAAACCTTCGAGATGCTGGCTGACAGCGGCATGCGCCATCTGGCCCCGCACGCACTGACCGCGCTCAACCAGGGTTACATCAAGCCCACCAAGCGCGTGTTTGACAACAGCAAGGTGTCGGATCACTTTGCCATCATCCCGACCACGCAGGCACCCTCTGGCCTGAGCGATGCCGAGCAAAAACTCTACGACCTGGTGGTGCGCCGCTTCATGGCCATCTTTTTCCCCAGCGCCGAGTACCTGGTGACCACCCGCATCTCCGAGGTGCTGGGCCAGCACTTCAAGACCGAGGGCAAGGTGCTGGTCAAGCCCGGCTGGCTGGCCATCTACGGCAAGGAGGCCGCCGAGGAGGTGGCCGATGCCAAGGAAGGCGACAAAGGCCAGCCCCTGGTGCCAGTCCAGCCCGGCGAGCAGGTGCGCACCGAGGATGCCCAGGCCAAGGGCCTGAAAACCCGCCCGCCCGCGCGCTACAGCGAAGCGACGCTGCTGGGCGCCATGGAAGGTGCGGGCAAGCTGGTTGAAGACGACGAGTTGCGCGAGGCGATGCAGGAAAAAGGCCTAGGCACCCCGGCCACCCGCGCGGCCATCATCGAGGGTCTGATCAACGAGAAGTACCTGTTGCGCGAGGGCCGCGAACTCATCCCCACGGCCAAGGCCTTTCAGCTCATGACTTTGCTGCGCGGGCTTGGCGCCGAGGAGCTCTCGCGCGCCGATCTGACCGGCGAGTGGGAGTACAAGCTCGCGCTCATGGAAAAGGGCCAGCTCAGCCGCGAGCAGTTCATGGCCGAGATCCAGGCCATGACCGAAAAGATCGTGGCCAAGGCCAAGGGCTACGACCGCGACACCATCCCCGGCGACTACGCCACCTTGCAAGCGCCGTGTCCCAATTGCGGCGGGGTGATCAGAGAGAACTACCGCCGCTACGCCTGCACGGGCGCCCAGGGCAGCAGCGAGGGTTGCGGGTTTTCCTTCGGCAAAACGCCGGCCGGACGCACCTTTGAACTGCAAGAGGTCGAGCGGTTCCTGCGCGATCGGCGCATCGGCCCGCTCGACGGTTTTCGCTCCAAGGCCGGCTGGCCGTTTACGGCCGAGATGGTCATCAAATTCGACGAGGAGAGCAAGAACTACAAGCTCGAGTTTGACTTTGGCGACGACGATGCAGCCCAAACCGGGGAGCTGGTGGACCTGAGCGCGAGCGAGCCGCTGGGCCCCTGCCCCAAATGCGGCGCTTCCGTGCGCGAGCACGGCAAGAACTACGTCTGCGAAAAATCGGTCCCCACCAGCGCTCAGCCCACGCCGAGCTGCGACTTCAAGAGCGGGCAGATCATCTTGCAGCAGCCCGTCGAGCGCGCGCAAATGCAAAAGCTGCTGGCCACCGGCAAGACCGACATGCTCGACAAGTTTGTCTCCTCGCGCACCCGCAGGGCCTTCAAGGCCATGCTGGCCTGGGATGCCGAGGCGGGCAAGGTCAATTTCGAGTTTGCGCCCTCTAAGTACCCGCCGCGCAAGGCGGCCAGCGCCTCGGCTGCGGCCAGTGGCAAGGCGGCGCCTGCGGGCGGCCGGGTGACGGCCAAGGTCGCGAGTAAGGTCACGGGTAAGGGCGCCGCCAAGACTGCCGCTAAGACCGCCGCCAAGAAGGCCGCGCCCACCAAGGCAGCGGCACGACCGGCCCCTAAGGCCAAGGCGCCACGACAAGTCAGCGCAGCATCGCTCAAGCGGCCCAGTGCTGCGCTGGCGGCCGTTATCGGCGAGACCCCGCTGGCCAGGCCTCAGGTGATGAAAGCGCTGTGGGACTACATCAAGGCCCAGGGTCTGCAAGATGCAAAAGACAAGCGCCTGGTCAATGCCGACGCCAAGCTGCTGGCTGTTTTTGACAAACCCCAAGCCAATATGTTCGAGCTCGCCGGGCTGATCGGCAAGCACCTGCAATAACAAGTCCGATAGCCGCGCCGGGGTCATCGTGGCCCCGGGGCGTCATTGCGCACCGGCTGCGTGATCGCGAGGAACGAAGCGATCCATCGGCCGTTGCACACGGTCGTGGATTGCCACGGCGCTGTGCGCCTCGCAATGACGAGAAAGGGCGGGCATTGCGCGCGCCCTCGTCATCGAGAGCCCCGCTGTCATCGCGAGGGACGAAGCGATCCCTCGGCCGTGGCACAACGGCCAGGGTTGCCACGGCGCCTCACCATGACGAATGCGGAGCGCCGGCTCCTGCAGACCAGCAATCAG
>CANHDQ010000130.1 GCA_947459405.1 Comamonadaceae bacterium
CAGGGGCTCGATGCCGCCGGCATCGAGGCCTCGGTGCGCTCCCGCTTTGGTGAGATGCTCGGCCAAGGGTTGACCAAGCCGGGCCTGAAGTCCGTGGCCTGATGCGCCTCGGTGCGGGCGGCCTGAGGCAATGACCGGTCCCGTGCCGTCCCCTGTGCCCGATCACAACGACAGCGCGCGCTGGCTCGACACGCCACTGATCCGCCAGGGCGGCCCTGACGTGTTGTCGCTGGCGCTGATGAATGCGCGCAACCACACCCTGGCGCTGCTCGAGCCTTTTGAACAAGCCATGGCCGCGGGCTGGCGCGCAGCGCCGCATCCGGCCTTGCCCTCCCCGCACTGGCTGGTCGGTCGCATCGGCTGGTTTCAGGAGCGCTGGATCTTGCGCAATCTGCAGCGCAGCCTCGGCCCCGCCTGTGATGCGGCGGCGATCCGGCTGGCGCCGCTGCGCCCGCAAGCGGACCTGTGGTGGCAGGCCGAGCCGGCCCAGGCTCTGCAGGCCTCCTGCCCGCTCGATCTGCAGGACCTGCGTACCGATTTGCTGGAGATCCTGGAGTCCACGCTCGATTTACTCGCCGGCACGGCACCTGGCGACGAGACGCTTTATTTTTATCGGCTCGCGCTGCACCACGAGGATTGGCGAGCCGAGCAGTTGGTCCAGATCATGCAGGCTCAGGGGCTGCCCGTAGATCGCCGCTGGCGTGAGCGTTGGAGTGCGCCGGCCCTGGTCGCGCGCGAGCCGTTGTGGCTGCCGGCCAGTCGGGCCGAGCTGGGCAGTGGCGGGCCGGGATTTGCCTATGACAACGAGCAGCCTGCGTATCGGCTGGATGTGCCGGAGTTTGAGATCGACGCGCAGCCCGTGTGCTGGGCCCAGTACCTTGAATTCGTCGATGACGGCGGCTATGACCGGCAGGCGCTGTGGGCGCCCGGCGGTTGGGACTGGTTGCAGAGCATGGCCCAGGGTGAGGGCCGGCGCGCGCCGCGCCATGTCGAGCAAATCGGCCTGGCCAGTGGCGCCGTCATGCAGACCCGCTTTGGCCAGCCCACCCGGATGGCGGCGCAGCAACCGGTGATGCATGTCAGCTGGTGGGAGGCCGACGCCTGGTGCCGCTGGGCCGGTCGGCGCCTGCCTCTGGAGCCCGAATGGGAGATTGCGGCCAGCGTTGCCAGCGGGCGCGGCTTTCGCTGGGGCGATGTGTGGGAATGGACGGCCAGCCGATTTGCGCCTTACGAGGGCTTTGTCAGTGGACCCGATGCAAGCCACTCGCTCGACAGTTTTGGCCGCACCCGTGTGCTGCGCGGCGGCTCGCGCGTGAGCGCCGGCCGTCTGAAGTCGCCGCGCTTGCGGCACTTTGCTGCGCCCGATCGTGACGACCTGTTCTGCGGCTTTCGCTCCTGCGCGGCCTGAGTCGATAGGCCATGACCTCATTGCACGAGAGCTTGCTGCTGGCCCTGGGTCTGATTGCAGGGCTGGATGCGCAGCTTGCCGCCATCGTGCTGCGCTCGCTGGCCGTCAGCGGCCTGGCCTGCCTGCTCGCCTGCAGCCTGGGCCTGATGCTCGGAGCCTGGCTTGGGGTGAGCCGGTTTCCCGGCCGCGCGGCCCTGCTGGCGTTGCTCAACACCATGTTGGCGCTGCCTTCGGTGGTGGTCGGGCTGCTGGTGTACCTGCTGCTTTCGCGCTCGGGTCCGCTGGGTTTCTTGGGTTGGCTGTTTTCTTTCAAGGCCATGGTGCTGGCGCAGACCCTGTTGGTGCTGCCGGTGGTCGTGGCGCTGACGCGCCAGTTGGTCGAAGACGCTGATGCCGATCGTGGCGAGGCCCTTCGTTCGATGGGTGCCGGCCCGTTTTGGCGCGGCCTGATCCTGCTGTGGGACGAGCGCCATGCACTGGCCACCGTCGTGCTGGCCAGTTTTGGTCGGGCGATTTCCGAGGTGGGGGCGGTGATGGTGGTGGGCGGCAATATCGAGGGCTTTACCCGCGTCATGACCACGGCCATCGCACTCGAGACGAGCAAGGGTGACCTGCCGCTGGCTCTGGCCCTGGGCTTGGTGCTGCTGACGGTGGTGCTCATGCTCAATGCGCTGCTCGGTGTGTTGGCGCGTTGGCGTCGCCGACTCGATGGCCGGACGGCATCGTCTGTCGATCCCCGGGGCTGGACCCAGGTGGGCCCCAGATGAGGCCGATGCTGTTTCAGTTAGACCAGGTCGGTGTGCGCTTTGGCCCGGCCTGGGCGCTGCGTGACTGCACGCTTGGCATCGAGTCGGGCGAGGCCGTCGCCTTGGTCGGTGGCAACGGCAGTGGAAAGAGCACCTTGCTGCGTTGTCTGCACGGGTTGCAAAATCCCACCGCCGGACGCATCGAGCGCGCACCGGTGGCACAGGCCATGGTGTTTCAGCGCCCCTTCGTGCTGCGCAGCAGCGCGCGCAGCAATATCGCGCTGGCCCTGTGGCTGCGCGGCGTGCCTTGGCGCCAGGGGCTTGCGCGGGCTGCGGCCGCGCTCGAGCGGGTGGGCCTGGCCGAGCAGGCCAGTTGCAACGCGCGCACGCTCTCGGGTGGGCAGCAACAGCGTTTGGCCTTGGCCCGTGCCTGGGCGCTGCAGGCACAGGTGCTGCTGCTCGATGAGCCCACGGCCAGCCTGGATCCGGCTGGCAAGCGCGAGGTCGAGCACCTGATGGCGCAGTTCGCGGCAGCGGGCATGACGCTGATTTTTGCCAGTCACAATCTTGGGCAGGTCAAGCGCTTGGCCGATCGGGTGCTCTACCTCGAGGGCGGCCGTTTGCAGGTTGATTTGCCGGTGCAGCGTTTTTTCAGCGATCGGCTGCCCGAGGGGGCTGCCGCTTTTGTCAAAGGAGAGTCGGTTTGAATCGCCTGTGGGGGGTTTTCGTTTGCGCCGTGATGGCGCTGCCAGCGGCGCTTGCCCAGGTGCCAGCCATCGTGCTGGCCTCGACCACCTCGACGGAGCAGTCGGGTTTGTTTGCACACCTCTTGCCCCAGTTCCAACGGGCCACGGGCATTGCGGTCAAGGTGGTGGCGGTGGGTTCGGGCCAGGCCATCGACATGGTCCGCCGCGGCGACGCCGATGTGCTGCTTGCCCATGACCTGCCCGCCGAAGAGCGGCTGGTGGCCGAGGGGTTTGCGCTGCGGCGCATTGCGGTGATGTACAACGACTTCGTGCTGGTCGGGCCTGCAGCCGACCCGGCGCGTGTGCGTGGCAGCGACATCGTGCAGGCCTTGCGACAAATTCGCGACCAGCGTGCCCTGTTCGTCTCGCGCGGTGATCGCAGCGGCACCCATGCGGCCGAACTGCGCTTTTGGCAGCAGGCCCAGGTCGACGTGGCGGCGCTGGCTGCGTACCGGGCCTGCGGCTGTGGCATGGGCCCGGCGCTCAATATGGCCGCCAGCCTGGACGCGTACACGCTGGCCGATCGCGGCACTTGGCTGGCCTTTGCCAACCGGGCTGGCCTGGCCCTCCTGGTCGAGGGCGACCGACGCCTGTTCAATCCCTATGGGGTGATGGCGGTCAATCCGGCCAAGCATCCGCATGTCAAGCACGCTCAGGCGCAGCAGTTTGTCGACTGGATCACTGGGGCAGCCGGTCAGGCGGCGATCGCGGCTTTTCGCATCGGTGGGCAGCCGCTGTTTTTCCCCAATGCGCCCGGTGCATCGAACGTTCCCAAAGCCCCCCAAGCCCCCTGATTCATTTGCTGACCCTCTCGATCCCCGCCGATAGCTGGGGTTGCTGGTGGTGCTTTTAAAATCGGGACTCCATGTTCTTGCCCCGTCTGTTTGAACGCCTCAAAGGCCTGGCCCTGTGCTTGAGCGTACTGGCTTTGTGCTCGGCGCTCCTGGCGCCGGTATCGGCGTTGGCGCAGGAGGCAGGGTCGGGCAAGTGGTCGGGGCTGTGCGCCGCCGCCGGCTCAGACTCGCACGGTCTGGTGCAAGCTGACGACGAGCACTGCGGCTTGTGTTTGCTGCCCGCCCTGGCTTTGCCAGGGCTCGATCGCACACCGGCACTGAGCGCCGCTTTGGCGGCCAACCCGCAGGGCTGGCCCCGCGCGCTGCAGCCGGTGCAGCCGCCGTCGCCGCCTTCTATTCGCGGCCCACCCGGCACGCTCTGAAGCGCTGGCGCGGCTTGCCGCGAGCCGGCGTTTGTGTTTGATTCGTCTGCGATCGGGCGCAACTCGTCCGATCGCCTTGATTCATGGGCCGACATGCCGGCCCACTTTTTCAGAGCTTACCCATGAGATTCATCTTTTCTGGCTTGCTGGCGCTCGCTTGGTTGGGTGCGCCCGCTGCCTTTGCCCACATCACCTTGGAGCATCAGACCGCTCACGCGGGCAGCTACTACAAGGCCAACTTCAAGGTCGGGCATGGCTGCGGTGCCTCGCCGATCCGGCAAATCGTGGTGCAGATCCCGGTCGGCGTGCAAGGCGCCAAGCCCATGCCCAAGCCAGGCTGGGACCTGCTGATCGAACGCGCCCCATTGCCCCAGCCCTACATGGACCATGGCCGCCGCATCACCGAGGATGTGGTGCGCATCAGCTGGAGCGCCAAAACGCCTGCCGACCATTTGCTCAACGAGCACTACGACGAATTCGCGCTGCATGCCAAGTTGCCCGCTCAGCCGGGCCCGCTTTACTGGTCTGTCAGTCAGGTTTGTGTGGACGGCCGTATCGATTGGAGTCAACTGCCCGCGGCTGGGCAGACCTTGCGCCAACTCAAGACGCCGGCCGCCTTGCTCGACCTTTTGCCCGCCGGTGGCGGCGGCCACGCCCATTGATCCGACTGCATTTCTAAAGGAGTATGTTGATGACTTGTTTGAACCTAAAGGCGCTACTTGTTGCGGGGAGCCTTGTGGCGATGAATGCCATGGCGCAAGCGCCTGCCGTGAAGATCGACGCGGCCTGGGCCCGTGCCACCGTGCCCGGCCAAAAAGGCACGGGCGCCTTCATGACGCTGACGGCCCAGCAGAGCCTGCGTCTGGTGGGTGTGGCCTCCCCGGTGGCCGGTGTGGCCGAAATCCATGAAATGAAAATGGAGGGCGATGTCATGCGCATGCGGGCCATCGCGGCCCTTGACTTGCCCGCCGGCAAAAGCGTGGCTCTGCGCCCCGGTGGCTACCACCTCATGCTCATGGACCTCAAGCAGCCCTTGGTCAAAGACACGCAGGTTCCCGTGACGCTGCGCTTTGCCGATGCCCAGGGCAAGACCAGCGAGATGCAACTGAGTCTGCCGATTGCGCTGGCTGCTCCGGGGGGCGCCCCTAAGGCAGCGACCGGGCATGGAGCCCACAAGCATCACTGAGGCTTGTGTCGGGCAAGCGGGCAAGCGGGACCCGAGCCTTGATTGATGGGGTGCCTTATCATTTTTGATGCCGGGGTTTTGATCCCCGGCACTCAATGAAAGGGCCCGTCCTCATGCCTGGTTTTCGATCTTTGTTTGCCACGGTGCCTGCGGTGCTGGCCTGTATCGGTCTTGGGCTTGCCTCAGCAGCAAGCGCCCAAGCCTGGCGAGATGCGCCGGCCTATGACAAAAGGCACGCCGCCAACGTCTTGGACCGGAGCGTTTTTTTTCTGCCCCTCTTTGGATCGGTTTACCGGGCAAAGTTCGAGGTCATGATCAAGGAAGTTCCCGGGCTTCGAGGCATCGTGATTCACAACCACGGCTGCGGTGGCCAGTGGGGGTGGGAAACGCATGTATCGCAGTTCTTCTACCGGGAGGGATTTGCGGTGGTCGCCCCCGAATTTGTCAGCCGAGAGGGCAACAAGACCGGCTGCCCCGGAGGAACGGCGGAGGAGGCCTTGAGGCGGGGAGGCGAGCGGTTTCGGGAGGGGATCTACACGGCTCGCAATCCGGCACGGCTGTCTGCGCGGGGCGATGAGATCGAAATCGTGATCGGGTGGCTCAAGGAGCACTCGACGCTGCCCATCATTTTGAGCGGGCACTCCGAAGGCTGTCGCACCGTCTATGCCTGGAATCGAGCCGAAGAGCGCGTCAAAGGGGGCGTGTGTCACAAGCAAAGTCTCAACGCCAGCTACGAGCATCTGTGGAAATGGGACACCAAGCTTCCGATGTGGTCTTCCAACGAGGATGAGGACCCCTGGGCGCAAGGCACAAGGGCCAACCCTGCGGTGGGATTCGAGCGAAAGTTTCTGGATCGGCCCGAAAACCTCACCTCCTATCGGTTTGCGGGCAACAGCCACGACCCCTTGATTCGGCCAGACGAAGTGGCCAGCCTGAGGACATGGCTCAGAAAACACTTCCCGGCCGATCCAGCCAGGGCAGCCCCGGCCATGGTCTACGAGGACAAGTTGCCGCTCGTTCAAGAGCGCCTTCGAAAGAGCCGCTAGGGGGCCGGTGGCCGCGGTCGAGCTGACCCTGGTTGGCCTCTGGCACGCTGCCGGCGGTGCCGATGCGCTCGGGTCTGGCGTGAATTTCCGTTTCCGCCCACGACGCGCTAGGGTTTGTCCTCGGTGATTCCGGCTGGCCTTCTCCAACAATTGGCTTAGAGTTGGCGGTCCGAGCGACAGCAGAGCCATCGTCGACGTTTTCTTTTTGAGGCAGGACAGGAGAGCACACCCCATGCAAGTAGAACTTAAGGTCAACGGCAAGAGCCAGCAGGCTGACGTGCCAGCGCACACCCTGCTGGTGCAACTCATCCGTGAAAAACTGCAACTGACCGGCACACACGTCGGCTGCGACACCGCCCAGTGTGGCGCGTGCACCGTGCTGATGAACGGACACGCGGTCAAGTCCTGCAATGTGCTGGCCGCCCAGGCCCACGGCGCAGAAGTCACCACCATCGAGGGCCTGGCCGCCAGCGACGGCACCATGCATCCGATGCAAGCCGCCTTCAAGGACTGTCATGGTCTGCAGTGCGGCTTTTGCACCACCGGCATGGTGATGAGCGCGGTCGACCTGTGCCACAAGCATCCGGGGGCCAGCGCCGGTGAGATCCGTGAGCTGCTGGAGGGCAATATCTGCCGCTGCACGGGCTACCAGAACATCGTCAAGGCCGTCGAGCAGGGTGGCCGGGCCATGAAGGCGTCCGCTTGAGCAATGGGCTCGGTTCAATGTTTTTCTGCTTCGGTGCCGGCCGCATGATTCTGCGGCCAGGTGTTTGAGCCTCTTCATTCTGGAGTCAAGACATGGGTGCTTCCGATTTCACCAAACTGCCACACATAGGCGAGGCCCTCAAGCGCAAGGAGGACTATCGCTACCTCACCGGCGGCGGGCAGTACACCGATGACATCACGCTGGCGGCCCAGTGCCACGCCGTGTTCGTGCGCTCGCCGCACGCCCATGCCCGCATCAAGGCCATCGACACGTCCGATGCGAAGTCGGCGCCGGGTGTGATCGAAATCTTCACTGGCGAGCACGTGGCCGCCGACAAGATCGGCGGCCTGCCTTGTGGCTGGCTCATCCATAACCCCGACGGCACGCCCATGAAGGAGCCGCCCCATCCGATCCTGGCCCAAGGCAAGGTACGCTATGTGGGCGACCATGTGGCCATGGTGGTGGCCCAGACGTTGGAGCAGGCCAAAAATGCGGCCGAGCGGGTCCAGGTCGACTACGAGGTGCTCGGCAGCGTGGTCCGTGTGACCGACGCCGCCAAGGCGCCGGCCCTGCATGACGCGGCGCCCGACAACCACTGCTACA
>CANHDQ010000131.1 GCA_947459405.1 Comamonadaceae bacterium
AGGTGGCCAATATGGCCGAGCGGCTGGGCGCCAACATCGAAGAGGTGCGCAAAGGCATGGGCGCTGATCCGCGTATTGGCTACCAGTTCATCTACCCGGGCTGCGGCTACGGCGGCAGCTGCTTTCCCAAAGACGTGCGCGCCCTCGAGCGGCTAGCGCACGAAGTGGGCTACGAGGCGCAGCTGCTCGCCTCGATCGAGGCGGTCAACCAGCGCCAAAAGCAGCGCCTGTTTGACAAGCTTGTCGCACAGCTCGGTGGCGAGCAAGCCCTGCGCGGCCAAACCGTGGCCCTTTGGGGCCTGGCGTTCAAGCCCAACACCGACGACATGCGCGAGGCCCCCAGCCGCGTGCTGATGGAGTCGCTGTGGCGGGCCGGCGCGCGGGTGCAGGCCTTCGACCCGGTGGCCATGAAGGAAGCCGCACAGATCTACGGCCAGCGCCCCGACCTGGTGCTGACCAGTGACAAGTACGCGGCCCTGCAAGGAGCACAGGCGCTGCTCATCTGCACCGAATGGCAGCAGTTTCGCGCACCCGACTTCGAAGAGATGGCCGGCCGCATGGCGCAGCGCCTGATCGTCGACGGCCGCAATTTGTACTCACCGGACAAGCTGCGCGCCGAGGGCTGGACTTATCTTTCCATCGGCCGGGCGTGAGAAGCGGCAGGCAGGAGAACAGAGGCCACAGCGGCTGGCCCCGCCTACTTGACCAGCGCCTGCACCGCCTTAAAAGCCGGGTGGCTGGCCGTGCGCAGCCATTCGAAGGCCACCATCTCGGTGCTCACCAGTTCGGCGCCTGCGCCGGCCAGCCGGTCAAAGGCGGCGTCACGGTTGCGCTCGGTGCGTGAGCTGCAAGCATCGGTGACCACCCAGACTTCAAACTCTTCCTGCAGCAACTCGAGCGCAGTTTGCATCAGGCAAATATGGGCTTCGCAGCCGGCGATCACCACCGCCGAGCGTCCCTCTTCGGGCTCGGCATTTTTTTGCAGGTGGCGCGGCAGACTGCGGGCGTTGCCCCCGCTCTTGCGCACCGGCGGGCGCAGTGCGTTGGCCAGCCCGTCGGGCACGGCACTGAAATGCATTTTGGACAGCTCGCGGGCGCCCGCTTCTTGCAAAGCCGCCTGCAGCTCGGGCGCCTGAGCGCCCAATTTGTCTGGGTTCTGGGCGGTGGCCCAGACGGGCACCTGCATCAGCTGGGCCATGCGGGCCAGGCGCACCGCATTGGCCAGTACCGCCGCACTGTCGTGCATCACGGGCATCAGGCGCAGCTGGTAATCGACCAGCACCAGCTGGCATTCGTCGGCATCCATCAACATCGCAACGCTCTCCTGCACCATTGAAGAAGGCCGCATTATCGGCCGCATGGCCACTGCGCTCACATTCCTACAATGGACAACCACCTTTGGGAGAGCCCCGCATGATCGTCGAGCGGATCTGGACCGGCAACAGCCTGCGCAACTACAACTACCTGATCGCCTGCCCCGACAGCGGGCAGGCACTGGCCATTGATCCGCTGGATGCCGAAAGATGCCTGAACACGGCCAAGGTCAAGGGCTGGCAGATCACCCAGGTGCTCAACACCCATGAGCACCATGACCATGTGGGCGGCAACGCAGCCGTGGTGGCCGCCACCGGTGCCCAGGTGATCGCGCACCACAAGGCCGCAGGCAAGATCGGCGGGGTCGACCGCGGCGTGGGGGCGGGCGATGTGATCCGGGTCGGCCGTCACATCGAGCTGCAGTGTCTGGACACGCCGGGCCACACGATGTGCCACATCTGCCTGTTTGCGCACACCGACGAGCCGGCGCTGTTTTCGGGCGACACGCTGTTCAATGCTGGCGCGGGCAATGTGCACCACGGCGGCAGCGTCGATGCGCTGTTTGACACCTTCGAAGAGCAACTGGCGCGCCTGCCCGAAGCCACCCGGCTCTTTCCGGGGCACGACTACCTCGAAAACAACCTGCGCTTCACGCTCGATCGAGAGCCGGATAACGCGGCCGCTCAAGCCAGGCTGGCAGCGCCCCACGATCCGCAGCAGGCCGCACCGACCACCTTGGCGCAAGAGCGGCAGCACAACACCTTCATGCGCCTGGACAGCCCCAGCCTGATCGCCATCTTGCGCAAGAGCTTCCCCGATCTGCCCGACCACCCCGATCGGCGCACCGTGTTTGCCAAGCTGCGAGAGCTGCGCAACCGCTGGTAGGGCCGTCTGGCCACGCGGCCCTCGCAACAGGCCCAGCGCCGGTTTTACTGCATCGCCACGCGCAAGCGCGCCACGCCTTCTTCGATCTTGGCCAGATCGGCAGTGGCAAAGCTCAGCCGCAGAGTCGCGCTGTCGGGGTTCTGCGCAAAAAAGGGCGCGCCCGGGACAAAGGCCACGCCCTGCTCGATCGCCTTCTTGGCGAATTCGCCAGCGTGTTGGACACGGCCGCCAGCACCGGTCAGACGCGCCCAGAAGAACAAGCCGCCCTGAGGCTGGGTAAAGCTCAGGGCGTCGCCAAGTTCGCGCGCAAGCGCCGCGCCCATGGCCCGCGCACGCTCGGCGTAGACCTTGCGCACCTGCGCCAGCGTGGCCGGCATGCGGCCCGACTCCAGGTAATGCGCAGCCGTGACCTGGGCAAAGGTGCTGGTGTGCGCATCGCTGAACTGCTTGCACATGGTGGCACGGGCGAGCAGCTCGGCCGGCGCCAGCAGCCAGCCCACGCGCAGGCCCGGGCTGAGCACCTTCGAAAGGCTGCCGCAATAGGCCAAAAAGTCGCGACTCCCGGGCACCTGCTCGGACAGCGCCAGCAGGCTGGGCGGCGGGGGCTCACCGAAGTACAAGTCGCCGTAGGGGTCGTCCTCCACCACCAGCACCTGGTGCTTGGCCGCCAGCTCGAGCACGCGCCGGCGCCGCTCCAGGCTGAGCATGGCGCCGCTGGGATTGCCAAAGGTGGGAATAAGGTAAATCATGCGCGGCTTGTGCTCGACGATCAGCTGCTCGAGCCGATCGACCTGCACGCCCTGTGCATCGATCGGCGCGCTGATCAGCTGCGCTCCGTAGAGCCGAAAGCACTGAATGGTGGCCAGGAAGGTCGGGCCCTCCACAATGACCTTGTCGCCCGGATTGATCATCACCTTGGCCAGCAAGTCCAGCGCCTGCTGGCTGCCCGTGGTGACGATCAGCTCCTGCGCCTGGGCCCGGGCCCCCTTGCTGGCCATGAAGCGGGCCAGCTGTTCGCGCAGCGGTCCATGGCCCTCGGTGGCGCCGTACTGCAAGGCAGCGCCCGGCTCGCGCGCAAGCGCCTGGGCCGAAGCCTCCTTCAGGCCCTCGACGTCAAACAGGGCGCTTTCAGGAAACCCACCCGCGAAGCTGATGATGCCGGGCTTGCCCAGCAGCTTGAACAACTCGCGGATGGCGGAGGTTTCGACGTTGAGGAGTCGGTCGGCAAAGGTCAGGGGCATGGTGTGAAGCTCGGCAGTCAAGACCGCAATGGTAGCGCCACGCAGCAAGCGCCCGGGGACAGCTGCGCATAAACTGCCGGCCATGAAAAAAGCGGCCATTGAAGACTTTTTTGCCACGCTCAAGGCAGCCAACCCGCTGCCCACCACGGAGTTGCAGTACACCACCGTGTTTGAACTGCTCGCCGCCGTGCTGCTGTCAGCGCAGGCCACCGATGTGGGCGTGAACAAGGCCACGCGCCGGCTGTTTGCGGTGGCCAATACGCCGCAAAAAATCCTCGCGCTTGGGCTGCAGGGGCTGGAGTCTTACATCAAGACCATCGGGCTGTATCGCAGCAAAGCGCGGCACCTGATGCAGACCTGCCAGATTCTGGTCGACCAGCACCAGGGGCAGGTGCCGCGCGATCGGCAGGCGCTGCAGGCCCTGCCCGGCGTGGGCCGCAAGACGGCCAACGTGGTGCTCAACTGCGCGTTTGGCGAGCCGGTGATGCCGGTGGACACCCATATTTTTCGGGTCAGCAACCGAACCGGACTGGCCGCAGGCCAGAACGTTGACGCCGTCGAGGCGCGGCTGATGCAGCGCATCCCGCCGGCCTATCTGGTGCATGCGCACCACTGGCTCATCTTGCACGGGCGCTACGTCTGCCAGGCCCGCAAACCGCTGTGCGGGCAATGCGCGGTCAGCCCGTTTTGTGACTTCAAGCCCAAGACGGCGGCGCCCTAGGACGGGCTTACGACACCCGCGGCAAAGCCACCCAGCGCCCGTCCACCTCGTGGATGGCAATGCGCTGATCAAACACCGCCTCGATCGCGCGCTGGCTGGCCGGATCGGCGCATGGGCCGTGATGGAGCAAACGGCCAGCGTGCATGACGAGCACATCGTCGGCCTGCAACGCCATCCCGATCTCATGGAGCACCGTCACCACCGTGGTGCCCTGCGCTTTGAGGCCGCGCACCTGCTCGAGCCAGTCGACCTGGTGCGGCGGGTCCAGATGGGCCAGCGGTTCGTCCATCAACAGCAGTTCGGCGCCCACCGCAATGGCACGGGCCAGCAGCACCCGCTGCCTCTGTCCGCCTGAGAGCTCGCCCATCGGGCGACCGCGCCAGTCCCAGGCCTGCACGGCCTGCAGCGCCGTCTGCACCATGCGGCGATCGAGTTCGCTGGGCGCGGCCAGCCAGCCTTGGTGCGGCAGGCGCGCGAGCATCACGAGATCGTGCACGCACAAATCGTCAGGCACAGGCTCGCTTTGGCCCAACCAGGACAGCCGGCGCGCACGCTCCTGCCGGCTCAGGGCATCGAGCCGTTGGCCCAAGCACTGCACCTGCCCCTCGATGGGCAGCAGGCCCGCCAGGGCCTTGAGCAAAGTGGACTTGCCCGCGCCGTTGGGCCCGACGATGCAGCTCCAGCGGCCGCGCTCGATGCACACGTCCAGGCCACCGAGCACCTGCCGCTGACCCAACCTGACGCGAAGGCCCATGGCCTGCAAGGCCGCGCTCATGCGGCACCTCCACTGGCCTGCAAACGCGACAGCCGCAGCAAGAGGTAGCCGCCACCAAGCACGGCCGTGAGCACACCCACCGGCATGTCTTGCGGCGCCATCAGTACGCGGGCCAACAAGTCGGCCAGCAGCAACAAGAGCCCGCCGGCCAAGGCCGCCAAGGGCAGCGACCAGCGGTGCGGCATCGGCGCCAACGCGCGCACCATGTGGGGCGCCGCCAGGCCCACGAAAGCAATCAGGCCCAACTGGGCCACCGCCGCGCCCGTGGCCAGGCTCAGGGCCACCACCAGCACCCAGCGCGCCGCGGCCACCGGCATGCCCAGGCTTTGCGCTGTGCTCTGGCCCAGGGTCAGCGCGTCCAACACGCGGGCCAAAGGCCAGGACAGGGCCATGCATGCGAGCAAGGTGGCGGCCATCAGGGCGCACGCGCTCCAGCCGACCAGGCCCGTGCTGCCCAGCAAAAAGCCTTGCATGGCCCGCGCCAACTCGGGGCGCAACAAGCTCAGCCAGGACGTCAGGGCGCCCAGCAGCACGCCCACAATCACGCCGGCCAGCAGCAAGCGCTGGGTGTGCTGCACGCCGCGCGAAAGCAGCAGGGTCAGCGCCACCGCGCCGGCCGCTGCCAAAAACGCCGCACCCGTCTGGCCCAACTGCGCCAGCCCAGGCACAGCCAGCGCGCTGCCTGCGGCCACAGCCAGGTAAATGCACACGCCCAGCGACGCGCCCGGGGCGCTGCCCAACAAGAACGGGTCGGCCAAGGGGTTGCGAAACAGGCCCTGAGCCAGGGCGCCGGCCAGCCCCAACAAGGCGCCACCGAGCCAGGCGCCGAGCGACCTGGGCACACGAATGTCGGCCACGATCTGCCACTGCAGCGGGTCGAGTCGGGCTTGCCAAGGCCACTGCCAACCCGTGCTGCCTCCGGCGGCGCCCAGCAGCAGGCCCACACCTGCCCCCAAGAGCATCAACACAGCCCAAGCGGCAGGGGCCAGGCGGGAATCGGTCGCATCGCCATGCCCCTGCTTCATGGCCTGCTTCATGGCTTGCCTCCGCTGCCCGTCAACAGGCACTGGGCCATCAGGTGGGCGGCCTCGGCCAGACGCGGGCCGGGGCGCATGAGCACATCGGCCTGCGCCGGCGCGAAGGCACAGACTCGGCCCGTCTTGATCGCAGCGACCTGGGCCCAGCCCGGGCGCTGGGCGATGTCCGTGCCGCTGCTGTGGCTGGCGATGATCACATCGGGCTGGGCACGCACGACGAACTCGCCTTGAATCAGCGGGAAAGGCCCCAGACTGGCCGGCAAGATGTTGGTCTGCCCCAGGCGAGCCAGCGTCTGTCCGATGAAAGACGCTTCGCTCGCACCATACGGCCCGGAGCCCACCTCCACATAGACCTTCTGGCCGCGCGCGCTGGCCGGCAAAGACTGCGCTGCCGCACTCACCCCGGAGTCGATATCGCGCCAGATGCGCTGCGCATGCGCAGCCGGCAGGCCCAGCACCTGGGCCAGCGTGAGCAAAAGCCGCTGCACATCGGCATGGGTGCGCGGCTCGAGCGCCAGCACCGGCACACCCAGTGCGCGCAGACGTTGCTGCCCGGGGCTCGACGCGGCCACCAGCACCAGATCGGGGCGCAGGGCCAGCACGCCCTCCAGGTTGAAGTCCAGGCCGCCGCCCAAGCGCGGCAAGGCCTGCACCGCAGACGGCCAGTTGGAATAACGGTCCACGCCCACCAGTTTGTGGCATTGCCCGAGGGCGCAGACGGTCTCGGTCAGAGCCGGCAGCAGGCTGACCAGCCGCTCGGGGGGGCGCGAAAGCCGCAACTCATGCTGCGTGTCATCGCGAACGCTGACGGTCTGCGCCTGCAAACCAGCGGCGCTTGCCCATGCAAGGCCCGCCCATAACAAGCAAGCCCACCACTTGCGCCGGCTAGGCATGGCGCTGGGCCCACTGCGACACGATGCGATGCAACTGGTTCAGGCCATCGGTCAGCGCGGCCGGACCCGGCTGCAAGATATCGGCCGACTTGATCTCAAAGAGCTGCCCATCGCGTACCGCCGGCACCGTCTGCCAGCCCGCCCGCGCAGCGACTTTCTCGGCTCGAAATTTCTTGCCACACCACGAGCCGATGATGATCTCGGGCGCGCGCTCGACGATGAGCCGGCCCTCGGCAATGATGCGGTCCTTGCCCATGGGCTGCTGCGCCAATTCGGGAAACACATCGTCACCTCCGGCGATGCCGAGCAGTTCCGAGACCCAGGCGATCGCGCTGATGTGCGGCTCATCCCACTCTTCAAAATACACCCGGGGCCGCCGCGCCAGACCCGCCGCCTGCTCTTGCACCGCTTGCAGCCGAGCGCGCATCTGCCCGATGCGCTCGAGCCCCTGATCGGCCTGACCGACCAGCGCCGCGAGCTGGTAGAGCATGGCAAAGATCTCTTCCACGCTGCGCTGGTTGAAAATGTGCACCTGCACACCGGCGCGAATGAGCTGCGCCGCAATATCGGCCTGCAGGTCAGAAAAGCCAATCGCGCAATCGGGCTTGAGCGCCAGGATCTTGTCGATCTTGGCACTCAAAAAGGCACTGACCCGCGGCTTTTCGTGGCGCGCCTGCGGCGGCCGCACGGTATAGCCAGACACCCCGACGATGCGATGCTGCTGACCGAGCAGATAAAGCCACTCGGTGGACTCTTCGGTCAGGCA
>CANHDQ010000132.1 GCA_947459405.1 Comamonadaceae bacterium
CCGGGTGCAGGTGGCCCGGGTGCAGGTGGTCCCGGTGCAGGTGGTCCCGGTGCAGGTGGTCCCGGTGCAGGTGGTCCCGGTGCAGGTGGTCCCGGTGCAGGTGGCCCGGGCGCAGGTGGTCCCGGTGCGAGCCCTCGGCCCGGGTCTGGGCCGGCGACGGGCGCCGGAGGTGCGCGGGCGGCTGCTCAGGCGCCGTTGCAGGGGCCGGACCCCTGTTTGATGGGCGCTTCGGCCGCGGCCTCTCCTGCGGGAGCACGGGGCGCACCGGGCGCACCGGGCCGTGCGGCTGGCCGTCCGCCGGCCTGATGGATCCGTTTCATTTTTTCAACCTGACGGACAGGATTCAAGACCATGCAGCTGGCTGAAGTCTCCATTCGCCGACCGGTCTTTGCCACCGTGCTGTCTTTGCTGATTCTGCTGGTCGGTGCAGTCAGTTTCGACCGGCTGACCGTGCGCGAGTACCCCAAGATCGATGAGCCGGTGGTCACGGTCAGCGTGCGTTATCCGGGCGCTTCGGCCGAGGTGATCGAATCGCAGGTCACCAAGCCGCTCGAAGACTCGATCGCCGGCATTGATGCGGTTGATGTGCTGACCTCGATCAGCCGCGCCGACCAGGCCCAGATCACGGTGCGTTTCAGGCTTGAGAAAGACGCCGACGCCGCCGCGGCCGAGGTGCGCGATCGCACCTCGCGTGTGCGCAACCGCCTGCCACAGGCCATCGAAGAGCCGGTGATCGCCAAGGTAGAGGCCGATGCCTTCCCGGTGGTCTGGCTGGCGTTTTCCAGCGAAACCACGCCTCAGTTGGCGATCAACGACCTCATCAACCGGGTGGTCAAGCCGCGGCTGCAGACGGTCACCGGCGTGGCCGATGTGCGCATTTTTGGCGAGCGCAAATATGCCATGCGGGTCTGGCTCGACACCGACCGGCTGGCGGGCTACCGGTTGACCACACAGGATGTGGAGGATGCGATTCGGCGCAGCAACTTGGAGTTGCCGGCCGGGCGCATCGAGTCTTCGCAGCGCGAGTTCAGTGTGACCTCCCAGACCGATTTGGCGCGCGCCGGGCAGTTTGGCGACATCGTGATCCGCACGGTCAACGGTTTTCCGGTCAAGATCCGCGATGTGGCGCGGGTGCGGGAAGAGCCCGCAGATGAGCGCACCGCGGTGCGCCTGAACGGCAAGCCCTCGCTCTCGGTTGGCGTGATCCGGCAGGCCACTGCCAACCCACTCGATCTGTCGCGGGGCGTGCGCGAGATGATGCCCAAGTTGCAGGCCGACCTACCGGCCGATGTGCAAATTTCGGTGGCCAACGACAACTCGGTCTTCATCGACCGTTCGATCAAGAACGTCTACAAGACCATTGCCGAGGCGGTGGTGCTGGTGGCCTTGGTGATCTTCGTTTTCCTGCGAACGTTTAGGGCCTCGCTTATTCCCATCATTACCATTCCAGTGAGCCTGGTTGGCACCTTTGCCCTGATGGCGATGGCGGGATTTTCGATCAACACCCTGACCTTGCTCGCGTTGGTGCTGGCCATCGGTCTGGTGGTCGACGATGCCATCGTGATGCTGGAGAACATCTACCGCCACATTGAGGAGGGGATGGATCCGTTTTCAGCGAGCATCAAGGGCGCGCGTGAAATTGGCTTCGCGGTGATCACCATGACGGCCACGCTGGTGGCGGTGTACGCGCCGCTGGCCTTCACGCCGGGGCGCACCGGGCGGCTGTTCATTGAATTTGCGCTGGCCCTGGCCGGCGCCGTGGTGGTCTCGGGCTTTGTGGCTTTGACGCTCACGCCCATGATGTCGAGCAAGCTGCTGCGTCACAACCCCAAGCCCAACTGGTTCGATCGGGGGATGGAGCGCATCCTCAACTCGATCGCGGGCGGCTACGGGCGTGTGCTGCGCTGGCTGGTGACCGCGCGGGCCCGCCCCGCCGAAGGGGCTGCCTGGGTCACCCGCGCCGGCGCCTGGTTTGTGCAGGCGCGCTGGATCGTGGTCGGGGTGATGGTCCTGAGTGCCGTCGGCATCGCCTGGGTGTTCCCCTCGATGAAGTCGGAGTTGGCGCCGCTGGAGGACCGCGGCGTGATTTTGGCCAACATCAATGCGCCCGACGGCTCGACCCTGGCCTACACCAACCGCTATGCCCAGGCCATTGAGGCGATGGGGCAAAAGTACCCTGAGTTCGACCGTATTTTTGCCAACATCGGCAACCCCACAGTGGCCCAGGGTTCGGTCTTTTACCGGGCCGTCGATTGGGACGACCGCCAGCGCACCACACTGGAAATCGCCCGTGAGTTGCAGCCACGCTTTGCCTCGCTGCCGGGCGTCAGCGCCTTCCCGATCACGCCGCCGTCGCTCGGTCAGGGCTTTCGCGAGCGTCCGCTGAGCTTCGTGATCCAGACCTCGGCCAGCTACCAGCAACTCAACCAGGTCACGCGCCAGATGCTCGACGAGATGGCCAAAAACCCAGGCATCGTGGCGCCCGACGTGGACCTGCGCCTGAACAAGCCGGAGCTGCGCATCGAGGTCGATCGCGATCGCGCCGCCGACCTCGGGGTGGGCATCGATGCGGTAGCCCGCGCGATTGAGACCTTGCTGGGCGGTCGCAATGTGACGCGCTACAAGCGCGACGCCGATCAGTACGACGTGATCGTGCAAACCCAGGCTTCGGGGCGCAACACGCCCGATGACATTGACCGCATTTATGTGCGGGGACGCAATGAGGCCATGATCCCGCTTTCGGCTTTGGTGAAGGTGCGTGAAACCGTCTCGCCGCGTGAGCTCAATCACTTTGGCCAACGTCGTTCGGTCACGATCACGGCCAACCTGGCGCCCGATTACTCGCTCGGTGAGGCACTCAAATTCATGGACGCGACGGCGGCCAAGGTGCTCAAGACCGGCTACAGCACCGACCTGAGCGGAACCTCGCGCGAGTTCCGCAATTCGCAAGGGGCGCTGGCCATCGTCTTTATCTTGGCCCTGGTCTTCATCTTCTTGGTGCTGGCTGCGCAGTTTGAGAGCTTTGTCGATCCGCTGGTGATCATGCTGTCAGTGCCGCTTTCCATGATTGGCGCCTTGCTCGCGCTCAAATGGTCCGGGGGATCGCTCAATGTGTATTCGCAGATCGGTCTGATCACGCTTGTTGGTTTGATCACCAAACACGGCATCTTGATTGTCGAGTTCACCAACCAGCTGCGCATCCAGGGCATGGAGATGACCGACGCGCTGATTCAGGCGGCCACGCAGCGGCTGCGCCCGATCATGATGACGACCGGTGCCATGGTGCTCGGTGCCGTGCCGCTGGCGCTGGCCACCGGCGCGGGCGCCGAGAGCCGCATCCAGATCGGTTGGGTCATCGTGGGCGGCATGAGCCTGGGCACGGTGCTGACCATTTTTGTGGTGCCCACCATGTACTCGCTGTTTGCCCGCCAGTCGATCCCGGGCGCTGACACCCGCGAGGTTCGCGAGCAGGCGGCGCCCCATGCGCACGACGAGCTGATCGCCAAGTGATGTCTTATTGATCGATTGGAGTCCTCAATGCCCAAAGCCTACTGGATCAGCGCCTACCAGGCCATACACGATGATGCGGCCTTGCAGGCTTACGCCAAGCTCGCGGGGCCTGCCCTGCAAGCTGCTGGGGGTCGGGCCTTGGCGCGCGGCATGCCCGCTGCTGTCAAAGAGCAGGGAAAGGCCATGCGCACGGTCATCTTCGAATTCGACAGCCTGCAGGCCGCTCTGGCGGCCTACGAAAGTGCTGCTTACAAAGAAGCGTTGGCGGCACTGGGCGCGAATGCGGCTGTGCGGGACATCCGCATCATCGAAGGCCTGTGATGATGGCGGCTAGATTACGCCGCTGAACATCATCACGTCGACGTCCTGGCCCTGAGCCACCGGCCCCTGCGCATGGTGCAGGACGATCAGGCCGTTGGCCCTGTCCATGGAGCTGAGCACGCCCGAGCCCTGGTCGCCTGTGGTGCGCACCTGCAGATGGCCTTGGTTATCGGTTTCGACCCATCCGCGCTGGTACTCGGTGCGTCCCGGTTTTTTCCGCAGGCTCTGCACGCTGCGGGCCTTGAGCAGGGGTGGCGGCGCGTCGGTGCAGCCCATCATTTGCAGCAAGGCGGGCCGCACGAAGGCCAGGAAGGTGACCATCACGGCGACGGGATTGCCGGGCAGGCCAAACATGACTGTGCTGCGTTGTGCAGCCTTGATGCGCCCCACCGCCATCGGTCGTCCAGGCCGCATGGCCACGCGCCAGAACACCACATCGCCGAGCTCGCGCATGATGGCCTTGGTGTGATCGGCCTCGCCGACGCTGACCCCGCCCGAGCTGATGATGGCGTCGGCCTCGCGCGCTGCTCGCGCAAAGGTGGCGCGCAGCTGCGCCGGGTCGTCGGCAATCAGCCCGAGATCGATGACTTCGCAACCCAGACCCTGCAGCAGACCGATCAGGGTATAGCGGTTGCTGTCGTAGACCGCGCCCTCCCGTGGCGTCTGGCCCGGCAAGAGGATCTCGTCGCCGGTGGAAAAGCAGGCCACTTTGAGCCGCCGGTAAACGCGCAGCGTGCTCAGGCCGAGCGAGGCGGCAAGGCCCAGCTGAGTAGGCGTGAGCCTTTGCCCGCGCCTTAGGGCCGCCTGGCCGCACTTGAGGTCCTCGCCCCGCAGGCGGCGGTTGTCGCCCAGGCGCAGCAGGTTTGGCGGCACGGTCACCTTCAGCCCGTCGGGACTGAGCTGGGCCAATTCCTGCGGCAGCACCGTGTCGAGCCCGGTGGGCATGACGGCCCCGGTCATGATTTTGGCGCACTCCCCCGGGCCGACGGTGGCCTGTGAGGACCGTCCGGCCCAGGCGGTGGCGACCACGCGCAGGCTCAAAGGCTGGTTCGGATCGAGCTGCGAGCCTGCAAAGGCATAGCCGTCCATCGCCGAGTTGTCGTGCGGTGGCACATCGATCGGGCAGACCAGGTCACCCGCGAGGATGCGGTTCAGGCCCTCGAGCAGGCTGACGTCCTCTGCGCCGTCGATCGGGCTGACGAGCTCGCGCAAAAAAGCCTGCACCTGGGCCACCGGCAGCGACTGCGGGTCGTAGCCTTGCAACTGAGCGGCAATTTCTTGTAGCGTTTTCATGAACGCTCCAGTTGCCTGAGCTGCTCGAGGGTGTTGGCGTTGAAGAAGGCGCGTGGATCGTCGTGCGGGCGGTCGAAGACCACCCGAGCGGCGCGTTCGGTGGCGGTCCAGGTGTCGATCTTGCGGCCCCCCCCAGCGATAAAGGCGCGCAGACTTTCGCGCTGGGTTGCCTTGATGAGGCAAAAGACCGGTTGATTGCGCACCTGGGCGTCTTCTTCGATCGCCGCTGCCATGGCCAGATCGCAGCCCTGGCTGTCGAGGGCTTGGGCCAGCCTTTGGACCAGATCGGTGGGAAACAGCGGCGTGTCGCAGGCCACCGTGCACAGGTAGGGCGTCTGGCAGTGTTCGAGGCCGGCCAGAAAGCCGGCCAGAGGGCCGGCAAATTCGCCTGCATCGGCGCTGTCGGGCCAGACCGGCGCCCCCCAGGCCGCGTACTGCGGCAAATGCCGGTTGGCGTTGAGCGCAGTTGTGCCCACTTGCACTGCCAGCCTGCTCAGGCAGTGGCGCGCCAGCGGCTGGCCTCGAAACGGCTGCAAGCCTTTGTCGAGCCCACCCATGCGCAAGCCGCGCCCGCCGGCCAGCACCAGGCCTGTGATGTCGCGGGCCGATGGCATTTAGCCTCCGATGTAACTCATTTCCACCCGGCGCTCGCCGGCTGCAGCCGACGCGCTGGCGCGCAGTTGGGAATATTGGTCACTGCGCTGCTGCCAGATCAGGCCAATGGCCCCTGCAATCTGCTCGTCGCTGTAGGCGCCTCGCAGCAGTGCGCGCAGATCGTGTCCCTGGCTGGCAAAGAGGCACAGGAAGAGCTTGCCCTCGGTCGACAGCCGAGCCCGGTTGCAACTGCCGCAAAAAGCCTGGGTCACGCTGCTGATCACCCCGATCTCGCCTTGCCCGTCGGCGTAGCGCCAGCGCTGGGCCGTCTCGCCCGGCTGGGTGGCCTCAAGCGGCTGCAGCGCGTGGTGCGCAGCGATGCGCTCAATGACTTGCGCAGATGGAAGAACCTCGTCCATGCGCCAGCCGTTGGTCGCGCCCACGTCCATGTATTCGATAAAGCGCAGCACGCTGCCCGTGCCGCGGAAATGGCGGGCCATGGGCACGATCTCGTGCTCGTTGGTCCCGCGCTTGACCACCATATTGATTTTCAGGGGGGCAAGTCCCACGCTTTGTGCCACCTCGATGCCGTGCAGTACATCGGCCACGGGGAAGTCCACATCGTTCATGCGCCGAAAGACGGCATCGTCCAGGCCGTCCAGGCTCACGGTCACCCGCCGCAGGCCGGCGTCCTTGAGGGCTTGGGCTTTCTTGGCCAGCAGCGAGCCATTGGTGGTCAGCGTGATGTCGAGCAGTTGGCCATCGGGCGTGCGCAGCTCGGCCAGCATGCCGATCAGCACTTCGATGTTCTTGCGCAGCAGCGGCTCGCCGCCGGTAAGACGGATTTTGCGCACGCCGTGCGCGACGAAGAGCCGGGCCAGTCGCGTGATTTCCTCGAAGCTCAGGAGCGAGCTCTGCGGCAAAAAGGCATAGTCCTTGTCGAAGACCTCGCGCGGCATGCAGTAGCTGCAGCGGAAATTGCAGCGGTCGGTCACGCTGATGCGCAAGTCGTGCAATGGCCTGTTGAGGCGGTCAGCGACATGCCCCGTTGGCGCCGATTGATGGGCGGGGATGGGCGGCATCTGGCCGGCGTAGCGAAGGTCGGCGATGGCAATGCGCCGGCTCGGTGTGGGATCACTCATGGCAGGGTCTGATTTTGCCCCAGGCCAAGGCCTGTTCGCCACTGGACTCAAACGCAGCGGGCGCCATCGACTTCGATGCACACACCCGAGATGAAAGCCGCCTCATCACTGGCCAAAAACAGGGCGGCGTTGGCAACATCCAGGGCGGTGGAGAAGCGCCCCAACGGTATGGTGGCGCGAAAGCGGGCCAGCCGCTCTTCGGTTAACTCGCCGCCTGCAAACAGCTCACCCATGCCCGTGGTCGGGTTCATCACGGGGTTGAGACAATTGACGCGGATATTGTCCGGGCCCAGCTCGGCCGCCAAGGACTTGCTGGTGACGATGGCCGCTCCTTTGGAGCCGTTGTACCAGGTCAGACCAGGGCGGGGGCGCACTCCAGCGGTGGAGGCGATGTTGATGAAGCTGCCGCCTCCCTGCGCGCGGAAGATGGGCACAGCATGCAGGCAGCTCAGGTAGATGCTCTTGACGTTGACGGCGTAGCAGCGATCAAACTCTTCTTCGCTCACGTTGAGCGCGCTCTGGTTGCGGTGGGTCCAGCCAGCGTTGTTGACCATTACATCGAGGCGGCCAAACTGCTGCACCGCTGTATCGACGAGTCGCTTCATCTCCTCGTTGCGGGTGACGTCTGCCTTGACGAAACAGGCGCGGCCCCCGGCCGCGTTGATTTCGTCACAGACCCGCTGCCCGCCTGTGGGCACCAAGTCGTTGACGACGATTGCAGCGCCTTCTTCAGCCAGCCGTTTGGCGATGCCCTCGCCGATGCCGC
>CANHDQ010000133.1 GCA_947459405.1 Comamonadaceae bacterium
GGCGCTTGAGCGATTGCCATGCTGCTGCACATCCTGCACGAAACGCGCTACGACTACAGCCCGGCGGTGGAAGATGCGCAGCATCTGGCCCATCTGCGCCCGCTCAATGAGCCGAACCAAAAGCTGCTCGGCCATGCACTGCATATCAGCCCGAGCCCGGCCCATCAGCGCACCCTGATCGATGTCTACGGCAACAGCCGCACCTATTTTTCGCTGCACAGCCACCACGCCCAATTGCGCGTGCAGGCCGACAGCGTGGTCCAGACTCAGACCAGTACAACGCCGCGCCTGCTCGCCAGCGCGCCCTGGGAGCAGGTACGCGAGCAACTGCGTTACCGGGCCGGGGCGCCGCCGCAGCCGGCCTCGCCATTCGTCTTTGACTCGCCAGGGCTGGCCCACCACGCCGAGTTTGCCCAGTTCGCCCTGCCTAGCTTTAGCCCGGGTCGGCCCATTGCCGAGGCAGCCTGGGACCTGATGCTGCGCATCGCACGCCACATGCGCTACGAGAGCCTGAGCACCGATGTGGCCACGCCGGCGCTACAGGCTCTGCGGCAAGGCAAGGGCGTGTGTCAGGACTTCGCCCACATTCTGATTGCCTGCTGCCGCAGCCTGGGCCTGGCCGCTCGCTATGTCAGCGGCTATCTGCTGACCTCGCCGCCACCCGGCCAGAGCCGGCTGATCGGGGGCGACGCTTCGCATGCCTGGGCGTCGGTCTACTGCCCGCTGGCGAGCCAAGGGCCGCAGGCCGCCCCATCGGGCTTCTGGCTGGAGCTCGATCCGACCAACGCGCGTCAACCTGGCGCCGACTACGTGACGCTGGCGCGAGGGCGCGACTTTCTCGATGTCTCGCCCCTTCGCGGCGTGATCCATGGCGGGGCCCGGCACGTCCTCAGCGTCGCGGTGACGGTACGCGAGATCGCGCTGCACGAGGCCGGCCTCGTGCCCGCCCCCCAGGCCATTGACCTCAAAGGCCTCGGGATTCATGGTCAGCCCCAGGTCTGATTGTTGTCAATTTGTAGTAAAAACAGGCACCCGCAGTCCCTTGCGTGTCGCACCGCAGGATCGGTGCGTGCAAAAGCCTAAAAGACATCCCATCAAGGAGATTTCCCATGAGTCGTCGTGAGTTTTTGACCAAAGGCGGCGCTGCAGCCGTCGCAGCCGGTGCGGCCAGCATATCGGCGCCTGCCATCGCGCAGTCTGACGTGGTGCGCTGGCGCATGGCCTCGAGCTTTCCGAAAAGCGTCGAAGTGCTGTTTGGCACGGCTGAATTGATCGCCCGGCGAGTCAGCCAGATCACCGGTGGCAAGTTTCAGATCAGCGTGCACGCAGCCGGCGAAATCGTGCCGCCACTGCAAGTGCTCGACGCAGTCGAAAAAGGCACGATCGAGTGCAACCAGACCGCGCCCTACTACTACATCGGCAAAGACCCGGCCTGGGCGATCGGCACCTGCGTGCCCTTTGGCTTCAACAGCCGTCAGTACAACGCCTGGTGGATGCATGGCGGCGGCGAAAAGCTGTTTAACGACTTCACCCGCGAAGTCGGCGTGGTCAACCTGCTGGCAGGCAACACCGGCTCGCAGATGGGCGGTTGGTTCAAACGCGAGATCAAGGACGTGGCCGACCTCAAGGGCCTGAAGTTCCGCACTGGCGGCATGGGCGGCCAGGTGCTGGCCAAGCTCGGCGTCGTGACCCAGCAATTGCCCGCTGGCGAGATCTATTCGGCTCTGGAAAAAGGCACCATCGATGCAGCCGAATTCACAGTACCGGCTGACGACGAGAAGCTGGGCCTCAACAAGGTGGCGCGCTACTACTACTACCCTGGCTGGAACGAAGGCTGCGCTGCACTGGGCTTTCAGGCCAACCTCAAGGCCTACAACGCGCTGCCCGAAGCCTATCGCTACGCGCTGCAGGCGGCCACCGCCGAGGCCAACACCTGGATGCAGGCCCGCTATGACGCGCTCAACCCGGCGGCCCTCAAGCGGCTGGTTCAGGGTGGTGCGGTGCTGCGCCCCTTCCCGCAATCGGTGCTCGAGGCGTGCTTCAAGGCCAATCAGGAGCTGATGGCCGAAGCGTCGGCCAGGAGCGCAGCCTTCAAGCGCATGTACGAGCACATGCTGGCCTTCCAGCGCGACCAGGTGGCCTGGTTCCGCGTCGCCGAGGACAGCTTTGACTCCTTCGTGGGCCGCCAGAAGATCTGATTGGCAGTCGATCCTGGGCCCCGGTGGGTGAACAGCCCGCCGGGGCTTTTTTCATGTCTGGCCAAGGCGGTGGCCGCCCCGCGAGCCAATTGCAGTCAGCTCCCAGCGCCGAGCTTCAAGCCCCTCAAGGCGGTACGCTTGCTTCAGTTGCTCTTGAAGTAATCGGCCGGATCGGCGGGGGCACCGGAGCCTTGCCCGCCCGATGATCCGGCTGCACCGCCCGCGTCGCCCGGCGGCGGCTCAACCCGGATCTCGACGGCATCGAGGTTGCCGCCAACAGGCTTGTCGAGCATGCCCGTGACGATCTCGGGGTAGAAGATCAACACGCCGACCAGCAGCAGTTGCAGCAGCACCCAGGGGATGGCGCCAAGGTAGATGTCGCTGCTCTTGACCGACGGCGGCGCGATGCCGCGCAGGTAAAACAGGGCGAAACCAAACGGTGGGTGCATGAACGAGGTCTGCATGTTCACGCAGATAAGAACGCCAAACCAGATCAGGTCGATGCCCAACTTGTTGGCCATGGGCACGAGCAGAGGCACCACGATAAAGGCGATCTCGAAGAAATCGAGGAAGAACGCCAGGATGAAGATCATGATGTTGACCACGATCAGGAAGGTCACGGCATCATCGGCGCCCACGGCGATGAAAAGGTGCTCAACCCAGATCGCGCCGTCGACGCCCTGAAACACCAGGGTAAACACAGTCGCACCAATCAGGATAAAGATCACCATGACGGTGATCTCCATGGTCGACTCCATCCCCTCTCGCACCATCTTCCAGTTCAGACGCCGGTGCACGCCGGCCAGCAAGATCGCGCCGACCACGCCCATGGCGCCGGCCTCGGTAGGCGTGGCCAGGCCCACGAAGATCGTGCCGAGCACGATGAAGATCAACACCGACGAGGGCAGCACGCCCATGGCCACCTTGCGCGCCAGCGCCCAACCGACCAGGGTGCGCGCCTCGGGCGGCAGCGGCGGCATGGACTTGGGCCGGATCAGCGAGAGCACGAAAATGAACAAAACGAAGATCGCAATCTGCGCCAGCGAGGGGCCGACCGCACCCAGATACATGTCGCCCACTGACTTGCCCAGCTGGTCGGCCAGCACGATGAGCACCAGCGACGGTGGGATGACCTGCGTGATCGTGCCCGAGGCTGCAATCACGCCCGTGGCCAGCCGCGGGCTGTATCCGTAACGCTGCATGATGGGCAGGGCAATTACCCCCATGGCAATGACCGAGGCGGCCACCGTGCCCGTGATGGCACCCAGAATGGCGCCGACCACGATCACCGCATAGGCCAGCCCGCCGGGCAAGGATCCGAACAACTGGGCAAAGCCCTCGAGCAGGTCTTCGGCCAGGCCGCTGCGCTCGAGGATGGCACCCATCAGGGTGAAAAAAGGAATCGACAGCAGCAGTTCATTGGACAAGATGCCAAACACGCGGTAAGGCAGATTGGCCATGAATTGAGCGGGAAACAAACCCAGCTCAATGGCCACCAGGCCCGAGGCCAGCCCCAGGGCGGCCAGCGAAAACGCCACAGGCAAACCCAGCAGCAAAAACGCCACCAGGGCGGCGAACATCGCCGGGGCCATGAAGTCGATCGGATTCATGGCTACTGCAGCGGCCTTTCGTAGTGGGTGTCCAGCGCAATATCACCACGCAGCGCGGCCACGCGCTTGATGATTTCAGACAAGCCCTGCAAGATGAGCAAACCAAAACCCAGTGGCAGCAAAAGCTTGACTGGCCAGCGCACCAGCCCGCCGGCATTTGCGGAAATCTCGTTGATCTGCCAGGCCTCGACAAACCAAGGCCAGGAATACAGCACCATGAAGTACGAGAAGGGCAGCAGGAAGAAGATGAGTCCGCCCAGGTCAAGCCAGGCGCGCTGCCGATCATTGAGTTTGGCGTAAAACAGGTCCACCCGGATATGCCCGTTCTTGTTGAGCAGGTGAGGCGCGCCCAGCAAGACCGTGGCACCAAACATGTACCACTGCATCTCGAGCCAGGCGTTGGACGACAGGTCCAGGGTGTAGCGCGACAGCGCATTGCCGGCCGACACCAGCGCGCAAATGAGCACCAGCCAGATGGCCACAAGCGCCGCGGCGCGGCTCAATGCGTCAATTTGTCGGGCCAGGGCCAGCAGTTTGTTCACAGGGCAAGAATGTCAGGGGCCAGCCGGTTACCCGGCAAGCGCGTCAACCAAACCTCGAGCACGGCCCCGCGCCGTGCACAATTGCGGTGCGCGCTAGTTTACCGGCTGGCTGAGCCAGCGCCGCAAAACCGCACAGTCGGACCTTGTTTACGCCAAACCAAGACCTCACCATGACCCGCCCCTACGAGCAACTGCAAAAAATGGGCATCCAATTGCCCCCCCTGAGCGTTCCGGCTGCAGCCTATGTGCCCTATGTGCAGACCGGCTCGCTGATTTTTCTCAGCGGCCACATCGCCAAAAAACCCGACGGCCAGCCCTGGCTGGGCCGGCTGGGGCAAACCATGGACACGGCGCAGGGCCAACAGGCCGCGCGCTCCATCTGCATCGAGCTGCTGGGAACCTTGCACGCGGCCCTGGCCAGCCAGGGCAAGGACCTGGGCAGCGTCAAGCGCATCGTCAAGGTGATGAGCCTGGTTTGCTCGACGCCAGACTTCAACGAGCAGCATCTGGTGACCAACGGCTGCAGCGAGTTGCTCGGGCAGGTGTTCGGCGCAGCAGGCGAGCACGCGCGCAGCGCCTTCGGCGTGGTCGCCATCCCCCGCGGTTCCTGCGTCGAAATCGAAATGATTGCCGAGGTATCCTGAGCCGACGGCAAGTTGGAGCGGGCCATGCAACGGATCTTTGCGACCTTGGGCTTGCCCCCGGTGAATCGGCGCAGACTCGGCCTGAGGCTGGCCTGATGGGCGCGGCCTGGAAGGCGGTGCTGTTCGACCTCGATGGCACGCTGATCGAAACCGCTTGTGAAATCGCCGATGCGCTCAACGACACCCTGGCCCATCTGGGCCACGCGCCCGTCGAGCAGGCGCTGGTCGATGGCTGGATCGGGCACGGCACGCACGAACTGCTGATTAGCGCCCTGGCCCACATTCGCGGCTGTGCGGTCGCCGATGTGCGGCGCGGCCCCGACTTGCCCGACATCCTGGCCGTCTTTGCACGGCACTACCAAAGCCGCTGCGGCACGCGCAGCCGGCTCTACCCGCACGTGCGCGAGACCCTGCAGCGCCTGCGCGCACAGGGCTGCCGGCTGGCAGTGGTGACCAACAAGGAAGGCCGCCACACCGAGGCCGTGCTGCGCGCCCACGCGCTCGAAGGGCTGCTCGACCTGGTGATTTCGGGCGACACACTGCCCACCAAGAAACCGAATCCGCAAGGCGTGCTGCACTGTCTGCAACGCTTTTCAGTCGCTGCGGAACACGCGCTGTTTGTGGGCGACTCCTCGATTGATGCCGAAACCGCCCGCCGCGCCGGCCTGAAGGTCTGGCTTCTGCCCTATGGCTACAACATGGGCCAGTCGGTCCACCACTGCAAACCCGATCGGGTGATTGCCAGCGTGCAGGAGTTGCTTGAACCGCTGGCTTGAAGGGCCAGCGGCAGGCCGCTCAATCGAAGCGCACCCTCATGGCGCCCAGCCAGCCAAAGTCGGCCTCCATCGCCTGGCCCGGCTCGACCGCAATCGGGGTGACGCAGGCGCCAGTGGTCAAAAAGTGACCGGCTTCAATGCGCTGGCCTGCAGCGCTCATCTCGCCAAGAAACCAGCGCAGCGCCTCGACCGGATCGCCCAGGGCATTGCTGCCCACACCCTCGAAGAGGCGGCCATCGCTGAGCCGGGCCTGGACCGGTAAAGCGGCCAGATCGTTTAGGCGATCCAGCGCCGACGAGGGGTGGCCCACGAGCATCTCGTGGCAGCAGGCGCAATCGGCGATCAACTGCGCCTGCCCGGCCCGCTCGAAGTGCGCAAACCGCGAGTCGGGCACCTCGATGCCCGGCATCACCCGGGCCACTTGCGCCAACGCCTGGGCCCGCGTCCAGGGCTCGGGGCGTGGCTCGATCGCCCGGGCAAAGCCAAACACCACCTCGCACTCGGCCACGCGCATGCGGTTGCCGCTCAAGGAGACGGTGGCGCCATCGGCCCAGACGCGCCTGGCAAACACCGGTCCGGCCAGCGGGCCGTCGACCCCAATGTGCCGCTGCCCGGCCACGCTGGTGGCAGCGATCTTCCAGCCGCCTATGGGGCCGATCCGGGCCGGCCAACGCGCCTGCACGGCGTAGCCCTCGGCCCGCGTGGCCGGCCGGCACAAGTCGGGCAGCGCGTCAATCGCCTGGCGTGTGCGCCAATGCTCGGTCAAGATCTGCGCGGCCAACTCAGGCGCATCGGTCATGGGGCAACTGCCTTCTCGAAAAACACCCTCGACGGCGGCACAAGCCAGGCCCAGGGGCTGGGCTCACTCCACCCGGCTGAGCCGATTGGGCTTGAAACCCAGGTCGGCCACCCGGCCTTTTTTGGCCCGTCCGGCCTTGGCATTGTTGAGGCTGCGAATCTCCAGCGTTTCCTCACGCGCCTTGCCGCCGCGGCCGATGCCCTGGATTTTCACGCTGCGCGTGTAGGCGGCGGCGCCGGCCAAGCTGTCCTTGGCCTCCAGGTCGATCAGCATCAGGCCACGGCCACCTTTTTCCATCAGCTTGAGCTCCTCGATGGCAAAGGTCAGGACGCGACCGCCGGTGCTGGCGCAGGCCACATGGGTGGCCGCAGGCATCGCCGGTCGGTCAGGCGATACCGTGGCACTGCTGAGGCTGACATGCGAGGGCGCGCACAGGCTTTCGCCCTCGGCCAGGCTGACAAAGGCTTTGCCGGCCTTGTTGCGCGAGACCATGCTCTCGAGCGTCGCGAGAAAGCCGTAGCCGCCTGAGCCCGACAGCAGCAGCGTGGCACCGGGCGGCCCCGCAAAGTAGTGCACCGGCTGCGTGCCGCTTTCCAGGTCGATCAAGGTGGTCACAGGCTGGCCGTCGCCTCGTGCGCCAGGCAGTGCGGCCACGGCCACGCTGTAGATGCGGCCATTGCTGCCAAAGATGAGGAGCGTGTCGACCGTCCGGCACTCAAACGTGCCATACAGGCCATCGCCGGCCTTGAAGGCAAAGCTGGCGGGCTCATGCCCGTGACCCTGGCGGGCACGCACCCAACCCTTCTCGGAGACCACCACCGTGACCGGCTCGTCGGCGACCTTGACTTCGGCAACGGCCTTCTTGTCTTCCTGGATGCGCGTGCGCCGCGCATCGGCAAAAACCTTGGCATCGGCCTCGATCTCCTTGACCAGCAGGCGACGCAGGGCCGCAGGGCTGGCCAAGATCTCTTCGAGCCGAACCTGTTGCGTGCGCAACTCCTTGAGCTCCTGCTCGATCTTGATGGCTTCGAGCC
>CANHDQ010000134.1 GCA_947459405.1 Comamonadaceae bacterium
AGCCGCAGGTGCAGGTGGCCATTGAGGGCGAGACCATGGTCGGCTTTGTCGGTTTTGACCGCTCGCGTGACAAGGGCACGCCCTCGACCACCGGCGAGATTTGGGCGCTGTGCGTCTTGCCCGACCATGTCCAGCAAGGCGTGGGCACTGCTTTGTGGGACGCGGCCCACGACGGGCTCAAGGACGAGGGCTGCACCAAGGTCACGGTCTGGCTGCCCCTGCGCGACGAGCGGGCCTTGCGGTTTTTTGAGCACAACGGCTTCAAGCGCGAGACCAACAGCATACGGCTCGTCAGTGCGGGCAGTGGCAAGATGGAAGAGATCCGCTTGCGCCGCGATTTGCTCTGACGCGCCGGCAGGCGCTGCGGCCCGCACCCCGATGCCCCCTGCCGAGATGACGGCCGAGCCTGAACGCCCCCCGCAGTTGCTGCTGGCCCCGATGGAGGGCCTGCTCGACTTCGTGCTGCGCGACGTGCTCACCGGCATCGGCGGCTTTGACCGCTGCGTCAGCGAGTTCATCCGCGTGACCGATCAATTGCTGCCGCCGCGGGTGTTTTGGCGCGTGATGCCCGAGCTGCTCCATGGCAGCCGCACGGCTGCCGGCGTGCCGGTGCGCGCACAGCTGCTGGGATCCGATCCGGCGTGCATGGCTGACAACGCCGCCCGGCTGGCCGAACTCGGCTCGGCCGGCATCGACCTGAACTTTGGCTGCCCGGCCAAGGTGGTCAACCGCCACGGAGGTGGGGCCATCTTGCTGCAAGAGCCCGAGCAGCTCCTGCGCATCGTCGAGGCGGTGCGCCGTGCGGTGCCGGCCGATGTGGTGGTGTCGGCCAAGATGCGGCTGGGCTATACCCACGACCGGTTTGCCGAGCTTTGTGCGCAGGCCATCGAGGCCGGTGGTGCCTCGGAGCTGGTGGTGCATGCCCGCACGCGCGACGATGGCTACCGCCCGCCCGCTTATTGGTCACGCGTGGCCGATGTCAGGGCGGCCGTGCGCCTGCCCGTGGTGGCCAATGGCGAGGTTTGGTCGGTCGATGATGCACGCCGCTGTCTGCGCGAGTCTGGTGCGCACGCGCTCATGCTCGGGCGCGGCGCTGTGGTCGATCCGGCGCTGGCGGGCAAGCTCAGGCGCGCACTCGGATGGCCGCCTGCGGCCTGCGGGCCACAGGCTGCAGGCGAGCTCGATTGGCCCGAGATGCTGCCTCACCTGGAGCGTTTTTGGCGGCGCGTGTGCGAGCACATCGAGCCGCGGGCGCGCGCCGGTCGGCTCAAGCAGTGGCTCAATTTTCTGCGGCGTGCGAGCACGCAGGCCGAGCAGGCCTATCAGCAACTGCGCCGCCTCCAGGACGCTGCCGCCGTCGAGCGCTGGCTGCTCGAGCAGTCGAGCGCGCTGCAGCCGCTCAAGGCGCACGCCTGTCTCTGACGCGTCGGTCAAGCCGGCAGGGCCGCCTCAGCGCGAGCGGCGTGGCCGTGTGCTCGGGCGTGGCTCGGGCGTGGCTCGGGCATGGGCGGCTAAGATCGCCGCCCATGAATGGCGCCGTTGTCGACTCTCTTGCCCCTGTGATTTTGCTGATCGCATCGGGCTACCTCGCCGGGCGCCTGGGCTGGCTGGGTCAGGCCTCCTTGAAGGACCTGACCAATCTGATTTTTCTGTTGCTCTCGCCGGCCTTGCTGTTTCGCACCATGAGCCAGGTGCGCATTGAACAGCTCGATTTCATGCCGGTGGCGGCCTATTTCTTGGCAGCTGGCATCTTGTTTGGCGCCATCTTGCTGCTGCAAGGCTTCAGCCGGCGATCGGCGGTGTTGGCGCTGGCGGGAACATTTTCAAACACGGTGATGATCGGGATTGCGCTGATCAACCTGCTTTTTGGCGCCCAAGGTCTGGTCACCTTGCTCACCTTGGTCTCCATTCACGCGCTGGTGTTGTTGACCCTGGCCACCTTGGTGCTTGAAGTGGCGATGCGCCGTGATGCGGCGGTGCTGCCGGGCGATGCCCGAGCGCCGCAGTCCACGCTGGCCATCGTGTTGCAGTCGCTCAAGTCCACGGTCTTGCATCCGGTGCCCCTGCCCATTTTGCTGGGGCTGCTGTACGCGCAGACCGGCTGGGCCATTGCGCCGCTGATCGACAAACCTTTGGCCCTGCTTGGCTCGGCCCTGTCACCGCTGGCCCTGGTGCTGGTGGGCGTGTCCCTTTCGTACACCTCGGTCGGCCAGCATTGGCGTGGCGCCTTGGCGCTGGCGGGCGTCAAGAACCTGCTCCATCCGGTTCTGGTCTGGGCCCTGTGCCGCCTGCTGGGTGTTGAGGGCTTGCCGATGACGGTCATGGTGGTCACGGCTGCCTTGCCGATCGGGGCCAATGTGTTTTTGTTTTCGCAGCGCTACGGGGTGGCCCAGGATCTGGTGACGGCCAGCGTGGCCATGTCGTCCATGCTGGCCATGCTCACGCTGACCGCAACCTTGGCGCTCATGATCTGAATGGCAAGCTTGGGCAGGAGGGTGCAGGAGCGCCGCCTGGCCTGGCTCACTGCGATATTTGCCGGGCCAACTCGATCTGCCACTCAAAGTAGCGCTGAAAGCCGTAAGCCAGGGCGCCCATGAGTGCCGTGGCGCCGACCATAAGCGAGCCAATGACAGCGACGATGGTCAGCCAGTTGCCGCGCCCGGCGTGCTCTGTCTGTGGGCTCAAGCCGGCGTCAAAGCGGGCGTTAAAGCGGGCGTTCCATGCGTCCTCGGCCATCAAGCCGTACCAGATGGCATTGAGGCAGCAGCCGGCCAGAACGAGGCCCAGCAGAGGAATGAGGACCCAGCTCATGGGGTCATCGACCCCCAGACCGCGCGCGCGCATCAGGCCGTAAAGGCCCAGGGCCGTCGGGATGGGCAAGGCCCAGCCGATCAGGTCGTCCAGACCGTAGAGGTAAAAGCGGTGCAATCCCAGGGGGCCGCCGACAAAGGCCAGCCAGGTGCTCAAGGTTTTGTTTTTCATCGGTGCCCAGTTCAGCCCATGCGTCGCGGGCTGATCGCATATTAAGGCAGCGTCTGTGGCGACGGGCCCGGCGGGGCTTTGTCCCCGATGCCCAGCGCCTTTTCCATCATGACCACATCGAGCCAGCGGTCAAATTTCCAGCCGCACGACTGCAGCACGCCCACCCGGTTAAAGCCCAAGGCGCTGTGCACGCCCACCGAGCCGGCATTGGCCGAGTCCCCGATGACGGCGATGAGCTTGCGAATGCCGGCCGCCTCGGCCTGGCAGACCAGTTCGGCCAGCAGCAGGCGGCCGATGCCGCGTCGCTGCGCCGCAGGGTGCAGGTAAATTGAATCCTCGGCCGAGTAGCGGTAGGCCGCACGCGGCTTGAACCAGTTGCAGTAGGCAAAGCCCAGCACCTCTGGACCTTGGACTGCCACGAGGTAGGGCAGGCCTTTGCCAAGCACATCGGCGCGTCGCTGCCCCATCTCTTGCAGACTGGGAGGCTCGGTGTCGAAGGTGCCCGTGCTGTGGCGCACGTGGTGGGCATAGATGTCGGTGATCGCGCCAAGGTCCGCGTCTTGGCTGGGTCTTACGATGAGAGGCATGAGCGAGGTGTCGGCGGCCGCGCCGGCTCAAGAGATGGATCTGGCTATAATGGAGGGCTTTGCGGTGTTTGGCTGGCCGGGTGGCCATGCCGTGTCTCAAGTTCCGCAAGATTCATGGGGTCCGCACGGTCCCCACCACCCGAAGGATAAACCATGGTCGTGATTCGACTTTCTCGCGGCGGCTCCAAGCACCGTCCTTTTTTCAATATCGTTGTGGCGGACAAGCGGGACCGCCGTGACGGCCGCTTCATCGAGCGCATCGGCTTTTACAACCCCCTGGCCAAGGAAGGCGAAGAAGGCCTGCGCGTGGCCATGGACCGCCTGACCCACTGGCAAGGCGTGGGCGCACAGGCTTCGCCCACCGTCGTGCGTCTGGTCAAGCAGCAGGCGCCGGCTGCCGCCTGAGCGCGGCAGCGATGTCTGTATTCCAGCCCGCGTCCTTGCCGGACGATGCCGTGGAGGTCGGGCGCGTGCTCGACGCCTGGGGCATCAAGGGCTGGGTCAAGGTGCTGGCCCACAGCAACGAGCCGCAGGCCTTGCTGGCGGCCGACCGCTGGTTTGTCCAGCCCCCCGAAGCCCGGCTGCGCCCGGGCTTTTCAGCTTTCAAGGGCACAGTCGGTCTGACGGTGGAGCAGTGCAAGGTCCATTCGGACGCGCTGGTGGCCAAGGTCGAAGGGCTCGATGACCGCAGCGCTGCAGAAAGCCTCAAGGGCGCGCGCATTTTTCTGCCCCGCAGCGCCTTTGCCGCAACGGCCAGCGACGAGTACTACTGGGTCGACCTGATCGGCCTGGATGTGGTCAATCGGCAGGGCGAGCCTCTGGGCCAAGTGCGTGACCTCATGGCCACTGGGCCGACCTCGGTGCTGGTGCTGGCCTACTCCATCGAGGATGCCGACGGCACGCCCCGCTCGGCGGAGCGTCTGATCCCCTTCGTTTCAGCCTATGTCGACGCCGTTGACTTGCCGGGTCGGCGCATCACGGTCGACTGGCAGGCCGATTACTGATCCCGGTGGTGCGAGCGATCGTGCGCTTTGACATCGTCACCCTCTTTCCCGAGTTGTTCGGGCCGCTGCTGGTCGGTGGGGTGACGCGCCGGGCCTACGAGTCCGGTCAGGTGCAGGTTCGGCTGTGGGATCTGCGCGAGCATGGCGAAGGCGCTTACCGGCGGGTCGATGACCGGCCATACGGTGGTGGGCCGGGCATGGTCATGTTGGCCCAGCCGCTGCTCGAGTGCCTGCAGCGCATCCGCGCTGACCGGCCGGCGGCCGCGCCGGTGGTGCTTTTTTCGCCGGCCGGCCCTGCGCTGGACCATGCGGCGGTGAGCCATTGGGCCGGCAGCGAGGGGGCGATCCTGATCTGCGGGCGTTACGAGGGTGTGGACCAGCGCTTCATCGATGCCCATGTGGACCAGCAGATCAGCCTGGGTGACTTTGTGCTGTCTGGCGGCGAGATTGCCGCCATGGCTTTGCTCGATGCGGTGGCCCGCCTGCAGCCGGGGGTGCTGCACGACGAGGGCAGCCACCGCCAGGACAGTTTCAACCCGGCGATCGACGGCCTGCTCGACTGCCCTCACTACAGTCGCCCGGAACTTTGGCAGGGCCGTGCCGTGCCTGCGCCGCTGCTGTCGGGCCACCACGCCCAGATCGCGCAGTGGCGGCGCGAAAAAAGTCTGCTGTTGACCGGCCGGCTGCGTCCGGATTTGTTGGAAAAAGCCCGCGCCAACGGGCATTTGACGGCCCGGGACCTGGCCCTCATCGAGGGCCAGCCGGCGGCTCAGGAGCCTGATCGCTGATCGGCTATACTCGAGGGCTTTTCGGTCCTCTGGCGGCCACTGCAACCGATTGAGCGTCAAGCGAGCCCAGGCTTTGCGACGACACGGATTTGCGGTCATTAGTGCAGCGCGTGCATGAACGAAAAAGACAACTGAGGAAGCCTCATGAATCTGATCCAAACCCTCGAGCAGGAAGAAATCGCTCGTCTAAACAAGACCATTCCGGCCTACGCGCCTGGCGACACCGTCATCGTCAGCGTCAACGTGGTCGAAGGCACCCGCAAGCGTGTGCAGGCCTTCGAAGGCGTGGTCATCGCCAAGCGCAACCGTGGACTCAATTCGAGCTTCATCGTGCGCAAGATCTCCAACGGCGAGGGCGTTGAGCGTACCTTCCAGGTCTACAGCCCCCTGATCGCCAAGATCGAGGTCAAGCGCCGCGGCGATGTGCGCCGTGCCAAGCTGTACTACCTGCGCGATCGCAGCGGCAAGTCGGCTCGCATCAAAGAAAAGCTCGGCGCCAAGGCCGCCTGATTCAGGCGCAAGTGCACCTTGCCATCGAACAAAAAGCCGCTGCTTCAAGCGGCTTTTTTACGTTTGGGCCCCTCTTATGACGTCGCTCGAGCGATTTGACCCGCGCACCGTGGCGCCCCATCAGGTCGACGCCGGCCTGCCCTCGGTGCCCACCGAGCGGCTGACCGCCTTGGGCCTGCGCCGGCATTTCGCCGACCCGCCCGCCTGGACGCCCGAGATCGTGCGCGAGGTGCCCCTGCCCGGCCGGCGCTCGTCGCCGGCGGCGGTGCTGGTCCCCCTGGTGGTGCGCGAGGGTGAGTTGACTTTGCTGCTGACCGAGCGGGGGCAGCATCTGTCCAACCACTCTGGGCAGATCGCATTTCCGGGCGGGCGCATGGATGCCTCGGATCCGGATATCGTGCACACGGCCCTGCGCGAGGCGCAAGAGGAGGTGGGACTGGCGCCCGGGCATGTGGAGGTCCTTGGAACGCTGCCCATCTACGTCACCGGAACGGCTTTTGTCGTCACGCCGGTGGTCGCCTTGGTGCGGCCCGGCTTTGAGGTGCAGGCCAACCCGGCCGAGGTGGCCGATGTCTTCGAGGTGCCACTGCCTTACCTGATGAATCCCGCCCATCACCGTCACCACCAGGCTTTGCTCGAAGGCCAGGCCCGTCGCTGGCTGTCCATGCCCTGGACCGATGCGCAGCAGCGCGAGCGTTACATCTGGGGCGCAACGGCCGGCATGCTGCGCAATCTGTACCGGTTTTTGCTCAGCTGAGCCCCGGCATCGTGCCGGCGATATCATCACAGCCATGAGCTTTCTTGCTGTTTTGCTGGCCTTGGTGCTCGAGCAGGTCAGGCCGCTGAGCCCGGCCAATGTGCTGCACACGGGTTTGCGCGCCTGGGTGCGCGTGGTCAGCGGCAACCTGGACGCAGGCCGCCCCCTGCACGGTTATCTGGCTTGGACCGCTGCGGTGGCGGCACCGGCCTTGCTGGCCCTGGCATTGCACCATCTGTTGTGGCACTTGCATCCGGTGCTGGCCTATCTTTGGAATGTGGGTTTGCTTTACCTGACGGTGGGGTTTCGGCAGTTCAGCCACCACTTTACCGCCATACGCGACGCCCTGGACGTGGGCGACGAGGACCAGGCCCGCGCGGCCCTGGCCCGATGGCAGCAGGTCGATGTGGGGCAATTGCCGCGCAGTGAAGTCGTGCGCCATGTGATCGAGCATTCGGTGCTGGCGGCGCACCGCCACGTCTTTGGTGTGCTCAGCTGCTACTGCATCGGCGCCGCGCTCGGTCTGGGCCCGGCTGGCGCTGTGCTCTACCGCTTGAGCGAGTTCGCCTCGCGCTACTGGAGTCACAAGAGCAGTCAGCCAGGTGAAGGCGTCAGCCCGGCCTTGCTGCGCGTGGCGCAACAGGCTTGGGCCTTGATCGATTACCTGCCCGCCCGCATGACCGCTGTGGCTTTTGCGGTGGTTGGCAGTTTTGAAGACGCGGTCGACAGCTGGCGCCAGTGCGCCCAAAGCTTAGCCGGTCGTCCCTGGGCTTCGGTCGAGCGCAATCAGGCGGTGGTGCTGGCAGCCACTGCAGGCGCCGTTCAGGTGCGTCTGGGGGGCTCGCCTTTGCCGGCTTCTACCCTCAACACCCCCAACGCCGACGCGCC
>CANHDQ010000135.1 GCA_947459405.1 Comamonadaceae bacterium
CAAGACCCAGCGCCTGGTGCAAGGGCTGACACAAGCCGCACGCGAGGCCGGTCAGCCCTTTTGCGGCGACAGCCAAGGCGGCATGTTCGGCTTTTTCCTGATGGAGACGCTGCCGCAAAACTACGCCACCGTCATGACCACCGACGGCCCGAAGTTCAACGCCTTCTTCCACGCCATGCTGGACGCGGGGGTGTACTTCGCGCCCGCGCTGTATGAGGCCGGCTTTGTCAGCGCCGCCCACACCGACGCCGATATCGACGCGACGGTGACGGCTGCGCGTGCGCACTTTGCACGAGGCTGAGCAGGCGCGTCCCCTTGGATGGACGGGGTCGTCTGTGTTGAATGGCTAGATTGCCCCTGAGCCGGAGTCGCTGGGCGCCTGCAAAACCAGACAGCGCTCCAGGTTCAAGCGCCCAAAATCGCGGTCAAAGCTGACCAAGCGCAGGCCGGCGGCTTGGGCGGTGGCCGCCAGGCAGAGGTCTGTCCACATGCGCGCCGGCAGCGTCTGAGCCGCCAGCACTCGGGCGATGGCTGACTCCAGCCCGGGTGGGTCCGGCAGCAGATCCACACCCGGTGCAGCCATCCACTTTTGGTACACGGTCCAGGCTTGAGCCAGGCTCATCACATCAGCGCCCATCAGAGAAGGCTGCACCAACAGGCGCACCAAGCCCATCATGGTGGTGCGGCAGAACCAAATCGAAGTACCGGCCTCACAAACATCTTGCCAATACTTGGAAGCGACCTCGTGGCAAGGGTGATGCGTGTACGAGAAGGACAGCCAGACATTGACGTCCGGCAAGTCTCCGGCAGCCGGTCGCCAGGCGGCCGAGGCTTCAGCGACCCGCCATGAGCTGACGGGCTCGCTCATCGTCGTCCTCATGAAGCAGCTCATCGCGTCGGACCGGATCCATGAGCTGCAGCATCGCTGGGCCAGCCGGCCCGGTGCCGAAAACCGGCCGCGCCAAAAAACGCAGCTGCGGATCGGCCGCGCCGCGCGCATTCAGGCCTTTTTCCACCAGATCCACCACCAGGTCGCGCAAGGTCCGTCCCTCGAGAGCCGCGCGGGCCTTGAGGTGCTTGAGCAGCTCGTCGGGAATATCAACTGTGGTTCGCATCAGTGCATTTTTGCATCAAAGCATCAAGATGCGCAAGCGGAACGAATAATGCTTGCCTCAAGTCCAACCGCCTCAGGATGGGCCGCGCTTGCCTCTACAGGGTCGAGCCCGCCGAGCCGCTTGCGTCCAAGCGCCGCTGGCAATGCGCCAGCAGCCCCTGGACACCGTCCTCGATCAGGTCGAGCACCCGCTCGAAGTCCTCAGGCCCGCCGTAATAGGGGTCGGGCACCACGGTGTCAGGGTGCTTGCGAAAAAACTCGGCCAGGCGCCGCACCTTCTTGCTGTGCGCGGAAGGGCACAGGCTTTCGGTCAAGGACTGGTTGTCCCAATCCATGGTCAAGATGAGGTCAAAGTGTTCGAAGTCCGCATCGACCACCTGTCTGGCGCGCAAAGCCGAGAGGTCGTAGCCTCGCAAGGCCGCATGCTTTTGCGTGCGCGCATCAGGCGCCTTGCCCGGGTGGTAGTTGTGCGTGCCGGCCGAATCGACCGTGATCACCTCGGCCAGGCCCGTCTCGCGCAGCCGTTGGCGCATCACGCCTTCGGCCGTCGGGCTGCGGCAGATATTGCCCATGCAGACGAAAAGCAGATTCATGGCGGTGTGTGTATGCAAAAAGTGAGGCAAGCGTGAGTGCCTACTCTTGGGCGTCTGCGTGTTCGACGGTGCAGGCAATAAGGCCTGACGCCCAAGCTGGCGGGGATGGCGAAACCGAATGTGTTCTGGCCGTTGTCATGCTTTGCCGCTGGATTCATGGTCGCACTGCACATGCCACCACCGCGGGCGGCGAGTCACGTAGGAGTGATACCTTGGCGCGAATTCTTTCAGGTGCGCCTTGTCAAGCGCGCCTGTGGCAATTGCGATGGTTGGCTCGTCGTCAATTGCACCGATGGTGCTTCCGCAGGAACTGCAGAAGGCTCGGCTAGAGTACGAAGAAGAGCGCCAAGTTGAAGGCTTGCCGCCAGGACCGACCCACTCAATGTTCTGCGCGGGGAACTCCACCCAAGTAAGGGTGAGGGAGCCCGAGTGCTTGCGACAGCTTGCGCATGAGCATGTGTGGGGCTTGCTCGGCTCGCCGCTTACCCGAAATCGGATTGAGCCGCAGATGCAGCCGCCTTCGTAGTGCTTGGTGTTCATTGCAGCGACAGACATGAGATAACTGTTGCGACGAAATCCGGCTTTGATGTTTTGCCCGACGGCAACCCCAAATTCCCCCAGGCGCCAGGCCTGAACTGCCCTGAGCGGTCAGCGACAACCATTTTTGCGGGGTACGCAAAGCCGGCTATGGTGGCCTGCCGCTGAGGCTCAGCTTGCGCGAGGGCCTGGGCTGGGGTCTGGGGCCTCAATGCTCACCAGCGGTTAACTTCAAGCCGACTAAAGCGGTAACCAGCATCAGCAGAAACGCGATTCTCCACGGATTGATCGGATCGCCAAGAAACGCCATACCAATGATTGCGACGCCTACGCCGCCAATTCCAGTCCAAATGGCATAAGCCGTTCCGATGGGCAGCGACTTCGCTGCCTCCTGTAGAAATCCAAAGCTCAGGATGACACAGACGTAGAACACGACTGTCCAAGGAAGATTCTTGTGGCCATCCATGAGCTTGATGGAGATTGCAAATCCGATCTCGAACAGTCCAGCAAGAAGCAGATACAACCAAGCCATGGCGTTGTTCAAATCTCAGTTGGGGAGCCCCAGCGACCTGTAGCACAGATGAATTGAGCACAACTGTACATGGTGACTTGCTCCAAAGGGAGAGAAGTTGTGTGAGGCATAAGGTTGGAGCTAACCGCCTGGCTGAGCCCGATAGACCCGATTGCCGACTCGCACCAAGCCACCACCCTGACAGACAGGCGCCATGCCGCTGCGCTCTTGTCTACCGGAGATTGGCAGGCGATTCAGGAAGCGCTGTATCTGCTGCCTTAGCCCGGCATGCGTGAGTCCATCAATGCCGAAAATGCCTCACGCCCGTGAGCACCATCACCACGCCGCGCTCGTTGGCCGCGTCGATGACTTCCTGATCGCGCATCGAGCCGCCGGGCTGTATGACGCAACTCGCGCCGGCATCGACCACCACGTCCAGGCCGTCGCGAAAAGGAAAGAAGGCATCGCTGGCCACCGCGGTGCCCTTGAGGCTGAGCTGGGCGTGTTCGGCCTTGATGCTGGCGATGCGGGCCGAATCGAGCCGGCTCATCTGGCCGGCGCCTACGCCCAGGGTCATGCCGTCCTTGCAAAAGACGATGGCATTGCTCTTGACGTACTGCGCCACCTTCCAGGCAAAGAGCAAATCATCGAGTTGCTGCGCCGTGGGCTGAAGCCGGCTGACCACCTTCAAGTCGGCGCGCTGCAGCGCGTGGTTGTCGGCATCTTGAATCAACAGGCCCGAACCGATGCGCTTGATGTCCTGCGCATTGCGGCTGGCGGCAATGTCTGAGGGCAGGTCGATCTGCAGGATGCGCACGTTGACCTTGGACTTGAACACCTCGAGCGCCTCGGCGCTGAAGGCCGGCGCCATGAGCACTTCGACGAACTGTTTGGCCACGGCCTCGGCCGCGACCTTGTCGACCGGACGGTTAAAGGCAATGATGCCGCCAAAAGCGCTGGTGGGGTCGGTCTGGAAAGCCTTGGCGTAGGCTGCATGCGCGTCCTTGCCCACAGCCACGCCGCATGGGTTGGCATGTTTGACGATCACGCAGGCCGGCGCGTCAAAGCTCTTGACGCACTCCCAGGCCGCATCGGCATCGGCGATGTTGTTGTACGACAGTTCCTTGCCCTGCAACTGCCGGGCCATGACGAGCGATCCGGGAGCGGGCTGCAGATCGCGGTAGAAGGCGGCGCTTTGGTGCGGGTTTTCGCCGTAGCGCAGGTCTTGCAGCTTGATGAACTGCGCATTGCTCTGCGCCGGGTATGGGCTGCGCTTGGGAATGCCCTCGGATGTTTCGAATTCGATGGACGAGAGGTAGTTGCTGATGGCGCCGTCGTACTGGCTGATCCGGTTGAAGGCGGCCACCGACAGCGCAAAGCGGGTCTTGTCGCTGAGCTTCTTGCCGCTGGCCTTGAGCTCTTGGAGCACGTCCGCGTACTGCGAGGCGTCGGTGAGCACGGCCACGTCTTTCCAGTTCTTGGCGGCGCTGCGCACCATGGCCGGGCCGCCGATGTCGATGTTTTCGATCGCGTCGTCCAGCGTGCAGCCGGGCTTGGCCACCGTGGCTTCAAAGGGGTAGAGATTGACCACCAGGATGTCGATGGTGTGGATGTTGTGGCGCCTGAGCGCAGCCATGTGCTCGGGATGATCGCGCCGGGCCAGCAGGCCCCCGTGCACCTTGGGGTGCAGGGTCTTGACGCGGCCGTCGAGCATTTCCGGAAAGCCGGTCATGTCCGCCACCTCGGTCACGCTCAAGCCTTGCTCGGCCAGCAACTTGGCGGTGCCGCCAGTGGACAACAGGTGCACACCGAGCGCGTGCAGCTCACGGGCGAAGTCAACAATGCCGGTCTTGTCGGAGACGGAAATCAGGGCGTACATGGGCGAGAGCCTTTGGATGGAGGGGCGGCGGGCCCCGGAACGGGCCGCCTACTTGACCAGCTTGTGGTCGAGCAGCTTCTTGCGCAGCGTGTTGCGGTTCAGGCCCAGCCATTGGGCCGCGCGCGACTGGTTTTGATCGGCCTGCTGCATGACCACCTCGAGCATCGGCTTTTCAACCGTGCCCACCATCATGTCGTAGAGCCCCGCAGGCTCGGTGCCGCGCAAATCCTTGAAATAGCCCTCAAGGCTGGCGCGCACGCACTCTTCAATGTTTTTCTTGCTCATGCACAAACTTCCTGTGTTTCTTGCTGGCCCGTCTGCCAAGGCGCGGGCGGTAAGCGGTCCATGCGCTGGGCCAGCGCATCAAAAAAATCGGCCACAGCGGTCAGTTGGGCATCGGCCGACTCGATGGCGTTGACCTGCTGGCGCAAAGCCTCGCCGCCAGGCAGGCTGCGCAAATACCAAGCGATGTGCTTGCGCGCGCTGCGCACGCCCGCATACTCGCCGTAGAGCCCATGGTGCTCGGCCAGGTGATCGAGCAGCAGGCGCCGCACCTCGGCCACCAGAGGCGGCGCGAGCAACTCGCCGGTGGCCAGGAAATGCGCTGTCTCACGAAAGATCCAGGGCCGACCCTGTGCCGCGCGCCCAATCATCACCGCGTCGGCGCCGGTGCGCAACAAGACCTCGCGCGCTTTCTGCGGCGAATCAATGTCGCCATTGGCCACGACTGGCACGCGCACCGCAGCCTTGACGGCCGCCACCGTGCCGTACTCGGCCTGACCCTTGTAGCCCTGCTCGCGCGTGCGGCCGTGCACCGTCAGCATGGCAATGCCAACATCTTCAAAGGCACGGGCCAGTGCCAGCGCGTTGCGCTGCTCGGCCGACCAACCCGTGCGCATCTTGAGCGTCACCGGTACGCCGTGCGGCTGGCAGGCAGCCACCACCGCGCGTGCAATCTCGACGGCCAGCGGCTCGTTTTGCATCAGCGCCGAGCCGGCCCATTTGTTGCACACCTTTTTGGCCGGGCAGCCCATGTTGATGTCGATGATCTGCGCGCCACGCTCGATGTTGTAGACCGCCGCCTCGGCCATCATCTGGGCCTCGGTGCCGGCAATCTGTACCGCAATGGGCGCCACCTCGCCTTGATGATCAGCACGACGGGACGTCTTGAGGCTGTCCCACAGATCGCGCCGCGAAGTGACCATCTCGCTGACCGCATAGCCTGCGCCTAAGGCCTTGCACAGGCGGCGAAAGGGCCGGTCGGTCACGCCCGCCATGGGGGCAACGAAGACGCGATTGGCCAAGGCGTAGGGGCCGATGTGCATGAGCGAAAAAACGGTCGGGCTGGTTCGAGGGGAAGCGGATTCTACCTGCCCGAAATTTCAGCAGTCTGGCCGGCACACCCTGGCGCGAGTACCGCGCCCGGGCACAATGACCGGGTCATGAACGAAACCCTGACCGAGCTGCTGCGACTGCTGGCTTTGCCCGAGTACGGCCTGAGCACGGTCTTTGTGGTGTCGTTCATCTCGGCCACACTGCTGCCCATGGGTTCGGAGCCGGCGGTTTTTGGGCTGATCAAGCTGCAGCCCGACCTGTTTTGGCCCACCATCGCCGTGGCCACCGTGGGCAACACCCTGGGCGGTGCGGTCGATTGGGCAATGGGCTACGGCGCGCATCAGGTGGCCGACAAATACCGAGGCTCGCGCACCCACGGGCGCGCCCTGCGCTGGCTCGAAAAGCTCGGGCCTAAAGCCTGCCTTCTGGCATGGCTGCCGGCCGTGGGCGATCCGCTTTGCGCCGTTGCGGGCTGGCTGCGCCTGCCGTTTTGGCCCTGCGTGCTCTACATGGCCATCGGCAAGTTCGCGCGCTATGTCACCATGACTGGCGCGCTGCTGTGGGCCTTTCCGGGGGCTGTGCAGCTGGGCTGAGGGCCTTCTGCAGCCTCAATGCTGCTCGAGCAGGCTGCCAAACCCGCTGACCTTGTCGGTGATGCCCGAATCGCGCAGCGCGTGCCAATAAATCGCGGTGTTGATGGCGACGACCGGCTTGGCAAACCAAACTTCGGCCTGCGCGGCCAGTCGGGCCATGGCCAGGTTGGTGCCCACCTGCACCAGGGCATCGATGTCGTCCCCGTCGAGCTCACGCAGGCTGTCCATCAACTCTCGCTCGCTGGTGTGCGCAATGGCCACCGGGCTGGCGCAGCGCAATCCCTTGATGCGCCGCACCTCATAGCCCGATTCCTCAAAGAAACGGGCCACGTTTTTGTCCCCCACAGGCTGGTAGGGCGTGATCACAGCAATCTTGCGCACGCCCAGCGCGGCAAAGGCGGCGCTGCACGCGTCCGACCCCATGGACACCGGCAGCCCGGTCATGGCCTCGAGCTTGGCGCGCAGCGCGCGGCTGGCCTGCAGTCCGTCCCAAAACGTCTCGGCTGAGATGCCCAGCACCAGCCGATCGGGCTCGCAGGACATGATGGACTCGACCGCTTCGTCCTGCGCCGCATCGATCAGCGCAATGAGCCGGCTGAAGTCCTCGTCGCTGTTGAGCGCGATATTCGGGATGCGAATGCGGCTGGTGTGATTGGTCACCCCCGGCGGACTCATGGCATCGAACTCTGGCTGCACGCTGGTGTTGGTCGAAGGAATGAGCACGCCAAACTTCTTGCGCCATCCGAGGCTGTCACGCGTGGGGGTCATCTTTGTCGCCTCGCAGTTGTTTGCGCAGAGTCTACAGGGGCCGCGCCTCACCTTGCGTCCGTGCGCCAGCCTCCGTCATCGCGAGGGGCGAATCGATCCATCGGCGCTGACTCAAAAGCAGGGATTGCCGCGTCGCTCCTCGCAATGACAGGG
>CANHDQ010000136.1 GCA_947459405.1 Comamonadaceae bacterium
GATAAAGCCCAGGCGATGCAGATCCACGGCCGTTTCGTGCACCGCCTCCATGATGGGGCTCTTTGTTTGAGTCTTGGCCTTAGTGGTCATTGCAAATCTCCTGAAGAGTTCCGTCCTCTACCTGCGCATCCAACTCTTTGGCCGCCCTGGCCAACAAATCCTGCGCGATGCACTGCAGTGCTTCTTTTTCCTCGGCGCTGATGTTGGCCCGATCGTTCTTCTCGAACCCAAACAAAAAGAACCAACGGTTGCCCTTGTTGGTGGCCACCAAGGTTCGAGCCCCACCACGCTTTCCGCATCCGGCCAGTCCCACGCGCTTCTTGACGACACCGCCTCCAAGATCAGCATCGATCAGTCCTTGGGTCATCTCCAGCACCGCGGCGCACAAACTGCCATCCGTGAGCTCCGTTTTGCGCATCCAGCGTCAGAAATAGCGCGTTTTGAAAACGCGGCGCATGATCAAACTACATCACTTAGTGAATCGCTGTGCCAACTCATCGCCCGTGCCGCGGTTGGGTACGACCATCCGACAGGTGTCGTTACGCTGTAAACCAGGATCGCGCAAACCCGCATGAATGCTGGGCTCTTGGCCGATGACGGCCAACGCATTGACAGAGAACAGAGAGGATTTTTGCGCCGGAAAAAGGCTTCTGGCGAGAAAAACTGGGATCGCCAGCACACGCACCGTTGTGCAACCCCATGTGTTTATTGGGGAAACGACGGACGAAAAAATGGCCTGAGAGGTTCAGGCCATTGGTGCCGGCTATCGGATTCGAACTGATGACCTACCGCTTACAAGGCGGTTGCTCTACCAACTGAGCTAAGCCGGCGTGTCCTGGAGTTTACTGCAGGGCGTGGCGCGCCGCGGCGGCCGTGGTCACTTGATGCGCTTGAGCGCGGGGCGGCCACCTGCGGAGGGCTTGGGCGGCTCGGGCGGCGAGCTTTCATCATCGCCGCCCTCGGGCGCAGCGGGAGGCGCACTAATCGGGGTAATCGGGCTGATCGGGCCGATCTTGGCCGGCGCAGCAAGCGGGACCAGCGCCCCGCCAGGCTCCGCGCTTACAGGGCCGGAGGCGACGACGGGTGCCGATGGGAAGGCCATGCCTTGGCCGTTTTCACGCGCGTAAATCGCGATCACCCGACCCATGGGCACCACGATTTCGCGCGCGATGCCGCCAAAGCGCGCCTTGAACTCGATGAATTCATTGCCCAGCTTGAGCGAGCTCGTCGCATCGAAGCTGATGTTGAGCACGATCTCGTTGTTCTTGACGAACTCGCGCGGCACCTGCACCGTCTCGTCGACCTGCACCGCCACGTAAGGGGTCAGACCGTTGTCGGTGCACCATTCGTAGAGCGCCCGGATCAGATACGGACGGGTGGAGCCGAGCTCCGGGGCCTTCATCAGTTCGCTCAAAGGGGCCTCGCACTCACTTGCGCATGACCTTCTCGGACGGGGTCAGGGCCTCAATATAGGCGGGCCTGGAGAAGATGCGCTCGGCGTACTTGAGCAAGGGCGCTGCATTCTTGGACAGATCGATACCGTAGTAATCGAGGCGCCAGAGCAGCGGCGCAATGGCCACGTCGAGCATAGAAAAATTCTCGCCCAGCATGTATTTGTTCTTGAGGAACACCGGGGCCAGTTGGGTCAGACGATCGCGAATGTGCGAGCGGGCCTTCTCCAGCGCCTTGTCGTTGCCTTTGCTGGCCCGCGACTCGAGCGTGCTGACATGGACAAACAGTTCTTTTTCGAAGTTGAGCAAGAACAGGCGCACCCGCGCGCGGTCGACCGGGTCGCCCGGCATGAGCTGGGGGTGCGGAAAGCGCTCGTCGATGTACTCGTTGATGATGTTGGACTCGTAGAGGATCAAGTCGCGCTCGACCAGGATGGGCACCTGGCCGTAAGGGTTCATCACGCTGATGTCTTCGGGCTTGTTGTAAAGGTCGACATCGCGGATTTCGAAGTCCATGCCCTTTTCAAACAAGACAAAGCGGCAACGATGAGAAAACGGGCAGGTCGTGCCGGAGTACAGAACCATCATGACAGGCGATCTCCTAGATAGCGAAGGAGTGGAAACCAAGGGGATAGACCCCCTGGCCGCCACTCCCGCGAGCGCCAGACCCGATGGGCCCGGCCGCGTTGGTTATTTGATGTCTTTCCAGTAGGCGGCGTTCAGGCGCCAGGCCACCAGCACGAACAGTCCCAGGAACAGCAGCACCCAGGCGCCCACCCTAATACGGGTGTTTTGCGCGGGCTCGGCCATCCATTGCAGGTAACCGACCAGGTCGGCCATGGCGTCGTCGTACTCACGCGCAGACAGGGTGCCGGGGGTGACCTGTTTCCAGCCTTTGAACACCTCTACATCCTGGCCGTGGCTCTTGACCTTCTCGAAGATCGGCGTGCGCTCGCCCTGCAACTCCCACAGCACATGGGGCATGCCCACATTGGGGAAGGCCAGGTTGTTCCAACCGGTGGCCTTGCTGTCGTCACGGTAGTAGGTGCGCATGTAGGTGTAGAGGTAATCGGCACCACTGCCCTTGCCCGCCGCCGAGCGCGAACGGGCGATCACGGTCAGGTCGGGTGGGTTGCCCCCAAACCAGTCCTTGGCCTGCTTGGGGTCGATCGCGGCCTTCATGGTTTCACCGACCTTGTCGGTGGTAAACAGAAGGTTGTCCTTGATCTGCTTTTCAGTCAGACCGATATCGGTCAGGCGGTTGTAGCGCATGAAAGCTGCCGAGTGGCAGTTCAGGCAGTAGTTGACGAAGAGCTTGGCGCCGTTTTGCAGCGACGCCATGTCGTTGGTCCGATCGGGCGCCTTGTCCCAGGCAATGCCGCCGCCAGCTGCGTGCGCGCCGGTGATGAAGACGCTCGCCAGCAGTCCCAGGGCCAGTTGTTTGAGTGTTGTCATGTCAGGGGGCTCCAGCACTTCAGTGGGCGGTAAAGGTCACGCGGTCGGGCACGCTCTTGAAGCTGCCGATCCGGCTCCACCAAGGCATCAGCAGGAAGAAGCCGAAATAAAACAGTGTGCCAACCTGGGAAACGCGCTCGTTGATCGGCGAGGGCGGCTTGATGCCCAGATAGCCCAGCACCAGGAAGTTGACCACGAAGATGCCGTAGAGCCACTTGTGCCAGGTCGGACGGTATCGGATCGACTTGACCGGGCTGTTGTCGAGCCAGGGCAGGAAGAACAAGATGATGACCGCGCCACCCATGACCACCACGCCCCAGAACTTGGCGTCGATGCTCAGCATCATGGCCACCACCGCCACCGCGCCACCGAGCAAGATGGCTTTGAACAGGCCGGCCAGTTGGCCCTTGAGCACGCCCAGGGCAGCGGCCACCACCACGCACAGCACCAAGACGTACATCATCTCGGTGGTGATGGCGCGCAGCATCGAGTAAAACGGCGTGAAGTACCACACCGGGGCGATGTGCGCAGGGGTCTTGAGCGGGTCGGCCGGGATGAAGTTGTTGTACTCAAGGAAGTAGCCCCCAGCTTCGGGTGCAAAGAACACCACAGCAGAGAAGGCCAGCAGAAACACGCTGACGCCAAAGATGTCGTGCACCGTGTAGAAGGGGTGGAAGGCGATGCCATCGAGCGGCTTGCCGTTGGCGTCTTTCTTGGCCTTGATCTCCACACCGTCGGGGTTGTTGGAGCCCACTTCATGCAGGGCAATGATGTGTGCGACCACCAGACCCAGCAGCACCAGAGGCACCGCAATGACGTGGAAAGCAAAGAATCGGTTGAGCGTGGCGTCTCCCACCACATAGTCGCCACGGATCAGCAGGGCCAGATCGGGGCCGACGAAGGGGATGGCGGCAAACAGGTTGACGATCACCTGAGCGCCCCAGTAGCTCATCTGTCCCCAGGGCAGCAGATAGCCCATGAAGGCCTCGGCCATCAGGGCCAGGAAGATCGCGCAGCCGAAGATCCAGATCAGCTCGCGCGGCTTGCGGTAGCTGCCGTAGATGAGGCCGCGGAACATGTGCAGGTAGACCACGATGAAGAAGGCCGAGGCACCGGTGGAGTGCATGTAGCGAATCAGCCAGCCCCAGGGCACATCGCGCATGATGTACTCGACCGAGCCGAAGGCCAGCGCCGCATCGGGCTTGTAGTTCATGGTCAGAAAGATGCCGGTGACGATTTGAATCACCAGCACCAGCAGCGAGAGCGAACCGAACATGTACCAGATGTTCAGGTTCTTGGGCGCGTAGTACTCGCTCAGGTGCTCCTTGAACATCTTGGTGGCCGGAAAACGGTTGTCCACCCAGTTCATGAGCTTGGCGCCGGCCGGCGCGTCAGGAGAAATTTCTTTGAAGTCTGCCATGTTCGGTTTCCTCATCCATTGACGGAACGCCCACCCGCGCCGACTGCGCAAGAGCGGGCACGACGCGCATCAGGCCTTTTTGTCTTCGCCGATCACCAGACGGCTGTCAGACAGGTACATGTGCGGCGGCACTTCCAGGTTGTCCGGTGCGGGCTTGTTCTTGAAGACCCGGCCGGCCATGTCGAAGGTCGAACCATGGCAGGGGCACAGGAAACCGCCGCTCCAGTCATCGGGCAGGGAGGGCTGGGCACCGGTCTGAAACTTGTCGACCGGCGAGCAGCCCAGGTGCGAGCAAATTCCGACGGCCACCAGCACCTCGGGCTTGATCGAGCGGTTGGCGTTGCGCGCGTAGGCGGGCGTGAGCTCGGCCGGGTTGCGCTCGGACTTGGGGTCGGCCAGCTGGCCTTCGGTCTTCTTGAGGCTTTCGAGCTGCTCGGGCGTGCGCTTGATGATCCAGACCGGTTTGCCACGCCACTCGACCGTCAGCTTCTCGCCGGGCTTGAGTGCCGAGATGTCGACTTCGACGGCGGCGCCGGCGGCCTTGGCCCGCTCGGAGGGCTGAAAGGTGCTGACAAAGGGCACGGCCACCGCCGCCGCGCCTGCGCCGCCAACTGCGGCCGTGGCTAGGATCCAGTTTCTCTTGCTCGGGTCCACAGGGCCGGGGGCGGGCACTGCGCTGGCTTGGCTGCTTTGGGTCATGAACTTCCTTCGAAACTCGGCGCGCTTTTGTCGCACTAGTTGTGGCACTAGGGTCAACCCGGTATTGTAGCGGAGCGCTCCGGCCTCTTTGCAGAGCCCGGGCGACAAACCCAGGCACGAAAAGGGCCGTCTAGCGGGCCGATGGCCGATTTAGGGCGCCGGCGCCGCGCTGAGCTGGCGGGCCAGGCGCAGGGCGGCCATGAAACTCGAGGGATCGGCCCGCCCGGTGCCAGCCAGATCGAAGGCCGTGCCATGGTCCGGGCTGGTGCGCAGCAAAGGCAGCCCCAGGGTCACGTTGACGCCATCGGCCAGACCGAGCAGCTTGACGGGAATCAGACCCTGGTCGTGGTACAGGGCAATGACGGCATCAAATTCGCCCTGGCGGGCCCGCATAAACACCGTGTCGGGCGCATGCGGACCGCTCGCATCGATGCCCGCCTGCCGCGCCTGCGCCACAGCCGGAGCAAGGATGTCGATCTCCTCGCGGCCAAAAAGACCGCCTTCGCCGGCATGCGGATTGAGGCCGGCCACAGCCAGGCGCGGCGCCCGCCCGAGCCAGCGCTCGAGCGCGCCGTGGGCGATGCGCACGGTCTGCAGCACCCGATCGGTGCTCAGCGCATCAAGGGCCTGGCGCAGCGACACATGAATGCTCACCAGGACCGTGCGCAGGCCCGAGCCCGCGAGCATCATGCGCACCGGCAATTGCTCTGGGCTGCAGCCCAAGAAGCGGGCAGCCTCATGCTGCAGCAGCTCGGTATGCCCCGGAAAACCGGCCCAGGGGCTGGCAGAAGCGGCCAGCGCCTCCTTGTGGATGGGGGCGGTCACCAGTGCCCGGGCCTGCCCGGCCAGCACCGCCTGCGCACCGGCGGCGATGCACTGCGCCGCCGCCCGCCCGGCCTGCCCGCTGACTTGCCCCCAGGCGGGCAGTTCGGGCAAATCGCAGGCTTGCAGCACGCCCAGGCAGCGCGGCGGAAGCCGCTGAACCTCCTCGATCGCGCCGAGCTCAGCCAGCGCCAGCGGGGCCGGAGCGAGGATGGCCTTGGCACGCCGCAGCGCCGCCAGATCGCCCAGCACCACGCAGCCAGCGGCCTCCTCGGGCGCAGCCGCCAGCCCCTTGAGGACGACCTCCGGACCGATGCCGGCCGGATCGCCCATACTAATGACGATGGGTTTCATGCCGGGTTGTCGATGTCGATGAATTCGTGCTCGATGCCGAACTGGGCCGCCACATGGGCGGCGACAGCGGGCGCGCCGTAGCGCTCGGACGCATGGTGGCCGCAGGCCATGAAGCTCACGCCCATCTCTCGGGCCAGATGGGCTTGCGGCTCGGACATCTCACCGGTGATGAAGGCCTGGGCGCCGGCGGCAATGGCCGCTTCAAAGTAGCCTTGAGCGCCTCCCGTGCACCAAGCCACCTTACTCAGCGGCCCGTCTTGCCCGGCCACCAGGGTGACCGGCCGGCCCAGAGCGACCTCGATGCGCAAGGCCAAATCCTGCGGCGTTGCGATGGCAGCACCGTCGGCCGGCGCGCCCAGGAAGCCTAGCCGGCTCTCACCAAAGCGACCGGCCTCGCCCTCAAACGCCCGCAGGCCTAGGCGCAGGCCCAGCTGGGCGTTGTTGCCCAGTTCGGGATGGGCGTCCAGAGGCAGGTGATAGGCCAGCAGGTTGATGTCGTGGGCCAGCAGCAAGGCCAGCCGCCGGCGCATCCAGCCCGTCACCCGGCCATCCTGGCCGCGCCAGAACAGTCCGTGGTGCACGAACAGCGCATCGGCACCGCGCGCCACTGCGGCCTCGATCAGGGCCAGGCTGGCCGTCACGCCCGAGACGATCTTGCGCACCGTGCTGCGGCCCTCGACCTGCAACCCGTTGGGGCCATAGTCCTTGAAGCGCTCGGGCTCGAGCAGCTGATCGAGGCGCTCGAGCAACTGCTGCCGGCTGACCGCAGGTGCAGCTGGACTTGCACCGGCACTTGCACTTGCACTTGGGCTTGAGCTGATCGACTCCGATCCAGACCTCCAATTCATCGCTACATTATCGGGCGCAGCGGCTGACCGGGACGGCCCGGCTTGAAAAGCCAGATGCAGCGGCCATCTAAGCTTGTGCGGTCATGAGCGTCCGGCAAGGCCGGCTTCATGGCCCGACGGGGCTGCCGACAAAACTTTCGCCACCCGCCCACACACCATGCGCAAATATTGGCTGCTGTTTTCCCAAACCGTCACCGTGCTGCTGGCGGCCTACTTTGTCGTGGCCACCCTCAAGCCGGGCTGGCTCGGCGGCCGATCGGGCGCGGGCATGACCGTCATCGAGGCCGCCTCAGGCAGCCGCCCCAGCAGTGCGCCGGGCAGCCTGAGCGCCGCCGCCAAGACCGCTTCGGCCGCGGTGGTGAGCATCACGGCCAACAAAGCCGGCTCGCGCAGCGCGCAGGCACAAGACCCCTGGTTCCGA
>CANHDQ010000137.1 GCA_947459405.1 Comamonadaceae bacterium
ATCACATAGCGGCGAAACAGCCGCACCGGCTCTTGGCCCAAGCGCCAGAGCCACTCGAGCCCCAGGCGCCGCACAAGACCGGGGGCGCGACGCGTGCGACCGGCCCAAAAGTCGACGATGGCGCCGCCGCAGATGAGCAGGCAGCGGTGCTCGAGTTCGCGCCGAAGCCGCTGTGCCAGCTCTTCCTGCCGCGGCATGCCCATGGCCAACAACACAATCGCAGGCTTGCGCTCGCGCAGCAGCTGCACATAGGCCGGGGCCGGCGCAAAACCATCGACACCCCAGATGCGGCTGCGCGGCATGATCTCTTGCTGCAGCTTGCGCAGCCCCCGAGCCAGATGCGGCTCGCGTGTGCCCAGCACCGCCACCGGTAGGCCGTCGCAGGCACGCAGCAGCTCGGGAATGAAATCGGTGCCGTTCATGTTCAGCCCGGGCGCACGGGCGCAGCGGCGCAGCAGCCAGGCCAGGCCGCTGCCGTCGCGCAGCAGCACGTCAGCCTCCCACAGCGCCAGAGCAAACGACTCGCAGCGCCGCGCCAGATTGAAGGCGTGCGCGTTGGCAAAGGCGAGCACGCGCACCGGATCGGGCCCACGCGCAGGCCGGGCCAAGCGCCTGATCAGTGTACGCAGGGCCCGCTCATCGGGCACCAGCTGCAAGCGCTCGACCAAGGCGCCCCAGGCGACCACCCTCAGCTCTCCTGCAGGACCGAGCCGACCAGCGCCACCCCCAGGGACCCAAGCCCCTGGCGCAGCCGCGCCAGCTTGGGCAGCGAAGATGCGTGCCGCCGCGCCAGCAACAAGGCCGCGCCCGCGCGCACCGCCACCGTCTGCGCATCGGCGCACTGGCTGGCCGCTGGGGTATCGAGGATCACCACCGCATGGTCCTGGCTGAGCGACTGCAGCAGCTGATCGAACGCGGGCCTGGCCAGCAGCTCCTGCGGATTGGGCACCGGCGTGCCCGCAGGCAGCACCGACAGGCTGCGCAAACCGTCAATGGCGCACAGCGCCTGTTGGCCGACCCGCCCGGCCAGCAGATCCGACAAGCCCTGGCGCTGGCTCAGCCCAAACAGGGCCTGCTGCCGGGGCTGCCGCAGATCGGCATCGATAAGCAAGGTGCGCTGACCCAATTGCGAAAAGGCGATGGCCAGATTGGCCGCGGCCAGACTGCGACCCTCGCGCCGGTCAGGGCTGACCACCGCCAGCGCGCGCGAGGGGCCCGGCGACGACAGCCAGCGCAGCGCCAACTCGCTGCGCAGCGCGCGCCACTGCTCGGCTTGCGCCGACTCAGGCTGGTGCGCCGCCAGCAAGCGGGCATCGAGCACGCTGTCGGGGCCCAGGTAAGGGTAGTCAAACTGCACCGACAGACCGTAGCGCAGATCGTCGGCCGTCAGCAGGCCCAGCCTTTGGCCCGCTTGGCCAAACCGCAAGCCCTTCTCACGCTGGAATTCGACGATGCGATCGACGTCCTCGGGCGCCAGGCGCCCGCCCTGCACCAGGATCTGTCCGAGCATCAGCGCCGCGTCGGCGTTCGACCCTTCGGACAGCGCCAGACTGGCCGCCTGCAACAACTGGGGAGAGGGGTTGCGGTTCATGCCGAGCTGCCGTGGCCGATGGACAGGGGGGAGGAAGGGGCCAGCCGCCTGGGCTGTACGCGCGAACGCGTACCGCCTGGCGAGCCGATGCGCCCGAGCACCGGCAGATCGAGCACCTGCACTAAGTCGGCGGCCGAGCGCACACGACGGTGCACGAGCTCAAGCGCCAGCGCCACGCCAATGCCCAGCAAGCCGCCAGCAAAGGCTGCGCCCAGCAAAACCAAGGTGCGCCCGGGGCCGCTCGGGCGCGATGGCGCGGCTGCCACGTCCAGGCGCGTGACGTTGGTCTGGTTGCTCAGGCTCTGCAAGCGCGTTTGCGAGGCGCTTTTACTGACGTCGTCGTAGGCACGCTGAGCCGCCTCCATGTCGCGCCGGTAGACGTTGAGCTCGTCGCGCTGCTTGTTCATGGCCATCACACGCGCCTTCTGCGCCGCCAGCACCGCCTGCAACTCGCGCTCGCGCTCACGCCCCACGCCGACGCTGGTGTCAATCGCAGCGCCCACCCGCGCGGTTTCGCCTTGTAGCTGCGCGCGCAGCGCAGACAGCTCTGACTGCAGGCGCTGCATCTGCGGATGGTTGGGACCCAGATTGACACCGGCCTCCCGCACACGCGCCTCCAGCCGGGCCAGGTCGGCGCGCAGCGTGCCCACCAGCGGACTTTGCATCACCTCGGCCACCGTCTCGCCGCGTGCGGCTCGCTTGCTTTGCGCATCGGTGTTTTGCCCCTGCACAGCCGTCAACTGCGACGACAGTTCGGCCAGGCGGGTGCTCTCGTGGTCGATGCGCTCGTCGGTCGAGACCAGCCCCGCGCGCTGCGCAAAGGCTGAAAGCCTGGCCTGGGACTCTTCCAGCCGCGCGCGCGAGCTGCGCACCTGCTCTTCAAACCATTGCGAGTACACCCGCGCAGGCTCGGTGCGCAGGGCCAGCACCGTCTCGAGGTAGGCTTGCGCAAAGGCATTGGCCAAATCGGCCGCCTGCTGCGGCTGCTCTGACTTGTAGACGATGTGGATGACGTTGCTCTCGCGGGCCGGTCGCACATCGAGCTGGCGGCGCAGCGCCCCGACGATCCATGCGCCCAGGTCGCCCTGGCCCGCGGTGGCTTGTCGCCATTGCGCCTGCCAGCTGGGGTCTTGCTCGAGTCCGAGCATGGCCACCACGCGCTGGGCCACACGCTCGCCGCTGATGATGTCGACCTGCGTGGCCATGAAGCTCGGCGCAATCACTCCGCTCAAGCCTTGCGCGGCGGCCACCGGATCGGGCGCGCGCGCATCGATCAGCAGCGCCGTCTGCGCGCTGTAACTGCGCGGCAGCCAGGCGACCGTGCCATAGGCCAGACCCAGGGTCAGCAAGGCCACCGTCAACGCCAGCCGGTAGCGGGCGCGCAAGATCAACAAAAACTGCTGTAGCGTCATGCCCACTCCCCTTAAAACAGGCTTTCGCCCACATGAATCACATCGTCCGGGCGTACCAGGTCGTTCATCTGCGGCACCGCCTCGACCAACCGGCCCTGAGCGTCCTTGCGGTGCACCCGAAGCCGGTTCTGGCTTCCGCGGGGGGTCGGGCCGCCGCCGGCGGCCAGCGCCTGGCGCACCGTCATGCCGCGCTCGAGGCGGTGGGCCCCCGGCTTTTGCGCCTGACCATCGATGTAAAACTGCGGCGCCTTGCCTACATAGAGCGTGTCGCCCGGGGCCAGCACGATGTCATCGCCAGAGGTTTGGGGCCCGAACAGGCTGGGCACATCGATCTCTTTGCGAAACGGGCGCCCCTCTCGGGTGCCAGTGACGACCAGCCAGTCGTCGCCGGCATTGGTGATGCCGCCGGCGGCGGCGAGCATGTCGCTCACGCGGGTGCTGAAGGCCTCCAGTGCAAAGCGACCAGGCCGGCTGACCTGGCCGAGCACCGACACCTGGTTGCCCCGGATCTGCCGCAGCACCAGGCTGACCTGCGGCTCGCGCACATAGCCGCCGCTGCGCAAGGCCTGAGCCAGCGCGACCTGGGCCTCGATCAGGGTCTGGCCCCCGACAGCGAGCGATCCGATCAGCGGATAGCTGATCAGCCCGCTCTCGGAGACGCGCACATCGAGCGACAAGTCGGGGTTTTGAAACACCAGCACGCCCAGGGTATCGCCCGGGCCAAGCCGGTAGTCGTCTATGGTCGCACCGGCCGGCTTCGCAGCAGGCCCGGGGATCGCTGGCGCGCCGCGCGGGGGCGCCGGCTGCGCCTGCACGGCAGCCGCAAGCAGCAGGGCGCACAAAGCGCAAAGGCCGGCCACACGGGGCCGCATCAGAGCTCGAAGATCAATCGGCATGCACTCCTCCTGTCAAGGGATCGAAAACTTCAAAAGCCGGCCTGCGCCGACAGCGCGACGATGCGCGCCCTGTACTGCGCACCCGGCTGGTTGGAGCGCCGCTCATCGCGCTGAACGGTCGCACTCAGGCTGAGCTGGCGCAGCGCCTGCCACTGCAGCTCAAGCGAGGCCATCTCCAAGGTATCGCGCCGGCTCGGCACGCCCACCGGCGCACCCACCGGCGCGCCTTTGTATTGGCGCTGCCCGCCCTCAAAGCGCAAGCGCAGCGAGGTCTTGGCACTGGCTTGCCACTGCGGCGTGACAAAGCCCCGATAGCCCTCGAAGTAGCTCGCATCGCTGCTCTGGTAAGCGGCCAGCTCGCGCACGAATCCAGCACCGAGCGAGGTCTTGGCGCTGATGGCCCAGTTGAAGCCGGCGCGCGCGACGACGCCCGAAAAATCACGCTCGCGCAGTTGCTGGTGCTCTCGCTGCAGGTAGGCCATCTGGCCATTGATGCGCAGCCGGTCGCTGAGCAAACCGGTCAGCTCCAATGCGTGCTCGCCCTCGTCAAAATCACCGGCGCCACCGGTCAACGCAGCGCCGCTGTACTGGCCCCGGCCCTGGCGAAACCAGTAGGCCAGCGTGCTGTCAGAGGGCAAGCTGTAGCGCAGCCCCAGCTCGGCGCCATTGATCGTCAGATCGGGCTCGGCCGGATCGTTCTGGTCCTGCCGGCGCGCATAAAGGCCGGCCAGGGCCTGCCAGCCCTGCCCGAGGCGGTAGCCGACCTGCGCCGACTCGCTCGATTCGATGCGCCGGATCAGCCCGCTGTCGTCGCGGGTCTGGCCAAAGCGGTCGACGTACTGGCGCCGCTGCAGCGACAGCCGTCCGCTCCACTGCGGCCCCAGCCCCCAGTTCCAGGCTGCCAGGTAATTGAGCGCATTGAAGTCCAGCTGCGAGGCGCGGTCGTAGCGATAGCCCTCAATCTGCGCGTCAAGCTCCAGGCGCTGGCGGCCATAGGTCTGGTCCAGGCGCACGCCGGCGCTGGCCACGCCGATGCGATCGGCCAGTGGCGCCTGGCTGCTGCGCAGCACGTTGTCGTCGTGCTGCCACTGCACGCCCGCACGCCACACCAGGGGCTGATCGGCCAGCACCTGCGGCACCGGCGGATCGCCCAATGGGGTGATCTGCGCCTGCGCGGCGCAGGGGAGCAGCGCGCACAGCGCAGCCGCGTAGCAAAACCGGGGGGCGGTCAATTCAAGCAAGGACATGGGTCGCGCTTTCGGTCAGGACGTGGGAGGGTCGGGCTTTGGGCCAGGGCATCTTTGGACGAGGGATTAATAGGCACGCACATCCTTGAACACCAGCGCCACCGTGCGCGCGATGATGCGCAGATCGAGCCACAGCGACCAATGGCGCAGATAGTCCAGGTCGAGGTCGATGCGCGCCTGCATCTTGGCCAGCGTGTCGGTCTCGCCGCGCTGGCCATTGACCTGGGCCCAGCCGGTTACGCCCGGCCTGACCTTGTGGCGCACCATATAGCCCTTGATGACCTTGCGGTAGAGCTCGTTGTGGGCCACCGCATGCGGCCTGGGGCCGACGATGCTCATGCGCCCCTGCAGCACATTGATGAACTGCGGCAATTCGTCGAGCGAGGTGCGCCGCAAAAAGGCGCCCACCCGGGTCACACGGTCGTCGTCACGCTGCGCCTGCCTGATTTGGTCGCCGTCCTCGGTCACCCGCATCGAGCGAAACTTATAGACCCAGATCTGCTGCCCGTCGAGCCCGTAGCGGCGCTGGCGAAAGATCACCGGCCCGCTCGAATCGAGCCGCACGGCCAGCGCCACAAGCCCCATGAGCGGCGCAATGAGCACCAAGATGAGTGCGGCCAGCAACATATCGCTGCCCCGCTTGCGCACGCCAGCCCAGCCGCGAAACGGCGTGTCGCACACCGAGATGACGGTCACGCCGCCAACCTTGTCGCTGCGTCCCTGGATCAGGTCGGTGATGAACATGTCGGGCACAAAGTAGATCGAAGCGGTGGTGTCCTTGAGGTCGTCGAGCACCTGCAAGATGCGCGGACTCGAGGACATCGGCAGCGACAGGTAAATGAGCTGCACCCGGTGGCGTTTGACGTACTCGGGCAGCTCGCGCAAACCCCCTTCGAGCGACTGTGGCGCCAGCGCGGCCACGCCAGCGCCGCGTTCGCCCATCCGGTCATCAAAAAAGCCCAGCAGCTCAATGCCCTCCAGCGGCGAGCGCGCCAGGCGTTGCGCCAGCAAAGTGCCCTGCGCATTGAGCCCGACGATCACGGCTGGCCGTGGCGGGCCGTGAAGACGCGCAAGGCCAGGCGTGACGCGTTGCAGCACCAGCCGCGCGGCCAACTGGGCGCTAGGCGCCATCCACAGCCAATGGCCGAGCATGCGGGCATCGAACACCGCCAGAAAACCGGTGAGCCAACCCAGGGCGGCCAAGGCGCAGGCCATCCAACACCAACGCACCAGCAGGTACGCCATCAGATGCAGCAGCCGATGCCGCACCCCGAACGGCCAAGCGGGTCCGGGCGAGCCCTGGCCCGGCAAGGCGAGCAAAAAGGCGAGCAGGGCCAGCACCAGCACGGCCGGGCTGGGGCCGTCGCCCCACAGCCAGGCTGCCAGGAGCAGCGCGAGCACAAGCATCAGGGGATCGAGCAGGCGCCCCAGGGCCGAAAGCCAGGGGCTGGCGTCGGCACCGGCGACCGGCGTTTCGGCCCTCTCGCGTATCTCGCGTACCTCGGGTATCTCGCGTGCAGGCGGCCAAGACAGGGGACCGGACTCAGCCATAGGCGATGCCCCTGCTGCGTCGCAGCGATGCTTCAGTCCTTTGGGGGCAACCGGGACGATCGTTCATGGTCGGTGCGGGCAGAGCGGTGTGATCACAAGAGTGGGGGCAAGACTTCAAGCAAGACTCGATCTGATTGTTCGGCTGGCGCCACACCTGCGCTGTAGGACGCAGCCGGCACTGGCCGACAGGCTCGAGCCAGCAACCGAGCAACAACTGGGGCGCGACCCGCGCCGGGCCTGGGCTAGAATTTGCAGCGTCAGGAGAGCGTCTTTCAGAGCAAAGACCGCCGAAGGCGCAGGCCGTTTTTGCCGGTAGGCAAGGCGGGCCAAACGCTCAGGCACCCAGGACTGACAAGCGCTGCGCCCTCACCGGCTTGGCGTCTCCCGTCTGGAGAGAGGCTGGCCCAGGAGCCGGTCCACCGAAGGAGCAAACCTGCATCGCCGGGTGAATCTCTCAGGTAAAGAGGACAGAAGGGGCAGCCCATGATCCGTCATGGCCCGTGCCCTTTCATGGAGAGCGTCCTTGTCCCCCAGCGACCCCGATCTGCAGCGCACGCCGCTGCACGCGCTGCACCTGCAGCTTGGCGCGCGCATGGTGCCTTTTGCGGGCTATGACATGCCCGTGCAATACCCGGCAGGCCTCATGGCCGAGCACCACCACACCCGCACATCGGCCAGCCTGTTTGACGTCTCGCACATGGGTCAACTTTTCATGTCGGGCGCGAGCCTGGCCCTGGAGAGCCTCATGCCGGTGGACGTG
>CANHDQ010000138.1 GCA_947459405.1 Comamonadaceae bacterium
CGGTCTATCCGCCCGACTCGCCTCTGGCCAAGATCAAGCGCTGATCTCGCGGTGAGCACGGTCCTGCAAGCCCCGTCGCCCGAGCGTGTCGATACGCCGCTGGGCGCGATCGCCTACCGATCCAGTGGCGATGCCGAGCGCGTCAGCCACGTGCTGCTGCACGGCATCGGCTCGGCCTCGGCGAGTTGGCAGGCGCAGCTGGATTGGGCGCGCGGGCGCACCGACGTGCGCCTGCTAGCCTGGGATGCGCCGGGCTACGGCCTGAGCAGCCCGGTCGAGCCGGCCTGGCCGCAGGCCAGCGACTATGGCCAGCGGCTTTGGGCCTGGCTCGACGCGCTTGGTGTGCGCACGCCTGTGGTTCTGGTGGGCCATTCCTTGGGAGCCATCATGGCGGCCGGTGCGGCCTTGCAGCAGCCGCAGCGCGTGTTGCGCCTGCTGCTGCTGTCGCCGGCGCGCGGCTATGGCGACACGTCTGAGGCCGAGCGTGCGCGCATGGTTCACGGTCGCCTGGACAGCCTGCACCGGCTCGGCCCAGCCGGCATGGCCCAGGCGCGCGCAGCGGCCATGCTCTCACCCCAGGCGCGGCCCGAATGGATCGAGGCCGTGCGGCGCAACATGGCGGCGATTGATCCGGCCGGCTACACGCAAGCGGTGCACCTGCTGGCCCAGGCGACGGTGGTCAAGGACCTGGCGGCGCTCCAGTTGCCGGTGCAGGTGGCCAGCGGCGATGCCGACACCATCACGCCGCCTGCGGCCTGCGATGAGGTGGCCGCCGCCGCTGGTGTGCAGCTCGTGTCGCTCGGCCCTGTCGGTCACGCCTGTGCGATCGAGGCCGCTGATGCGGTGTGCCGTCTGCTTGTGGCTGGGGAGTCTTAAGTCGTGGCTGCACTGCCTCCCGCCGAAGACCGCTACCACGTGCCCGCCTTGGCGCGGGGCTTGCAACTGCTGTCGCAGTTCAGCCGCGAGCAGCCCGAGCTCAGTGGCGCCGAGCTGGCCCGCCAGCTCGAGCTGCCCCGCGCCTCGGTGTTTCGCATGCTGTGCACGCTCGAGCAAGCCGGCTTTTTGGAGCGCTGTGTCGACGGCGTGCATTACAAGCTCGGCCTGGGCGTGCTGCGCCTGGGCTTTGAGCTGCTGGCCTCGATGGAGCTGACCGAATTGGGTCGGCCGGTGATCGAGGAGTTGCGCGAGCGCAGCGGTTATTCGGCCCACCTGGTGGTGCGCGATGGCCGCGAGGTGGTTTTTATTGCCAAGGTCGCCGGTCGCAGCAGCTTGTTTCAGTCGGTCCAGGTCGGCGCGCGGCTGCCGGCCCATGCCACGGTGCTCGGGCGCATCTTGCTGTCGGACCTCAGCGCCGCAGAGCTTGCGGCGCTTTACCGCCACGCCAGCCTGGCCGCCTACACCAGCAAGACGCCCACGACGCTGAGCGCCCTGACCGAGCTGATCGCGCAGGACCGGCAGCGCGGACACGGCATCAGCATGGGCGGCTATGAATCGGGCATCTCCACGGTCGCGGCGCCCGTGTTTGGCGGGCCGGGCAAGGTGGCGGCGGCCATCAGTGTGACGGTGCCGGCCCAGCGCATCGACGAGCCTGAACTGGCCGAGTTGGTGGCCATGGTCTGCGACGCAGCCCGCCAGCTCAGCGACCGTTTGCAACACCTGCCCGGCCGTGGACCCTGGCCCGTCAAGACATCCCAGAGAAAGGCCGCATGAGCTCCCAACATATCACCGTGGGCGAACTGGCCGCCCGCTTCCTAGAGGCGTGCGGCGTGCGCACCGCCTTCGGCGTGATCTCGATCCACAACATGCCCATCCTCGATGCGTTTCACCGGCGCGGGCAGATCCGCTTCGTGTCCGCACGGGGCGAGGCCGGGGCCTGCAATATGGCCGATGCGGCCGCCCGCGTCAGTGGGGCGCTGGGCGTGTGCGTCACCAGCACCGGCACCGGTTGCGGTAACGCCGCCGGTGCCATGGTGGAGGCGTTGACGGCGGGCACGCCCCTGTTGCACCTGACCGGGCAGATCGAGTCCGAGTTCATCGATCGCGACCTGGGCTTCATCCATGAGCACCCGGCGCAGCTGGCCATGCTGCGCGCGGTGGGCAAGCAGGCGTTTCGCATCCGCAATCCGCAGTCGGCCCTGGCCACTTTGCGCGAGGCGGTGCGGCTGGCGTGCACGCCGCCTTGCGGTCCGGTGAGTGTGGAAATCCCGATCGACGTGCAGGCCATGACCCTGCCCCTGCCCGATGACCTGGCGCCTTCGCCGCTTCAGCCCTTGTCGCCGGCGCTGCCTGCGGTGCAAGCCCTGGCCGACAAGCTGCGGCACAAGAAGCGCCCCTTGCTTTGGCTCGGCGGCGGTGCGCGTGGCGCCGGCCCTGCCGTCAGCCGGCTGGTGGCCATGGGATGGGCGGTGGTCAGCTCGGTGCAGGGCCGCGGCGTCTTGCCCGAAGACCACCCGGCCTCGCTGGGCTCGTACAACCTGCAAAAAAGCACCGAGGCTTTTTACGGCACGCTCGATGCGCTGCTGGTCGTGGGCTCGCGCCTGCGCAGCAACGAGACGCTGAGCTACAAGCTCAGCCTGCCAGAGCAGCGCTACCGCATCGATGTTGACGCCCTCGCGCAAGATCGCGCCTACGGCAGCGACCTGTTTGTGCAGGGCGATGCGCAGCTCACGCTCGACGCGCTGGCCGATGCGCTGGAGGGCAAGATGCAGATCGATCCGGCCTTTGCCGGCGATGTGCAGCGCGCTCGAGCCCAGGCCGAAGCCATGGTCAACAGCACCATCGGCCCCTACGTGGCCCTCAAAGACGGTTTGCAGGCGGCAGCTGGCAAGGCCTTGTGGTGGGTGCGTGACATCACCCTGTCCAACACCATGTGGGGCAACCGGGCCCCTGTACTCGACCATCCCCGCGCTGGCGTGCACGCGCTCGGTGGCGGTATCGGGCAGGGGCTGGCCATGGGCATCGGCGCGGCCCTTGCCAATGCCGAGCATGCGCTGGGACGCAAGACCGTGGTGCTCGCCGGCGACGGCGGCTTCATGCTCAACCTCGGTGAGCTGGCCTGCGCGGTGCAAGAGCGTGCCGACTTGCTGGTGCTGCTGATGAACGACCGCCGTTACGGCGTGATTCGCAACATCCAAGATGCGGTCTACGGCAGCCGCCACTGTTACGTGGATCTGCACACGCCCGACTTTGCCGCTCTGTGTGCCAGCATGCAGGCCGCCTATTTCCGGCTCGACGACCCGGCAGCGACCGTGCCCCTGCTCAGTCAGGCGCTGCAGCGCAGCGGGCCGGTGGTGGTGGAGGTCGACATGCAGGCCTGGGGCGACTTTCCGGTCAAGTTTGCCGGCCCGCCCAAGAAAACGGCCTGAAGGCCCGCAACGCTTTTGTGAAAACCCAGGACCTGACCCTCATCGGCTACGGCGCCATTGGTCGCTCGCTGCACCAGCGCGCCGCAGAGCTTGCCGGCGTGCGCATCACGCATGTTGTGGTCAGACCGCAGCGGGTTCAGGCGCTACAGGAGCAGTTGGGCGCGGGCGTGACGGTAACCGATCAGGTGCCCGCAGACACACCGCTGGTGCTTGAATGCGCGGGCCACAGCGCGTTGACCGCGCATGTGCTGCCTGCGCTGTCTCGCGGCATCGAATGCGCGGTGCTCTCAGTCGGGGCCTTGTCCGAGCCGGGTCTGCCCGAACGTTTGGAGGCTGCGGCCAGGCACGGCTCGGCCCAGCTGCACCTGCTGGCCGGTGCGATCGCGGGCATTGATGCCTTGTCGGCGGCGCGTCTGGCCGGCCTTGATCGTGTGGTCTATACCGGCCGCAAGCCACCGGCGGGATGGCGCGGCTCGCCCGCCGAGCAGCTGGTCGAGCTTGACCGCTTGAGCGAGCCGACCGTGATTTTGCAAGCCAGCGCCCGCGAGGCGGCCCGGCTGTACCCCAAGAATGCGAACGTGGCGGCCACCTTGTCGCTGGCCGGCCTCGGCCTCGATCGCACCGAAGTGCGCCTGATCGCCGACCCGACGGTTGCCGAGAACGTGCACGAATTCGAGGCCCACGGCGCCTTCGGCCAGATGCAGTTGTGCATGCGGGGCAAACCCCTGGCCGACAACCCCAAGACCTCGGCGCTGACGGTGCTGTCGGCGCTGCGTTTTCTGCACAACCGGGTGGCGGGCCTGACCTTATGACCGAAAAAATCCAGACCCTTTTGGCTGGCCGTTGGCGCGATGCCTCCGGCCCCGCCTACACCACCGAATATCCGCACGACGGCTCGGCCGTGGCCGAACTGCACGCGGCTACGGCGGCCGATGTCGACGAGGCGGTGCAGGCGGCCGAGCAGGCCCGCAAGAAGCCCGCGTGGGCGCGGCTGATGCATCACGAGCGCGCCGGCTTGCTCCATCGCATGGCACAAGGTATCCGCGATCGCGCCGAGGAACTCGCCCAGTTGCAGCGCCTGGACAACGGCAAGCCGATCAAGGAGTGCCGGGCCCTGGTGGCCAGCGCGGCGGGCACCTTCCAGTTTTATGCGGCAGCGGCCGAGACCTGGGAGGAAACGCTCACGCCGGCGCGCGGCGACTTCCTGACCATGAGCGTGCACGAGCCGCTGGGGGTGGTCGGCGCGATCACGCCCTGGAATTCGCCGATCGCCAGCGAGGCGCAGAAGATGGCGCCGGCTTTGGCGGCGGGCTGCGCCATCGTCATCAAGCCGGCCGAGATCACGCCGCGCATGGCCATTGAGCTGGCCCGCATTGCCGAGCACGCGGGCGTGCCCGCCGGCATTGTCAGCGTCTTGCCGGGCAAGGGCTCGGTGGTCGGCGATGCCCTGGTGCGTCACCCGCTGATTGAGCGCATCGCGTTTACCGGCGGCACCCAGGTCGGCCTGGGCATCCAGCGCCTGGCTGCTGAAAAGCTCATGCCCACCTCGCTTGAATTGGGCGGCAAATCGCCCACCATCGTCTGCGCCGATGCCGACCTTGATCATGCGGTGGCCGGTGTGCTCTTTGGCATCTTCAGCTCCTCGGGCGAATCGTGCATCGCAGGCTCGCGCGCTTTTGTGCACGCGTCGGTTTATGAGCCGTTCAAGGCGCGTCTGCTGGCCGCTGTCGAGAATTTGCGCGTGGCCGACCCGGCCCTTGAGAGCACCCACATGGGCCCGCTGGTCAGCCGTGCCCACCGCGAGACGGTCGAGCGTTATGTGCAGCTCGGCCTGGACGAGGGCGGGCGGCTGCTGTGCGGCGGCGGCCGGCCGCAGGGCGGCTACTACGACCAGGGCAGCTATTACCTGCCCACCGTCATCGAGGGTCTGCCCAACAGCGCCCGCATGTGCCGCGAGGAAATTTTCGGGCCGGTGCTGGCGCTGCTGCCCTGGCAGGACGAGGACGACCTGATCGCCCAGTGCAACGACAACGACTACGGCTTGGCCTCGGGCATCTGGACGCGCGACCACAAAGCGGCCTGGCGCATTGGCCGCGCGCTGCAGACGGGCACGGTCTGGGTCAACACCTACAAGCTGTTTTCGATCAGCACGCCCTTTAGCGGCGTCAAGATGAGCGGGTACGGGCAGGAAAAGGGCCGCCTGGGTATCTTGCACTACACCCGCCAAAAGAGTTTTTACTGGGGCCTCAACGAGGCGCCGCTGCCCTGGGCCCGGGCATGAGCGCTTTCTTTTTGTGGGCGCTGCGGCGCACCGTTTTGCTGGGCCTGCTGCTTGGCTCGGGGGCCTGGGCGCAGGAGCGCATCACGTTGGTGGCGCCCTTTCCGCCGGGCGGGCCCGTCGACACATTGGCGCGCATTTTGGCCGAGGGCCTGCAAAAGCGCACGGGCGTGCCGGCCGTGGTGGAGAACCTGCCCGGTGCCGCCGGCAATTTGGGCATCGACAAGGTCAAGCGCGCCCGCCCGGATGGTCGCACCTTGTTGGTGGTGCCGGCGGGCAATCTGACGATCAATCCGACCCTGATGCCCAATTTCCCCTTCCAGATTGAGCGCGACTTTGCGCCCATCACCATGCTGGCCAAGGCGCCCAACGTGCTGGTGGTCAGCAGCGCAGCGCGCATCGGCAGCTTGCGCGAGCTCATCGCCCAGGCCAAGGCGCGGCCCGGCCAGCTGTCCTATGCCTCGCCGGGGATCGGCAGCGGCTTGCACCTGGCTGGCGAGCTGTTCAAGCAGCAGACCGAGACCGACCTGATGCATGTGCCCTACAAAGGCACAGGCCCGGCGCTCAACGACGTGCTGGGCGGCACCGTGCCGGTGATGTTAAGCAATCTGCCGGCCACGCTGGCGCACATCCGCAGCGGCAAGCTGATCGCGCTGGGCCTGACTGACACCAGCCGCACCCCGGTGGCTCCTGACATCCCAACGCTGGCCGAGCAGGGCATTGCCGGGGTGGTGGTGACCTCCTGGTACGGCCTGTTGGCGCCGGCGGGCACGCCGCCTGCGCTGGTTGAGCAACTGGCGCGCGATGCGGCCGAGATCTTGGCGCACAGTGCGGTGCGCGAGCAGCTGCGCGGGCAGGGCCTGACCGAAGCGACCCAGAAGCCGGCGCAGTTTGCAGCCCACATCCAGCAGGAAACCCAGACCTGGGCGCGCATCATCCGTGCCCGGGGCATCAGCGCGCAGTGAGGATGACATGAAGGATGGCATGACCCCACAGTCCCAGACCCCGGTGCTGCTGACCCTGATTCTCAAGCACCATGCGGGGCTGGTGCTCGACGAGATTCAGTCGCGCCTCAAAGCCAGCGACTGGTGGGAGCGCTTCCCGATTGAGGGCACCCGTGTGGTGTCGTGGACGGTGGCCATGGGGCTGGGGCAGATCGTCACGCTGGAGGTGCCGCCGCATTTGCTGGGGCAGGTGAACCTGGAGCTCGAACGCTCGGCCTGGGGCGTGTTCAAGGTCGAGGTCTATCCGAGCTACGACTTTGTGCCGGTGCGCGAGCGTATCCGCGAGCGCGTGCGCCAAGGAGGGCAGTGATGGACTTGGGGATTGCGGGCAAGCGGGCCCTTGTGTGCGGCGCCAGCGCCGGGCTGGGCTATGCCTGCGCGCAGGCGCTGGTGCAAGAGGGCGTGGACGTGATGATCGTGGCGCGCACCGAGGCGACCGTGCTGGCGGCGGCCGAGCAGCTGCGCGCTTTGACTCCACCGGGCGGCGGCCGGGTGCAGGCGCTGGCGGCCGACGTCACCATGGCGGCCGGGCGCGAGCGCATCTTCGATGCAGGGCGCGATTTCGACATCGTCGTCACCAACGCCGGCGGGCCGCCGGCGGGTGACTTTCGGCACTGGGAGCGTGAGCACTGGCTGGCTGCCATCGACGCCAACATGCTCGCTCCGATCGAGCTGATCAAAGCCAGCGTCGATGGCATGATGGCGCGCGGGTTTGGCCGCATCGTCAACATCACCTCCAGTGCCGTCAAGTCGCCCATCGATCAACTCGGCCTGTCCAATGGCGCGCGCAGC
>CANHDQ010000139.1 GCA_947459405.1 Comamonadaceae bacterium
CAGCAGCTGCAGCGGCACCACGTGCAGCAGCGGGCTCAGGGGGCCGTAGTGTTCGGGCATGCGGATCACGTGCAGGCCCTCGCGGCTTTCGATGCGGGTGTCAGAGTCGGCCAGCACGTACAGCACGCCACCTCTGGCGCGCACCTCCTGCATATTGCTCTTGAGCTTTTCGAGCAGGCTGTCGTTGGGTGCGACGGTAACCACCGGCATGGCGCTGGTCACCAGGGCCAGCGGGCCGTGCTTGAGCTCGCCGGCCGGGTAGGCCTCCGCGTGGATGTAGCTGATCTCCTTGAGCTTGAGCGCGCCTTCCAGGGCAATCGGGTAGTGCAGACCGCGGCCGAGGAAGAGCGCGTTTTCCATCTTGGCAAAGTCTTCGGCCCAGGCGATCACCTGCGGCTCGAGCGCCAGCACGGCTTGCAGTGCTGCCGGCAGGTGGCGCATGGCCTTGAGGTGCTCGGCCTCCTGCGCATCCGTCAGGCGCCCGCGGGTCTGGGCCAGCGCCAGCGTGAGCAGGAACAAACCGGCCAGCTGCGTGGTGAAGGCCTTGGTTGAGGCCACGCCGATCTCCACGCCGGCGCGGGTGATGTAGGCGAGCTTGCATTCGCGCACCATGGCCGAGGTGGCCACGTTGCAGATGGTCAGCGTGTGCGCCATGCCCAGGCCCTGCGCATGGCGCAGCGCAGCCAGGGTGTCGGCGGTCTCACCGCTTTGGCTGATGGTCACCACCAGGGTGCGGGGATGGGGCACGCTGGTGCGGTAACGGTATTCGCTGGCCACCTCCACCTGCGTGGGAATCTGCGCGATTTCTTCGAGCCAGTACTTGGCCGCGCAGCCGCTGTAGTAGCTGGTGCCGCAGGCCAGGATCAGCACCGAGTCGACCTCTTTGAAGGTGCGGTAGGCGCCGTCGCCAAACAGCTCGGGCGTGATGCCCTGCACGCCTTCGAGCGTCTCGGCAATGGCGCGCGGTTGCTCGAAGATTTCTTTTTGCATGTAATGCCGGTAGGGCCCGAGTTCGGCCGCGCCGCTGTGCGCCTGCACCGTGCGCACGGGCCGCTGCACCGGCCGGCCCTGGCGCTCGCGCACCGAGTACTTGCCCGCTTGCAGGTCGACCAGATCGCCCTCTTCAAGGTAGACGATCTGGTCGGTCACGCCGGCCAGGGCCATGGCATCGCTGGCCAGAAAATGCTCGCCGCCCTGGCCCACGCCGAGAATCAGCGGCGAGCCCGCGCGCGCGCCCACCACGCGCTGCGGCTCGTCTTTGCAAAAGGCGGCAATCGCGTAGGCGCCGTGGAGCTGGCCGACTGCCGCCTTGAAGGCCTCGAACAGGTCGCCCTCGTAGAGACTGTCGATCAGGTGCACGATCACCTCGGTGTCGGTCTGGCTCTGAAAGACATAGCCGCGAGCCGTGAGCTGGGCGCGCAGTTCCTCGTGGTTCTCGATGATCCCGTTGTGCACAAGCGCCACCCGGCCTGCGCGCCCGGGGTCATGGCCCGTGCCATGGCTGAAGTGCGGATGGGCGTTGGCCACCGCCGGCGCGCCGTGCGTGGCCCAGCGGGTGTGGGCGATGCCGGTCTGGCCCTGCAGGCCATCGGCCTGCACCTGGCTGCCCAGTTCGGCCACGCGCGAGACACTGCGCGCACGTTTGAGGCCGCCATCGTGCACCGCCACGCCGCAGGAGTCGTAGCCTCGGTACTCGAGCCTTTGCAGACCCTGCACAAGTATGGGGACGATGTTGCGGCCCGAGACCGCTGCGACGATACCGCACATGGTTCAACCTCCTGGGGAAGGCGGCATGGTAAGCGGTCTGCCAAGAAATTTATTGTCTTTTAAATCTATTTTATGGAATAAAATTCAACGAAAACCAGGAAATAGAGTTTTATTTCTTTTCAATCGACTTTATGGAAGAAATATCGCTAGACCAATTGGACTTTCGCCTGCTCGATGCCCTGCAACGAGACGCCGCGCGCAGCAACCAGGATCTGGCCGCCGCCCTGGGCATTTCTGCGGCGACCTGCCTGAGGCGCATCCGGCGTTTGAAGGCGAGCGGCCTGATCGAGCACCAGATGGCGGTGCTGGGCAGCGACCGCCTGGCCCGCGTGCTCGGCCATGGCTTGAGCGCCGTGGTCGAGATCACGCTCGAGCAGCAGGGCGACGAGCACGCTCGGGCCTTTGAGGCCAAGGTGGTGGCCGACGATGCGGTGCAGCAGTGCTACCGCGTCTCGCCAGGGCCAGATTTCGTGCTCATCGTTCGTGTCTCGGACATGCCGGCCTACGCCGCACTGGCGCAGCGGCTGTTCACGGGCGATGCCAATGTGCGCAACGTCAAGGCTTTTTTCAGCATGCACCGCGCCAAGTTCCGCCCCCTGGAGCCGCTGCCGATGGACTGATCCTGGGGACTGAACCTGGGCCCAATCCCAGAGCCGTCGCGGCAATGGCGCGTCCCAAGCCAGCGCGCCACCTCTGCTGCGACCTCTGCTGCCACCGCTACTTCTTGCGCGGCCTTTGCCAGTTGGCCACCGAGACCTGCTTGCCCCGCGCCACGCTCAGGGCGCCCGGCGCCGTGTCCTTGGTAATGGTTGAGCCGGCGCCAATGGTTCCGCCCGCGCCCAGCGTGACCGGCGCGACCAGCACGCAATTGCTACCGACATGCACATCGGCCTCGATCACGGTGCGGTGTTTGTTGGCGCCGTCGTAATTGGCGGTGATGCTGCCCGCGCCGTAGTTGACGCGCTCGCCCACGGTGGCGTCGCCCAGATAGGCCAGGTGATTGGCCTTGGCGCCAGCGGCCAGGCTCGAGTTCTTGACCTCGACAAAGTTGCCGATGTGCACCTGCGCGCCAAGCTGCGCGCCAGGGCGCAGCCGCGCGAACGGGCCCACCAGCGCGCCCGGGCCCACTTGCACACCCGCCTGCTCGCCGTCGATGTGCGTGTAAGGATGGATGACCGCGCCTTCGGCGATCTGGGCGTTGGCGATCACGCAGTGCGCGCCGATGCGCACGGCCGCGCCGAGCTCGACCCGGCCCTCGAACACGCAACCCACGTCGATCTCGACATCCGGGCCGCACGACAGTTGCCCGCGCAGGTCAAAACGCGCCGGGTCGGCCAGCCGCGTGCCCTGCTCCATCAGCGCCTGGGCCTGGCGCAACTGGAAGATACGCTCGAGTTCGGCCAGTTGCAGCGGGCTGTTGATGCCGGCCACCTGGGCCGCGTCGGTGATGCGGTGCGCCAGCACCGGCACACCGTCGGCCACGGCAAACTTCACGATGTCGGTCAGGTAGTACTCGCCCTGGGCGTTCTGGTTGTCCAGCCGCGCCAGCCAGCTTCTGAGCCGCCGGGTGGGAACGGCCATGATGCCGCTGTAGATCTCGGTGATGCGCCGCTGCTCATCGCTGGCGTCTTTGTGCTCCACGATGGCCCGAACCGATTCGCCCTCGCGCACGATGCGCCCGTAGCCGCTGGGGTCGGACAGCTCCAGCGTCAACAGAGCCAGGTGCCGGCCCGCGCAGGCGCCGATCAGGGTCAGCAAGGTCTGGGCCTGTGTCAGCGGCACGTCGCCCGACAAGATGAGCGTCACCCCGTCATCGGCCAGCAAAGGCAAGGCCTGCTGAACCGCATGACCCGTGCCCAGCTGGGGCTCCTGCCGCGCGAAATCGAGCGCCAAATTGTGCAGCGGCCAGCTTTGGACTTGGGCCTGCACCTGCTCGGCCTGATGACCGACGATGACCACCGCGCGCCGGGCCGATAACTGTACGGCGGTGTCAAGCACGTGGCGCAGCAAAGCGCGCCCTCCCAATTGGTGCAACACTTTGGGTCGGGCGCTTTTCATGCGCGTGCCCTTGCCCGCGGCCATGACCACCACATCCACAAGCGCTGCGTCTGCAGCAAAGTTTGAAGTTGCCATGCCGTTTTCCATCCGATCGCATCTGCTGAACTGCTGGCGGATTATCTTCGCTGGCCTCGTACTGGCCTTGCTGGGCGCCTGCAGCACCACGAAGCTGGCTTATACCAACGGCCACGAGCTGGCTTGGTGGCGGCTGAGCGACTACATCGACGTGCAGGGCGAAGACCGGACCACCTTACGCCGGGCGGTGCACCAGATGCATGACTGGCACCGGCGCGAGCAGCTCGCCAGCTACGTCGAGCTGCTGCAGCGCTGGCAGCCCCAGTTTGCCGGCGACCTGCCGCCCGAGAGCGCCTGCCGCTTGGTCGATGAGGTGATGCAGCGTGCGGCCGAACTGCCGGGCCTGATGCAGGCCCTCGACACGCCCGCGCTGCAGCTGCTGAGCCGCCTGAGCCCGCGCCAGCTCGCTGAAATGGAGCGCCAGTTTGCCAAGAGCAACCGCAAGTTCCGCGACAAGTACATCGACGTGTCGCCGCAAGAGCTGCTCGACGTGCGCGTCGATGCAGGCTTGTCGAGGGCGCAGTGGATTTACGGCAGCCTCGGTCGCCAGCAGGAGCAGGCCTTGCGCACGGCCCTTGCCGCAGCCCCCTGGGATACCCGCGAGTCTTACAGCTGGCGGCTGCGGCGCCAGCAAGATGTGCTGCAGACGCTGCGCGAGCTCAGCCAGAGCCAGGCCAGCCCCGAGGTCGCCCGCAGCACCCTGCGCGCCTTGCTCTTGCGCATGATCGATCCGCAAGAGCCGGCTGAGCGCGCGCGCGTGCTGGCCATGCGCCAGCAAGGCTGCCAGATCATGGCGCTGCTGCACGCCAGCACCACCGCCTCCCAGCGCGCCAAGGCCCAAGACAACCTGCGCACCAGCGCGTTGGACCTCAGGGCCCTCCTGCCGCCACGGTAAACGCTGCTGACGGCACCGGCGCCGGCGTCGACGCTGTTGGGCCTACTGGGCCTATTGGGGATATTGGGCCTGCGGCTTGCGCGGGCGAGCCTTCAGCGCGACCGCTGCCGTCTGCGGCTTTGCAGCAAGCCGATGTTTTGCTCGCCGGTGACAGTGCTCGCATAGTGCCGGTTGATCACGTCCACGCTGGTGCGCGCATTGCGGGCCAGCGTGAGCAGATCGATGCCCTGGCCGTAAAGCAGCCTGAACGTGATAGCCGAGTGGCGCAAGCTGTACAGGCTGCGGCTCTGGCCGTGCGGCCCTTTCTTCAGGCCGGTCTCAGACAGCACCCAGTTGAAGTGAAAGTTGAGCACCCAGTGGGCGTAGTGGCGGTCCTTGATCTGGGGCAAAAACAGGTAGTCGTCTGCACCGCCGTAGCCTGCCTTGAGCTGGGCCTGGCGCAAGCTGCGGTAAATGCGCACCGCCGGCTGCAAGGTGACGATGGGTTTGTCGTGGCTTTTGGTCTCGGGCAGGGTCAGGCGCAGGTAATGGTGACGCTTGAGCACGATCTCCACATGCCGGTGCCGCAGGGTCTTGAGATCGCTCGGGCGGATGAAGCTGTGCAGCATGAAGCCGATGGCCCAGGCCAGGTCAGGCGGCATCACCTGCTCGGGGCGGCGGATCTTGTAGCGCTGGCGCAGCTGCTCGCCGGCCATGGGGAAGGTCTGCCCGCGCAGGCGGCGGGCGCAGCGAATGATCTGCCAGTACTCGGTGGGCGTGAACGCGCCGCGCGGGGTGGTGTGGACTTTGACCTTGGGAAAGACGGGCAGCTTGATCAGCAGCCCACTGGCCAGCGCGTGGTTGAGCACCTTGCGCACCACCACCAGGTATTGGCTGACCGTGGTGGTGGAAAAGCGAGCGCTCAGGTGCTGACTGAGCTCGAGCAAGGCCTGGTGATCGATCTGCTGCACCGGCACATGGGCCCAGCGCGGCAGCAGGGCCGCGTCTAATCGGTTGCGCATCACCTGCCAGCTGCCCAAACTCCATTCGCCGCGCTGAGCGCGCGCACGTTCGTTGCGCATCAGGTCTTCGGCCAGATCGCCAAAGTTGACCGGGCGGCCCGAAGGCGTGGCCGGCAAGGCGCTGGCTGCGGCCGCTGGCCGCACGGCCTCGGCGTTGGCCGGCTGGCTGTGCTTGCGCGCCAGCATTTCCTCGTAGAACAGGCGCGCGCCGTGCAGCGCCAGGCGCAGCGACTCGGTGCGGGCGCTGCGCCGGTGGCTGCGCCCGTCCATCCAGCAGCGCATCTGCCAAAAGCGGCTGGCCGCCATCTTGAACACCACCAGCTTCTGCGGATAACCCGGCACCGGCGTGAGAGTCTGCGGAATCGGCACCGTGCGCTCGCGCTGGCGCACACCGGCCACCCTCATGGCTGGCTCATCATTGGCGGCCTCTTGCGCTCGCAGTCGTTCCAGTTCAGTCATGGTCGTCAGGCTACGCGTGGTACGCCGGGGCGTCATGCCCATGGATTCCCTTTTTCATTTGCTTACAGGCCCATCAGGCCCCAGGTGGCGCTGGCGCACGCTGCCGGCAGCCCGATGAGCGCAAACCCATGCTCGGCCGGCCCTTCCTGAGTTGCACGCTCTGCGCCGTACAAGCCCGGGTCTGATGTTTCTTGAAATTTGGCAAAAAATTGCCGATACAGCAATGACTTGCAGATTGCCCTTGATGTAATCGCGGTCAAGTTGCTTTGGCTGCTCTGGCAGCTGTGGGCGCTGTTTCGGCTCAGTCGAGCGTGACGATGTATGGTCGTATTGATATGGGCTGGGGCGTTGCCTCTACGAAGGCAACTAGTGGAGCCCGTGACCTTACCCGCGGCCTGGTCGATGGCACGCAAACCTCCAACGCTATTGGCTTTCGCGGTACGGAAGACCTCGGTGGCGGCCTGACCGCTGGCTTTAACCTCGAGCAAGGCATTTCCGCCACTCAGTCGAATGGCTGGAATATGCGCGTCGGCAGCTCGGCACATCAAGTGGCAAACGGCGGCGCTATGAACACTGGCACCATGCGCGCCGGCAACGTGTCGTTGAACACCAAGGACATGGGCTCGCTGACTTTGGGCACCATCCAGTGGAGCGCTGGCTACACCGTGAGCAGCCGCGTTGGCGTGTTCGCTGAGGGCTACGGCGGCGAAGCCCACACCATCATGCCCTCGCGGATCACGGGCCTTAGCTACACCACCCCCGCCATGAGCGGCGTCACGGTGACTGTGCAGCACGGTAGCGCCCACGGCAACCGTGTTGACCGCCAATCCGCGGCTGACGCCTCAGACGGCTTCCGCAAGAACAAGGAAGCCCGTACTGGCATCAACGCCCAGTACACCGCTGGCCCTCTGTACCTTGGCGCTGCCTACGAGTCGACCGAAATCCTCAAGGTGGCCAATGCAGCTGCTACCACCAACGCCTATGGTGGTACTGTCGCCACCGGGACCGCTGCAGACCGCACCGAGAAGGCCTGGACTGTGGCCGCCACTTATAACCTCGGTTTCGCCGAAATCCGCGCCATGATCGTTGAGCGTGACAACGGTGCTACAACTCCCGTCAAGACGTCTGGCAATGGCCTGGGTGTGACGGTGCCGATGGGCG
>CANHDQ010000140.1 GCA_947459405.1 Comamonadaceae bacterium
CAAGCGCATCGACCCCGAACTGAGCGGCTTGGCGCTGTACGACCCGGCCAGTCTGGCTGACATCAAGGGGGCACTGGCATGAGTGACAAGCAAGTGGCGCTGGTGACGGGCGCCTCGCGCGGCATCGGCGCGGCGATTGCCCGTCAGCTCGCGCAGGACGGATTTATTGTGGTGGGCACGGCCACCAGCGATGAGGGCGCGGCCAAGATCGGCCAGGCCCTGGCAGGCTTTGCCGGCAGCCGCGGCGCCAAGCTCGACGTCAACGACGCCCCGGCCGCCGAGGCCCTGATCGATGCCATCTTGCGCGAGCACGGCGGCTTGCACGTGCTGGTCAACAACGCGGGCATTACCCGCGACCAGCTGGCCATGCGCATGAAGGACGAGGACTGGGATGCGGTGCTTGATACCAATTTGAAGGCGGTTTTTCGGATGAGTCGGGCGGTGATCCGGCCGATGATGAAGCAGCGCCACGGTCGCATCATTCACATCACCAGCGTGGTCGGCGCCTCCGGTAACCCGGGGCAGGCCAATTACGCGGCGGCCAAGGCGGGGGTCGCCGGCATGACCCGCGCGCTCGCACGCGAGTTGGGCAGTCGCGGCATCACGGTCAATTGCGTGGCCCCAGGCTTCATCGAGACCGATATGACCGCCAGTTTGCCGCCCGAGCAGCAAAAGGCCTTGCTCCAGCAGATCGCCCTGGGTCACCTGGGCAAGCCCGAGGACATCGCCCATGCGGTGGCCTATCTGGCCAGCGAGCGAGCCGGTTACGTGACTGGGCAGCAACTGCATGTCAATGGGGGCATGTATATGTAAGGCTCTGGCCGGCGCTGCGGTCGGCTGGGCCCGTCGGCGCAAAAAATGGGGCCCTGGGCGCCGCCGCAGCTTTGACGGCTGCAAGGGCTAAAATCACGGTTTACTTCACCACCCTACGAGGGATTTATGAGCGACATCGAAGCACGTGTTAAGAAAATCATTGCCGAGCAGCTGGGCGTCGAAGAGAGCCAAGTCACCGGTGAGAAAGCCTTTGTGGCCGATCTCGGCGCCGATTCCCTTGACACAGTCGAATTGGTGATGGCTCTGGAAGACGAGTTTGGCATCGAGATCCCGGACGAGGACGCCGAGAAGATCACCACGGTGCAAAACGCGATCGACTACGCCACATCCCACCAGAAGGCCTGACCGGTCTTTTGCGCAGGGGGCAGCCCGCTCGGGCTGATCGGCCCCGTCGGGGCTGCCCTTTAGGATACGCGCATGACCGATGCGCGCGCCCGGGCCCGGCGCAGCACGCACTGCAGTGCGCAACACGCAAGGATATTCAATGAGTCGTCGCCGCGTTGTCGTCACCGGGCTCGGTTGCATCAGCCCGGTGGGCAATACCGTCGCCCAGGCCTGGGCCACTTTGCTTGCCGGCCAGTCGGGCATCGGCACCATCAGCAAGTTTGACGCTTCGGCCATGGCCTGCAAGATTGCTGGCGAGGTCAAGAATTTTGAGCTGGAGTCCTACATCAGCGCCAAAGAGGCGCGAACCATGGACACCTTCATTCACTACGGCGTGGCAGCGGCCCATCAGGCCGTGGCCGATGCCGGCCTGCTTACCGGCGAGGCGCTTGATGCCGAAGAGGCCACGCGCATCGGTGTGGTCATTGGTTCGGGCATCGGCGGCCTGCCGATGATCGAGGAGACCCACGCCGAATACACCAGCCGCGGGCCGCGCCGCATCTCGCCTTTCTTTGTGCCCGCATCGATCATCAACATGATCTCGGGCCATGTCTCGATGCGTTTTGGCTTCAAGGGCCCCAACCTGGCGGTGGTCACTGCCTGCACCACCGGCTTGCACAGCATCGGCGAGGCCGGTCGGCTCATTGAGTATGGCGACGCCGACGTGGTGATCGCTGGCGGCGCCGAGGCCACGGTCTCTCCGCTGGGCGTGGGCGGGTTCGCGGCCATGCGGGCGCTTTCGACCCGCAACGACGATCCGGCTGCGGCTTCGCGGCCCTGGGACAAGGACCGCGATGGGTTTGTGCTGGGAGAAGGCGCCGGTGTGCTGGTGCTCGAAGAGTACGAGCACGCCAAGGCCCGAGGCGCCAAGATCTACGCCGAGCTGGCCGGCTACGGCATGAGCGCCGACGCGGGCCATATGACTGCGCCCAATATGGATGGCCCGCGGCGGGCCATGCTCAATGCCTTGCGCAACGCGGGGGTCAACCCGGATCAGGTCGACTACCTCAATGCGCACGGCACCTCCACGCCCCTGGGCGATGTCAACGAGACCCAGGCCATCAAGGCCGCCCTGGGTGAGCACGCGCACCGGCTTGTGGTCAGCTCGACCAAGTCGATGACCGGGCACCTGCTCGGCGGAGCAGGTGGCATTGAATCGGTCTTCACCGTGATGGCTGTGCACCAGCAGAAGGTGCCGCCCACGATCAACCTGCTCAACCCGGATCCCGAGTGTGATCTGGACTACTGCGCCAACACCGCCCGGGACCTCAAGATTGAAGTGGCGCTCAAGAACAACTTTGGTTTTGGTGGCACCAACGGCACCTTGGTGTTCAAGCGCATTTGAGCCCGCCAGCCGTTGGCGTGAGCTCCGCTCGATCTGAACGCCGACGCCTCGCATGAGCCAGCACGGGGCCCCCGCGATGTCCTACCCGGCCGGGCCTTCCTGGCTTGCCGGTCTCGCCATGGCCGCGCTGTGGCTGGCCGCAGCGGCTTTGACCCTGGCTTGGACCACCTTGGCCGCGGCCCAGGCCGCAGCCTTGTTGGGCTTGATCGGACTCTTGCTGTCGGGGCTGGCCATGGCCCGTTACTGGCGCGCTGGCCCTCGTGGGCAGTTGCTCTGGGACGGCGAGATCTGGCTTTGGCGCAGCCGGGCTTACCCGGCCGGCACCGAGGTCGAGTGCCCCGAGATCGTGCTCGATGCGCAGCTCCTGATCGTGGTGCGCATGCGCAACCGGGCTGGGGCGAGCTGGGTGCTGTGTTTGCAGGCCCAAAGCGATCGACGCCCCTGGCTCGATCTCAGGCGGGCCCTGTACGCGCGTGCGCCGATGGCCGCTCTGGCCGCCGATGGGCGCGGCCACTCTTGAACTTCGATCGGCAAGTCCCCAACTTTCCAAGGTTTGCGGTTTTGCCTTAGCGTTGCGCTTTGGACGCGACCTGTGTGGTCCGAGGTCCCATGGTTTTTTTTCTTGAGGATGTGCAGATGATCGAATCTATTGGAAATCGTGGACGTGCCCTGGCGCTCGGCGGTTTGCTGGCCTTGGGCGTGGTCTCCGCTTTTGTGCCGATGCAGTCGGCGCAGGCGCAGGTCAAGGGCCTGCCGGACTTCACCGAGTTGGTCGATCAGGTCGGCCCCTCCGTGGTCAATATCCGCACGGTCGAGCGCAGCCGGGGAGCCAGCGCTGGCGGTGGGCCCGATGAGCAGATGCTGGAGTTTTTCCGGCGTTTTGGTATTCCCTTGCCGCCCAACGCGCCGCGCCAGCAGCGCCCCGATCGCGGCGAGGAGGAGGTCCCGCGTGGGGTCGGCTCAGGCTTTATCGTCTCGGCCGACGGCTTTGTGATGACCAATGCCCACGTGATCGAGGGTGCCGACGAGGTCATTGTGACCCTGACGGACAAGCGCGAATTCAAGGCTCGCATTGTCGGCAGCGATCGTCGCACCGATGTGGCGGTGGTCAAGATCGAGGCCACTGGGCTGCCCTCGGTCAAGCTTGGCGATGCCACCCGCGTGCGCGTGGGCGAATGGGTGATGGCCATCGGCTCGCCTTTCGGGCTGGAAAACACCGTTACGGCCGGCATCGTCAGTGCCAAGCAGCGTGACACCGGTGACTATTTGCCCTTCATCCAGACCGATGTGGCGATCAACCCAGGCAACTCGGGCGGGCCGCTGATCAATATGCGCGGCGAGGTGATCGGCATTAACAGTCAGATTTATTCGCGCTCGGGCGGGTTTCAGGGCATCTCCTTTGCCATCCCCATCGACGAAGCGGTGCGCGTGGCCGATCAACTGCGCAGCACCGGTCGCGTCACCCGTGGTCGCATCGGGGTGCAGATTGGCGAGGTCAACAAGGAGGTGGCCGAGGCGATCGGGCTTGGGCGTCCGCAGGGCGCGCTGGTGCGCGGTGTCGAAGCCGGCGCACCGGCGCAGAAGGCGGGCATCGAGGCGGGTGACATCATCCTCAAGTTCGATGGCAAGGCGATCGAAAAGTCCAGCGATCTGCCGCGACTCGTGGGCAACACCAAGCCCGGCTCGCGGGCCACGGTCACCGTGCTGCGCCGCGGCAGCCAGCGCGATCTGTCGGTCACTGTGGCCGAACTTGAGCCTGAGCGCCCCGCCCGGCGCACCCAGGGCCAGGAGCAGCGCCCGCCCTCGGGCGCTCAGGTGCAGACGCTCGGGCTGACGGTCAGCGAGCTCACCGAAGCCCTCAAGTCCGAGCTCAAGCTGCGCGGTGGCGTGCGCGTTGAGGCCGCTGACGGCGTGGGCGCACGCGCTGGCTTGCGTGAGGGCGACGTGATCGTGGCCGTGGGCAATGTGGAGGTCAACAATGTGCGCGACTTTGAGCAGGCGATTGCCCGCGCCGACAAGAGCAAGCCCATCGTGGTGCAACTGCGCCGCGGCGAGTTGGCTCAATACGCCCTGATCCGCCCGAACCGCTGATGCCGTCGCCGGCCTGCCGCTTGTGCAGGCCGGCAGCGGCGCCGGATGCCTGGCCCTTTCTGGGCGGATGGGCGGTTGGGTAAAAACCACTTTGGCCTGTCGGCACAAATTTTTTCTTTTTCGAGCCAATCCAAAAAATGTTGGTGTCTGCTAACTTTTTCGGGCTGGCTTCATGACTTTAGGTAGAATCAGGACCCTTGCGTCAACCTTTCGGGCATAAGTGTGAGGGGTCAAAAGACACCAAAGACCCCGTCTGACGGCATTTCTAGCCCATCCACAGATCGCCCACAAGTTGTCCAGATGTTCCGAGATCAATTTGTGGATAAGCTGTGCAAAACCTTCCTGTTGCTGACCTGCAACGAGTCGAAACCGGCCGGTTTCGGGCATTGCAAACCCGGCTTTTTGCCTACAATGAAGTCCCAACTATCGCAGTTGCCATAGATTGTTGGTTCAGGGCGCGTCGCACCACGACGCGCCCTTTTTTATGGCCCGAAGCCGCCCCCAGCGCTATGCCGCAATCCATTCAAGCACTTAGGCGTTCCCCTTGATGAACCACATCAGAAATTTTTCGATCATTGCCCATATCGACCACGGCAAATCCACGCTGGCCGATCGGCTCATACAGCGCTGTGGCGGCTTGCAGGAGCGCGAGATGAGCGCGCAGGTTCTGGACTCCATGGATCTTGAGAAAGAGCGCGGCATCACCATCAAGGCGCAGACGGCAGCCCTGCGCTACAAGGCGCGCGACGGCCAGGTCTACAACCTCAACCTGATCGACACACCTGGCCATGTGGATTTTTCTTACGAGGTCAGCCGCTCCCTGTCGGCCTGCGAGGGCGCGCTGCTGGTGGTCGACGCGTCCCAGGGCGTGGAGGCCCAGACGGTGGCCAACTGCTACACCGCGCTCGACCTGGGCGTAGAGGTCCTGCCGGTGCTCAACAAGATGGATTTGCCGCAAGCCGACCCTGAAAACGCCAAGCAGGAAATCGAAGATGTGATTGGCATCGACGCCTCCGGCGCCGTGCCGTGCTCGGCCAAGACCGGCATGGGCGTGGAAGACATTCTCGAGTTGGTGGTGGCCAAGGTGCCGGCGCCGCGCGGCAATGCGCAGGCGCCGCTGCGCGCCATGATCATCGACAGCTGGTACGACGCCTATGTGGGCGTGGTCATGCTGGTGCGGGTGGTCGACGGACGCCTGGCCCGCGGCGACCGCATCAAGCTGATGGCCACCGAGGCGCTCTACAACGCAGAAAAGCTCGGCGTTTTCACGCCGGCCAATGAGCCGCGTGAGAGCCTGGAGGCCGGCGAGGTCGGCTATGTGATCGCCGGCATCAAGGAGCTCAAGGCGGCCAAGGTGGGCGACACGGTGACCGTGATCAAGGCCTCCAGCGGCGCCAATCTCCCGTCGGCCAGCTCGCCCCTGCCTGGATTCAAGGAGGTGCAGCCGCAGGTGTTTGCAGGCCTGTACCCGTCGGAGGCCAGTGAGTACGACGGCCTGCGTGATGCGCTGGAAAAGCTCCAGCTCAACGATTCGGCCCTGCGCTACGAGCCTGAAGTGAGCCAGGCCTTGGGCTTTGGCTTTCGCTGCGGCTTTCTGGGCCTGCTGCACATGGAGATCGTGCAAGAGCGCCTCGAGCGCGAGTTCGACCAGGACCTGATCACCACCGCACCGAGCGTGGTCTACCAGGTGGTGCGCGGCGACGGCGAGGTGCTGATGGTCGAGAACCCGTCGAAGATGCCCGATGCCGGTCGCATCCAGGAAATCCGCGAGCCCATCGTGACGGTGCACCTGTACATGCCGCAGGAGTACGTCGGCCCGGTGATGACGCTGGCCAATCAGAAGCGGGGGGCGCAGGTCAACATGGCCTACCACGGCAAGCAGGTCATGCTGACCTATGACATGCCGCTGGGCGAGATCGTGCTCGACTTCTTCGACAAGCTCAAGTCGGTCAGCCGCGGCTACGCCTCCATGGACTACGAGTTCAAAGAGTACCGTGCCTCCGATGTGGTCAAGGTCGACATGCTGCTCAACGGCGAGAAGGTCGATGCGCTGTCCATCATCGTGCACCGAAGCCAGTCGCAGTACCGGGGGCGGGCGGTGGCCGCCAAGATGCGCGAGATCATCAGCCGCCAGCAGTTTGACGTGGCCATCCAGGCGGCCATCGGTGGCAACGTCATTGCCCGTGAGACAATCAAGGCGCTGCGCAAAAACGTGATCGCCAAGTGCTATGGCGGTGACATCACGCGCAAGCGCAAGCTCCTGGAAAAGCAGAAAGCCGGCAAGAAGCGCATGAAACAAATCGGAACGGTGGAGGTGCCGCAGGAGGCCTTCCTGGCCATCTTGCAGGTGGAAGAATGAGCGGCACCCTGAGCACACTCACGGCGTTTGTGCTGGCCGCCTTCGTCGGCTATGGCGGGGCCTGGTACCTGGGCTATATAGAAGGCAACTTCGCGCTGCTGCTGTTCATGGCCACGGTGGTCACGGGCGTTTACTGGCTGGCCGAGCGCTTTGTGTTCCTGCCCCAGCGCCGGCAAGCTGCTCAGGACTTTGAAGAGGCGCACAAGCAGCGCCAGGCCGAGTTGAGCCGGCTCGGCGTCAAGGCCGACGAGGTCGATGTGGCGCAGGCGCAGGCCAAGCTGCTCATGCAGCCCTGGTGGCTGGACTGGACCGCAGGCCTGTTTCCGGTGATCCTGGTCGTCTTCGTGCTGCGCTCGTTTTTGTTCGAGCCATTCAAGATTCCCTCGGGCTCCATG
>CANHDQ010000141.1 GCA_947459405.1 Comamonadaceae bacterium
ATTGGCCGCTGGCCCTGCGGCTGATCGGGAGCAATACCGCCACAATCGGTGTTTAGCCTGAGAAAGCCCGTCTTGATCTTGTTGCCCCATGATGATGAAGAGCGGATGGTGCTGCACAACGAGGTGCATGCCCGCCCGACTGCGCGTATCCACATGCCGGCCCTGGTGGTCTATGTGGCTGTGCTCAATGAGGGCGTCAGCCGCGAGCAGGAGGGCGCCCACTTGCGCCGCCTGCCGGGTCAGGCGCACCTGCAGTCCGAGCAGTTGACCGGTAACTTTTTGCGTCTGCGCTTTGCCACCCACACCGTCAAGTGGGAACGGCACACCGAGTTCACCCGCTATTCGATCGTGCAGCACCTGCCCGAGAGTGCCTATTTGGGGGCGAGCCGGCCAGATCTGCTGTCGGAGTTGATGGTGCCGGCTGACTGGCTGGCCGGCATTCCGGGGCGCACGATTGCAGCCATCGAGCTGGCCATGGTGCACGGCGACTTGTCCACGCAAGAGGAAACGCTGGCCCTGGCGCGTCACTGGTTCGGTGGCGGTGCGGTGGTGGCCTCGACCATGGGCAACAACGCTCACTCCTGGGCGGTGAGTGACTTCATTGTTCAGCCCAATGGTTTTGAGCGGGTGCTGGTGATCGGCCCGTCGAGCACCACGGCCACGCGCGCTGGCCGTGTCTCGCAGCGTTTGCTCGAGCTTGAAACCTACCGCCTGATGGCCTTGCGCGGCCTGCCGGTGGCCAAGCAGCTCGGCCCGATGCTCGGCCAGTCCGAGACGGCGCTGCTGGAGATCACGGCCCGGCTCGAAAACAAGGGGGCCTCTGACGAGCAGCTGCTCGACCAACTGGTGGCCCTGGCCACCGGCGTGGAGCGCGCCACGGCCGAGCACGCTTACCGGTTCTCGGCCACGCGGGCCTACGATGCGCTGGTCAGCCAGCGCCTGACCGAGCTGCGCGAAAAACCGATTCCAGGCACGCAGACCATCGGAGAGTTCATGCAGCGACGCCTGTCGCCGGCCATTGCCACGGTGGCCGCAACCGCGCAGCGCCTGGCTTCGCTGGCCGAGCGCATCTCGCGTGCCAGCGCCTTGCTGCGCACGCGGGTCGACATCGCCACTGAGGAGCAAAACCGGCAGCTGCTTGAAAAGCTCACGCGCGGCCAAGAGTTGCAGCTGCGCTTGCAGACCACGGTTGAGGGGCTGTCCATTGCGGCCATCAGCTACTACGTCATCAGCCTGCTGTCTTATGCCGCCAAGGCACTGGAGGGCAGCGGCCTGCCTTTCGACCCCGATGTGTTGGTCGGGCTGGCCGTGCCCTTTGTGCTGTGGGGCGTGTGGCACACGACGCGCCGCATCCAGCGCGCCTTGCACAAGGGCGACAAGAGCAACTGATGACGGCCGGCCCTGGCCCGCGCCGCCTCAGCGGCGCGCCAGGCTCACGAAGCTGTAGCGCAGCCCGTTGCTTGAGACGGCGCTTTCTCGCGCCACCTCCTGCCAGCCTGGGCCCAGAGTGGGGGCGTAGGCGTCGCCCTCGAAGGGCTGCTCGATTTCGGTGACTTCAGCCCGGCTGGCCAGGGGCTCAGCCTGGGCGTAAATCTGCGCGCCACCGATGACCCAGACTTGCGGCGAATCGGCGCACAGCGCGAGCGCCTGGCTCAGGCCGTCGGCCCGCTCGGCACCGGCTGACTGCCACTGGATCTGGCGCGTCAGCACGATATTGCGCCGCCCCGGCAGCGGCCGAAAGCGCGGCGGCAGCGAGTCCCAGGTCTTGCGCCCCATGATCACGGGCTGGCCTTGAGTGAGCTGGCGAAAGTGCGCCAGATCCTCGGGCAGGTGCCAGGGCATGGTGCCCTCGTTCCCGATCACGCCGTTGGCAGCGCGGGCGTAAATCAGGGCAATGCGCGGGCTGGGTGCCATCAGACCGCCACTGGCGCCTTGATGGCAGGGTGGTGCTGGTAGTTGACCACCTCGAAGTCTTCGAACTCGTAGTCAAAGAGGCTGGGCGGGCGGCGCTTGATGTGCAGCTGCGGATACGGCAAGGGCTCACGGCTCAGTTGCAGCTCGACCTGCTCCTGGTGGTTACTGTAGATGTGGCAGTCGCCGCCGGTCCAGATGAAGTCGCCCACATCGAGATCGCACTGCTGGGCCACCATATGGGTCAGCAGCGCATAGCTGGCGATGTTGAAAGGCACGCCCAGAAAGATATCGGCGCTTCTTTGGTAGAGCTGGCAGCTCAGGCGGGCGCGCTGGCCCTCTTGGGCCGGTGCCACATAAAACTGAAAAAAGGCATGACAGGGCATGAGCGCCATCTTGGACAGCTCGGCCACGTTCCAGGCGCTGACGATGATGCGCCGCGAATCGGGGTTGGACTTGAGCGTCTTGATCACCTCAGCGATTTGATCGATGTGTCCGCCATCGGGCGTGGGCCAGCTGCGCCACTGAACACCGTACACCGGCCCGAGGTCGCCGTCCTCGCGCGCCCATTCGTCCCAGATGGTCACGCCGCGCTCGCGCAGCCAGTTGTTGTTGCTCGAGCCTTGCAGGAACCACAGCAGCTCATGGATGATGCTCTTGAGGTGCACTTTTTTCGTGGTCACCAGCGGAAAACCCTGCCGCAGATCAAAGCGCATTTGATGGCCGAACACGCTCTTGGTGCCGGTGCCGGTGCGATCGGGCTTAAAGACGCCGTGCGTGTGCACATGGCGCATGAAGTCCTCGTACTGCGAGGGCGGCGTGCTGGGGCTGGTCATGGTCGGGTGAGGCAGGGCAGAGGAACAGAGTGAGGCATTGTAGGAGCGCCGAAAATTTGCCTTCGCGCGATGCGACGGGTCGTGCGGGTGGGCGCTGCGCCGCTCGTGTCCCCCTTCGGCTGGCGCCTCCTCCTCCTTGACCTCGCTGCGCATCGCCCTCCCGCACGACCTGGGTGATGGACGGGCCGCGCCTTCTTGGCGATTGCCCGCGACCTAAACCCTTAGCACCCGCCCCGGGTTGAGCAGGCCTTGTGGATCGAGCGCCTGCTTGATCGCGCGCATCATGGCCAGGGCCACCGGGCTTTTGTGGTGCTCGAGTTCTTCGACTTTGAGTTCGCCCACGCCATGCTCGGCCGAAATCGAGCCGCCGAAATCGCGCACCGCCTCGTACACCAGCGTGTTGACCCGCGCTTCCTGCTCGCGCAAGAAGGCCTTGGCGTCCTGGCCTTCGGGCGCTTGCACGTTGTAGTGGAGATTTCCGTCACCGAGGTGGCCAAAGTTGACCAGGCGCACGCCGGGGATCTCGCGCGCGAGCTGCGCGTCGGTGTGCTGCACAAAGTCGGGGATGCGCGAAATCGGCACCGAGATGTCGTGTTTGATGTTCAGGCCCTCCTGCGCTTGCGCCAGGGGGATGGACTCGCGCACCTGCCACAGCTGTTGCGCTTGGGTCAGGCTCTCGGCCACCACCGCATCGCTGACCCAGCCGCGCGTCATGGCCTCTTCAAGCAGGCGCTCGAGCTGCTCGCGCGCATGTTCGGCCGACTCGGCGTCGGAGTGCTCCAGCAGGACGCAAAACGCGCTGTCTTGGTAAAAGGGCACCCGAAGCTGCGCAAAGTGCCGCGCCACCAGGCTCAGGGCGAACTGCCCCATGACCTCAAAGCCGGTGAGGCAGGCGTCCAGGTGTTTGCGCGCCAGCTCCAGCAAGGCCACCGCTTGCGCCATGCTCGGCACGGCCGCCCAGGCGGTCAGCTGAGCAGCGGGCAGCGGAAAGAGCTTGAGTGTGGCGGCGGTGATCACGCCCAGCGTGCCTTCGCTGCCGACAAACAGGTCGCGCAGGTCGTAGCCGGTGTTGTCCTTGCGCAGACCCGACAGGCCGTCCCAAACCTCGCCTTGCGCGGTGACCACCTCGAGTCCCAGGCAGAGATCGCGCGCATTGCCGTAGCGCAGCACCTGGGTGCCGCCGGCGTTGGTGGCCAGGTTGCCGCCGATGGTGCAGCTGCCTTCGGCCGCCAGGCTCAGGGCAAAGAGCAGTCCTTGCTGGCGCGCGGCCTCTTGTAGATGCTGCAAGACGCAACCGGCCTGCACCGTCATGGTGAGGTTGGCCGGGTCGATGGCCAGCACCTGGTTCATGCGCTGCAGGCTCAGCACCACCTGCTTGCCGCTGGCATCGGGGGTGGAGCCCACCACCAGGCCGGTGTTTCCGCCCTGGGGCACGATGGACACGCCCCCACGGGCGCAGGCTTGCACCACCTGGGCCACCTCTTGGGTGCTCCCCGGTCGCACCACAGCCAGCGCCTTGCCGTGGCTGCGGCCGCGCCAATCGCGCTCCCAGGCGCTCAGGTCGCCTTGGCTGAGCACGTGCTGCGGCCCGCAAATTTGCGCCAGTTCAGCCAGCAGCTGCGCGTGCGCTTTAAGGCCAGTCTGATCGGAGTCGGCTTGCATGGATCAGGCTGCCGGCTCTTTCGTGGGCTGTTGCGCGGGTTCCTGCAGGGGTTCCTTCACCGGTTCTTGCGCGGGCAGTCCTTTAAAGCGCAGCTTGACATGCAAAGCACAGGCGACAAACAGGCTCAGGCACAGCGCCACCTCAACCATGGCCAGCCAATTGCTTGGCGGCCGATCACTCCAGGCGCGCACCACGCCCTCGGTGAAGTAAAGCCACACCATCAGGCTGACCCAGCGGTAGGTGTAGAGCTTGTTTTTCAGGATGCCCGCCAGCGGAATGCAAAGCGGCAACACCTTGAGCGCCAGCAACGAGCCGCCCGGGCGGATCGGCGCGAGCCACAGCTCCCAAAGCAGCCCCAGAACGATCAGGCCCAGCAAGCTGCCGGCGGCCAGTTGGCGGGTCAGGTTGATCGGTCGGTTGCGGTCCATGGTGGTGGCATGATACCGGCCATGTCACAACCCTCAATGCTGCAGTCCTTTGCACGATGGCCCTGGCGCGAGGCCTTGCGCACCTTGCGCGAGCGCTTTGCTCAGGACCGCCTGGGCCTGACCGCCGGCAGCCTGACCTTCACCACCTCTCTGGCGCTGGTGCCGTTTTTCACGCTGGTGCTGGCCATCTTCACGGCCTTTCCCATGTTTGCCAAGATGCAGGGTCTGCTGCAGGCCTGGCTGGTTGAAAGCCTGGTGCCCGAGCACATCGCGCGCCAGGTGCTGGGCTACCTGACCCAGTTCACGCGCCAGGCCAGCCGGCTCGGCGCTGCAGGCCTGGTGGTGGTGGTGGTGACTGCTGTCGCCTTGGTGTTGACGATAGACCGCACGCTCAATGCAATTTGGCGGGTGCGCCAGCCCCGCCCGCTGGCCCAGCGTCTGCTGATTTACTGGGCCGCGATCACGGTCGGCCCCTTGCTCTTGGCCTCAAGCCTGGCCGCAACCTCGGCCATCCTGCCTTGGCTGGGCGGGGCCAAGGCCGGCTTGGGTCTGGTCGGTGCGTTGGTTGATGCGCTGGAGTTCATCGTGCTGTCGGGCGCCATGGCCGCGATGTACCGCACCATGCCCAACACCCACGTGAAGTGGAGCCATGCCTGGATCGGTGGCCTGTGCGTGGCCGTCGGCATTGCCCTGGCCAAGCAGTTGCTCGCGGCGTACCTCAAGAGCATGCCGACCTATTCGCTGGTCTATGGTGCTTTTGCTACCGTGCCGATCTTGCTGGTGTGGATCTACCTGGCCTGGCTGATCGTGCTGGCCGGCGCGGTGCTCACCGCCCATCTGCCGCATTTGCTGGCTGGCCGGCTGCGGCGCAGCCAAGGTGCCGGATGGGGTTTTGAGCTGGCGCTCGAGAGCCTGCGCCTGCTGCGCCACGCCCGCAGCGAGCCGCCGCACGGCATGACGGCCGAGGTGATGGCGCGCGAGCTTCAAGTCGATACGCTACAGCTAGAGGCCTTGCTGCAGACGCTGCGTCAGCTGCAGTGGCTCGGCCCCATGGCCGCACCCGGCGCGGACGAGCCGGTGTGGGTGCTGCTGATCGATCCCGAACACACCCCAATCGCACCCCTGGCCGCCCGCCTGCTGATCGATCGCAGCGCGGCGACCGAGCGGTTCTGGCAGGCGGGCGGGTGGGAGAAGGTGCGCTTGTCGCAGGTGCTGTGACGGGCCCACGGCCCACGCCTCGGCTCACGACATCTTCAGCGGTGCGGCGTAGCCGGTCATCTCGAGGTAGCCGCGCCCGACGCGCCGGCCCTGGGCGTCGAGTAGGTCGCTCAGGCCTTCCCAGTAAATCGTGCCGGTGGAGCTGCGGCTGTCGAGCTCTTGGTCGTCAAGCAGGGTTTTGACGGTGTGGCGTCCTGCGGGCGTGTCGACTTGCCACTCGACCGGGTATCGGGCCTTCGAGCGCGGGCTTGGCCAGTGGCGCAGCGGCGTCATCTTGACCTCGTGGGGCTCGAAGCTGCGGCTGGCGCCGCCCGCTGCTCGGTAGGAGCCGCCGGCCCACAGCGCGCTGCCATCGGCGCGGCGCAGCACGAAGGCGGTCAGGGCGCTGCCGTCGTCCAGGTTCATGCCGATCCAGTCCCAGCCTTCGGCCTGCGGATGGAGCAGTTCCTCGCTCCATTCGTGGTCCAGCCAGGCGCGCCCCTGCACTTCAAAGCTTTGGCCTTTGAGTCCGATGCGCCCTTGCGCGGCCAGTTGCGGCTGGCTGTAGTAGTAGCTGGCCTGGGCCGCCTGCGGGCCTTTGCGAGACAGGCCTTGCTGGCCCTGCAGCAACAGCGGCTGCGTGGCGCGAAACTGCAGCTCCAGCGCAATGTCCTGGGCCGGCAGGCTGGCGCTGTAGAGGCTGGCCTGCACCGGTCCCTGGCGCTGCAGGCTCCAGCGATCGAGGCGCACGTCGGTGTCGTGCTCGCTGGCCTGCGCCAGCCCAAAGCCCTGGCGGGCGATGCGCTGGTCGTGCCAGAGTTTGCGGCCTTGCACGTCGGTGACCGCCGCATGGGCAAAGATCAGCTGGCGCGCCGCAAAGCGCGATTGCAGGTTTTGCGCGACATCGACCCGGGTGCGAAAAAACGTCAGCTGAAAGCCAAACAGGCGCCCGGACGCGTCTTGCGCATGGCCGGTGATGTACCACCACTCGGTGCGCAAATCGGGGTGGGCGCCGAAGTCACGCGGAAACGCCAGCGGCCGCGCGCTCAGGGCTGTGGCCGCTTGCGGCCAGGCGGCCGCGGCCAGGGGCAGCAGAGGCAGTTGCGTGGCCAGCCACTGGAGATACCGGCGGCGCGCAAGCATGGGGCGCGGTGTCATCACCAGTCCTCCTTGACAGCCAGCACCGCGTCGCGACCTGCCGCTGCCCGGCCAGCCAGCCAGGCGGTGAGGGTGCCGGCCAGCATCACCGCCAGCGCCAGCCATAGCAGGCGCAGCAGGGGAATATGCAGCTCCATCGTCCAGCGAAAGCTCTGCGGGTTGATCACATGCACCAGCACCACCGAC
>CANHDQ010000142.1 GCA_947459405.1 Comamonadaceae bacterium
CGCCCATCATGGTGCCGGTGGGCAAGGCGACCCTGGGTCGCATCATGGACGTGCTGGGCAACCCGATCGACGAGCGCGGCGAAGTCAGCCACGAGCTGACCGCCTCCATCCACCGCAAGGCCCCCAGCTATGACGAGCTGAGCCCGTCGCAGGAGCTGCTGGAGACCGGCATCAAGGTGATCGACCTGATCTGCCCGTTCGCCAAGGGCGGCAAGGTGGGCCTGTTCGGCGGCGCCGGCGTCGGCAAGACCGTGAACATGATGGAGCTCATCAACAACATCGCCAAGGCGCACTCGGGCCTGTCGGTGTTCGCTGGCGTGGGTGAGCGCACCCGCGAGGGCAACGATTTCTATCACGAGATGTCGGACTCCAAGGTCGTGGTGCAGGACAACCTGCCGGAGTCGAAAGTGGCCATGGTCTACGGCCAGATGAACGAGCCGCCGGGCAACCGCCTGCGCGTGGCGCTCACCGGCCTGACGATCGCCGAGTCGTTCCGCGACGAAGGCCGTGACGTGCTGTTCTTCGTCGACAACATCTACCGTTACACCTTGGCCGGCACCGAAGTGTCCGCCCTGCTGGGCCGCATGCCTTCGGCTGTGGGCTACCAGCCGACGCTGGCCGAGGAAATGGGTCGCCTGCAGGAGCGCATCACGTCGACCAAAGTGGGCTCCATCACCTCGATCCAGGCCGTGTACGTGCCGGCCGACGACTTGACCGACCCGTCGCCTGCCACGACCTTCGCCCACCTGGACTCCACCGTGGTGCTCTCGCGTGACATTGCCGCCCTGGGTATCTACCCCGCCGTGGATCCGCTGGACTCCACCAGCCGCCAGCTTGACCCGCATGTGGTCGGTGACGATCACTACAGCACCGCTCGCGCGGTGCAGGGCACGCTGCAGCGCTACAAAGAGCTGCGCGACATCATCGCGATTTTGGGCATGGACGAACTGGCGCCCGAGGACAAGCTGGCCGTGGCCCGGGCCCGCAAGATTCAACGTTTCCTGTCCCAGCCCTTCCATGTGGCCGAGGTGTTCACCGGCTCGCCCGGCAAGTACGTGCCGCTGGCTGAAACCATCCGTGGCTTCAAGATGATCGTCAATGGCGAGTGCGACCACCTGCCCGAGCAGGCCTTCTACATGGTCGGCACCATTGATGAAGCCTTCGAAAAAGCCAAGAAAGTCTAAGGAGCGGACATGAGCACCATCCTTGTGGATGTGGTCAGCGCCGAGGAGTCCATATTCTCGGGCGAAGCCCGGTTTGTGGCTCTGCCTGGCGAGGCCGGCGAGCTGGGCATCTATCCGCGCCACACGCCCCTGATCACGCGTATCCGCCCAGGTGCGGTGCGCATTGAAAAGACCGACGGCTCGGAGGAGTTCGTCTTTGTCGCAGGCGGCGTGCTCGAGGTGCAGCCCAACCATGTCACGGTGCTCAGCGATACCGCCATCCGCGGCAAGGACCTCGACGAGGCCAAGGCCGGCGAGGCGCGCAAGGCGGCCGAAGAGGCGGTCAAGAACGCCAAGAGCGATATCGATTTGGCCAAGGCACAGTCGGAGTTGGCGGTGATGGCGGCGCAGATTGCCGCACTGCGTAAATACCGTCAAAAGCGCTGACGTTTAGCGCTCCATGCCCTGCAAAACCGGCCCTGGCGGCCGGTTTTTTCGTTTGCAAGAAGCCAGGCAGAGCCCTTGCGGCTGATACGTTCGCCGGTTGGGGCGGACCGTTGCGCAGGCCCTGGGCCCGCCTGATCGTCAGGGCTTGCCCTCGCGCTCGCTGTATGCCCCGCAGCCCTCGATCGCCGGGCAGTCTTTGCAGATGGGCAATGGTGGCGATGGTGGCAGCGGTGCCAATGGAACCCACTAACATACGCGCGCGGCGCATCCGAAGCCGGCACACGCAGGTGTGCTGCTCGATGCATCTGACAGCGCCCATCCAGATTTTTCAAACCCATGCCCAAGCATCAGCTCGCTCCCGCCCATTTGCTCAGTCCAGAAGACGTCGAGGCCGCTTTCTACGAGGCCTTGCAAACGGGCGACCTCGAAAAACTCATGGCCTGCTGGGCCGACGAGGACGAGATCGTGTGTGTGCACCCTGGCGGCCCGCGGTTGGTGGGGGCTGGCCAGATTCGCAGCAGTTTCGAGGCCATGTTTGCCAACGGCGCCATCCGCGCCTGGCCTGAGCGGGTCCACTCGGTGCAATCGCTGGGCGCCTGCATGCACAGTCTGGTCGAGCGGCTCGATATTCTGACCGCCGAGGGGCCGGCGCAGGCCTATGTGATCGCCACCAACGTCTACCATCAGGGGCCGCAGGGCTGGCGCATGGTGGTGCACCATGCCAGTCCGGGCACGGCAGTGCAAGCCCAGCCCCTGGCCGGCGGCTCGACCGTCCTTCATTGAGCCGATACCCTGTGCTTGACCCCACAAACCATCTTGTGCGTCAGCGTTCTCGGCCCGTGCCAGCCCCTGGTTTCAGAAGCGCTGCACTTGGGTTTTGGCGCTAAACAGTCGGACCTGGCCCCGATGCAATACCAAGCGCCCTGGTGGCTGCCCGGCGGTCACCTGCAGACCATCTGGGCTGCGCTTTATGGCCAGCGCCTGGCCTCAGGCCCTCTTGAGTTTGAGCGGGAGCGCTGGCCCACGCCCGACGGCGATTTCATTGACGTCGACTGGCTGGCCGCTGGACCCGATCACGCGGATCGAGCCCACCCCGCGCCCCCGCTGCTGGTGCTGTTTCATGGCCTGGAGGGCTCGTCGCACAGCCACTACGCGCAGGCCTTTGCCAGCTTGGCGCGCGCGCGCGGCTGGCGCTTTGCACTGCCGCATTTTCGCGGCTGCTCTGGCCAGATCAATCTGGCCCCGCGTGCCTACCACTCGGGCGATCACGAGGAGATCGACTGGATGCTGCAGCAGTTGGCAGCGGCGCACCGCGGGCCCTTGGTGGCCGTGGGTGTTTCCCTGGGTGGCAACGCCTTGATGCGCTGGGCTGGCGAGCAGGGCGAGCACGCGGCGCGGCGGGTGCGGGCGTTGGCCTGCGTGTGCTCGCCGCTCGATCTGATGGCCGGTGGCATGGCGATGGGCCGTGGGCTGAACCGCCACCTGTACACGCCCATGTTTCTCAAGACCATGGTGCCCAAGGCGCTGGCCAAGCTCGAGCAATATCCGGGCTTGTTTGACCGGCAGCGCCTGTTGAAGGCGCGCGATTTGTATGACTTTGACAATGTGTTCACGGCCCCCCTGCATGGCTTTGCCGACACGCGCGACTACTGGCTGCGTGCTTCGGCCAAGCCGCTACTGCCTCAGGTGCGAGTGCCGTCCCTGGTCTTGCACGGCATCAACGACCCCTTCATTCCTGCCAGCAGCTTGCCCACGCGCGAGCAAGTCAGCGCCAGCGTGACTTTGTGGCAGCCCGCCCAAGGCGGGCACGTGGGCTTTCCGGTGGCTCAGCCGGGTTGGCCCGCAACCCATGTGCTGGCCATGCCGCAGGCCGTTCTGGCTTTTCTGGCGCAGGCCCTGTGAGGTGCATCGGCTTGGCGTCACAATGGCGCCTCATTGCAGGCAGGAGCTCACCGGCGTGGACGATATCGTAAAGGCCGCATTGGCCAAGTGGCCCAACGTGCCCGCTTGCTACGGCTGGCTGGGCCTGGACGATCGCGGTCAATGGTGGATGCGTGACGACCGCGTGCAGGCGCTCGGTCCTTTTGCCGCAGAAGGCAGCACCGCGGCCAGCCGCGGTGCGCCCCTCAAGCATGAAAAGCTGATCGACTTTATCGCCCGCAACTACGAGGCCGACGGGCGGGGCTGCTGGTTCTTCCAAAACGGCCCGCAGCGTGTTTATGTGGAGCTGCAGATCACGCCCTGGATCTGGCGGGTTGAGCCGGACTTTTCTTTGCGGGCGCACACGGGCCGCAGCGCAAGAGCGCAGCGCACCTGGATTGACGAGGGGGGGCGCCTTTACCTTGAGACGGATCTCGGATTGGGCCTGGTGCACACCCAGGATATGGTGCGCGCCAGCGAGGCGGTCGAGCATGGCCTGTGGGTGCCCCACGAGGTGCGGGCTCAGGAGATGCCCGAGCGGTTTGGCTACGTGACCAGCCCAGCAGCCGATCGCGGCGCCGCGCTTTAACGCAAGCCCCGATGGGCCTCGTGCCCTGACGGCCGGCCCGCCGCTTACAGCCTGGTTTACTTGGCTGGCGCTGCAGCGCCTTCCTCTGCCTTAGCGGCCGGCGCTGGCGGCTCGGTGAGCTTGCCACCCGACTTGTTGGCCAGGTAGACCACGGCGCGGCCAAGTTCGATGTCGGAAAAGTCGCCACCGCCCTGAGCGCCCATGGCGCCCTTGCCCTTGAGGACAGAGTTCAAAAGGGTGTCATAGCCCGTCTTGAGCCTGGGCGCCCAGGCTCCGCCGTCGCCCAGCTTGGGGGCGCCAGCGGCACCGGCGTTGTGGCAGGCGGCGCACTGCGCGTTGTAGACCTCTTCGCCCGCCTTCAGTGGCCGGTTGGCGTCGCGAATTTCAACGCTGCCAACTTTTTGGATGCGTTCGGCCACCGCTTTTTCCGAGTTGTCGGCGCCAGCCTGGGGCTTGGGTGCCGAGACCACAAAGTACACCAGCGCGATGATCCCAAAAACCGGGATCACGAAGGAATAAAACACAGTCAGCAGCAACTGGCCCGGGGTCTTGACGGGGCCGGTGTGGCCTTCTTCGTGAGCCGTGTTGTGATCGTTAGCGCTCATGGCGTCCTCAAAGTGCGTAAGCTTCATGGGCCGGCTCAAACGCCGGCAACCCGTCATTATAAACAGCCGCCCCCAGCGTGAACTGACTGCGGTCGAACCAGACCGACCCGACTGCTAGAATTGAATGCTCGTTGGGGGCCTTCGCGTCCCACCTGTCAGCATGCGGCTGTAGCTCAGTGGATAGAGTATTGGCCTCCGAAGCCAAGGGTCGCTGGTTCGATTCCAGCCAGCCGCGCCAGCAGACCAGAGCCAATGATTAAGCCCACGGCTCGGGCTGCGCCTGCAAGTGCTCGCCAAAGACCTGCGCCACGGGCGACAGTCGCTTGCCTTTGTGCCAGACGATGTGCCATTGCGAGGGCACGGGAAAGCCTTCGACAGGCAGCACCGTCACCCCATGCTGGGTGGTTGGGCGCGGCCCAAGGGCATGTCTGGACACCACCGAGACGCCCAACCCTGCCGCGACGGCTTCTCGAATGGCCTCGTTGCTGCCCAGTTCGAGCTTGACCTTGGCGGCGAACTTGGCGCTCTTGAAATGGGCGTCGGCCGCCATGCGCGTGCCCGAGCCGCGTTCGCGCAAGATGAACAGGTCCTCGCGCAGATCGCGCAGTGTGAGCGTCTGGCGTCGGGCCAGGCGGTGGTGGGTCGAGCCGATGACCACCAGTGGATTGCTCATGAACACCCGGTCCTCCAACTCGATATCGGTCGGTGGCATAGACATGATGTAGAGATCGTCGAGGTTGTCGCGCATGCGTGCGAGCACGCCGTCGCGGTTGAGCACTTGCAGGGCGACATCGACATCGGGGTGGCTGGCGCAGAATTTACCGAGCAGGCGCGGGATGAAGTATTGAGCCGTGCTCACCACAGCCAGCCGCAAGCGTCCTCGCGTCAAGCCCTTGAGCCCATCGACTTTTTGAATCAGGGACTCCCATTCGCCAACCATGGTGCGAGCGGTGCGAGCCAGCTCAATTCCGGCCTCGGTCAGGTGCACGCGCCGGGAGATGACTTCGTACAGCGGCAGTCCCAAGGCTTGTGTCACCTCGCGCAACTGCATCGATGCGGTCGGTTGCGTCACGTGCATCACCCGGGCCGCGCCACTGACCGATCCGGTTTCGGCTAGCGCCAGGAAAAGACGCAGTTGTCGGAACGTCACATTCATAGATTTTTTTCAATGCAAGTCTGTCTCAATATCGATTTTACAAATGTTCTTTGGCTCCCTAAGATTCCGGCCCGAAAGCTCAACACCATGAACAACCTGCTTGATCCGGCCATTCTTTTCTTTGCCTTTGGTGCGTTCGCCGGCGCCCTCAAGTCCAACCTCGAGATTCCCGCTCCGATTTCGCGCTTTCTCTCGCTTTACCTGCTGATGGCCCTGGGTCTCAAGGGTGGTTTTGCCTTGGCCGAGTCGGGCCTGACCGAGCATGTGGTGGGCGGCTTGCTGTGCGCCCTGGCTCTGGCCATTGTGGTGCCGGTCCTGGCGCTGCGGTTGCTGCGCATGTGGGTGGGGCCTTATGACGCGGCGGCCCTGGCTGCCACGTATGGTTCGGTCAGTGCCGTGACCTTTTTGACCGCAGTCCAGTTTCTCGAGACCCAAGGCATTGCCTACGGCGGGCACATGGCGGCGGCGATGGCCTTGATGGAGTCGCCGGCCATCATCTTGGCGGTGCTTTTTGCCAATTCGTTGCGCCAGCGTGAGGCCTCTGGCAGCCCTCGGGATGCGGTTGGCACTGACTTTGCGAAAGTGTCCATGCGCAAGGTGTTGCACGAATCCTTCACCGAAGGGGCACAGTTGCTGCTCCTGGGCTCCATGCTCGTGGGCTTGATCACGGGCGAGTCGGGGCGGCAGGCGATGGAGCCTTTCTCCAGCGATCTTTTCAAAGGCATGCTGGCCTTCTTTCTGCTCGATATGGGCCTGCTGGCCGCGCGCAATTTGCCGCAGATCCGCGGCCAGTCGCCCTGGCTGCTCGCTTACGCGGTTGTCGCTCCGGTGGTGCACGCCAGCTTGGCGCTGGCGCTCGCGCGCCTGGTCGGGCTGCCGCTGGGGGACACCGTGCTGCTGATGGTGCTGGCCGCCAGCGCGTCTTACATTGCGGTGCCGGCCGTTTTGCGTCATGCCATTCCGCAGGCCAACCCTTCGCTGTACTTCGGTTTGTCCCTGGGCTTGACCTTTCCGCTCAATATCTTGCTGGGCATTCCCACGTACGCCGCGATGGCCTCGGCCGTGATGCGTTGAGGCCGGACCGCTCGCCTGGGCGGTGGGCCGCGCGAGCCCCGGCCAGCTTGTTAATTTCAATGTTTTGATACTATCAGTGACATTAATTTGCACTTGGGCCTTCGCCCGGTCTGCTTGTGTCACATCCTCCTGCCTTACGGCTGCGATTTCCATCGCCAATTGGCGCGCTCGTCTCCCATAAGGCCCGGGGCCTGCTGCGGGCGTGCGCCGCCGCAGGCCTGCTGTTCGTGCTGTGCCTGGCCCACTCGGTGCGCGCCGAGACGCTGCTGGGGGTGGTGGTCGCCGTCTCCGACGGTGACACGGTGACGGTCAGGGATGGCAACGACCAGACTTACAAGATCAGGCTGGCCGGCA
>CANHDQ010000143.1 GCA_947459405.1 Comamonadaceae bacterium
GGCATAGGGCACGGTGATGGAGCGGCGCAAAGCGTTGGCCGTCCTGCTGGTGACCGTGGTGATGAAATCATCGACCGACAAGCCGGTGCCCTCAGCATCGAGGTCAAGCCAGGGGCAAGGTGGCGTGGTCTTGGGGGCGCCCATACGCGTGGGCTTGGCAACAGCTCTTTGGACGGACACGTGAATCTCGGGCGACAAAAGGTGCCGCCGGCACCCGGAACCTAAAGTCTAACCCGACACCGCAATTTTTCTGTTGATTAATCAACAGAGAAAATATACGATGCCCATCGGGCCTTGCCACGTGCCATGTTGGCACAGCGGCCATGGCGCCCTGGGCACCAAAGCGGCCAGACCCGGCCTATGCCCAGACCCTTGAACAACAGGAGGAGCTCTCATGACCTTGCACCGCCGCCATCTCATCCAGGCCAGCTTGATCGCCTGCACCGTCGCCGCCAGCCCCGTCGCCCTGGCCCAATCGGCTTACCCCAACAAGCCCATCACGGTGGTGGTCTCCTACCCGCCCGGCGGTGACACGGATGCGATCGCCCGCCTTTTTGCAGAACGACTGAGCCAGCGCCTCAAGCAAACGGTGCTGGTGGAAAACCGCCCGGGCGCCGGGGGCACGATCGGCAATGCCTCGGTGGGTCGGGCAGCGCCCGATGGCTACACCCTGCTGTTCACGCCCAACCCCTTCACCACCGCGCCCATGGTCATGAAGCTGCCGCCCAACGCCAGCTACGACGTGCTCGGCGGCTTCGAGCCCATCATCAAGATCGCCACGCAGCCGCTGGTGCTGGTGGCCCACCCCAGCCTCGGCGTCAAGACCATCCCCGAGATGATCAACGTGGCCAAAGGCGGCAAGGCGATGTCCTACGCGAGCCCGGGAGCCGGCTCGCCCATGCATGTCGTGGCCGAATGGCTGAACAAATCGGCGGGGGTCAAGATCACCCACGTGCCCTACCGCGGCGTCGGCCCCTCGGTGGTCGACGTGGTCGCCGGCCATGTGAACACGGCATGGGTGACGCTGGGCGCGGTTTCGCAGTTCACCAGCAACGGCCGGTTGGTCACGCTGGCTATCGCCGACGCCCGGCGCAGCACGCTGGCGCCCAATGTGCCCACGCTGGTCGAAGCCGGCTACAAGGACGTGGTGGTCGGCGCCTGGAACGGATTTTTCGCACCTAAGGGCACGCCAGCGGCCGTGGTCAATATGCTCAACAGCCACATGAACGAAATCCTCCGGATGCCCGACGTAGTTGAAAGGCTGGCCAGTTTCGGCGCCTTACCCGCAGGCGGTGCGCCCGATGTGTTGGCCAAAACCAATGCCAGCGACTACGAGGTCCAGGGCAAATTGATCGCCGACTTGGGCATACGAGCCGATTGATGCGCTCGAGCGGCAAGCGGCCAGCGCCATGACCACCTCGACCCTTGGCCAAAACACCGCCCAGGTCAACGCCCGGCCCAAAGTACTGGGCCGGGCGCAATACGCCGGTGATCTCAAGTTGCCCGGCATGCTGCACGGCAAGGTGCTGCGCAGCCCCTACCCACACGCGCGCATCGTGCGCATCGACACCACGGCAGCGCTCGCGCTGCCAGGGGTGCACGCGGTACTGACCGGCGCAAACACCTCGGCCGTGCCCTGGGGTGTGCATCACAAGGAGAGGCGCACGCTGGCCCTCGATACCGTGCGTTTTGCGGGCGAGGAGGTCGCAGCGGTGGCCGCTGTCAGCGACGAGATCGCACGCGATGCGCTCGATCTGATCGAGGTCCACTACGAGCCCCTGCCGGCCATTTTGGAGCCCGATCAGGCCCTGGCCGAGGGCACGGCGGGCCTGCATCCGGGCCGCGACAACCTGGCCCATGTGATCGAGTACGAGCGCGGCGACCCCGATACGGCCTTTGCCTCAGCGCACCTGGTCCACGAGCAAACCTACGAGACCCATGCCCAATACCCGGGCTATATGGAGCCCATGGCCTCGGTGGCCGCGCTCGATCCGGACGGCCGACTTCAGGTCTGGACCTCCACCCAGTCGGCATTTCTGGCGCGCGCCAGGCTGGCAGCGGTGCTGCAAATGCCGGCCTCGCGCATCCGCGTGGTTCAAACCACCACCGGCGGTGGCTTTGGTGCCAAGATCGTCGAAGACGCCAACAACCTCATCGCAGGCATGCTGGCACTGGCCACTGGCCGGCCAGTGCGGCTGGTCAACAACCGCATCGAAGATTTCCTGGCCGCTGCCACCAGCCTGCCCGAGCGCATCCGCCTGCGTCTGGGCATGGACTCAAACGGTCTCATCGTGGCCAAGGAGGTCGACATTTTGGCCAACTGCGGCGCCTACTGCGGCCTGTCGTCCGAGGTAATGCATGTGAGCGCCATGCGCAGCGACAACATGCACCGACTGGCCCATGTGCGCTCGCGCGCCCGGCTGGTGTACACACACACACCGCCGCACGGCGCCTTTCGCGGCTTTGGTGGCACGCAAATGCTGTTTGCGCTCAACAGCCACATCGACACCATGGCGCGCATGCTCGGCCTGGACACGGTGCAGGTGCACCGCATCAACGCGATCGGCGCCGGCCAAACCACGGTGCACGGCTGGCGCATCGGCAGCACCGGCCTGCAGCAATGCCTGGACCAGTGCACACAGGCGCTGTCTTGGCACAGCCCGCGCCCCAAAGGCGAAGGCGTGCTGCGGCGCGGCAAGGGTGTGGCGGCAGCCATGCACGTCAGCGGCAACCGCACCATCGGCAATTGGGACGGATCGACCGTGGTCATCAAGATGGCTGAAGACGGCCGCGTCATCGTGCACAGCGCCGAAGCCGACATGGGCCAAGGTGCGATGACCATGCTCGCGCAGATCGTCGCCCATGAGCTGGGCATGCCGCTGTCCCATGTGCATGTGGCCACACCCGATACCGATGCGGCCGCGTTTGCGATCGGCTCGCTGGCCTCGCGCGTGACCATCGTGGCGGGCAATGCCGCTATCGTGGCCGCCCGCGCCGCACGTGACAAACTTCTGGCTCTGGCGGCCCAGCTTTGGCAATTGCCCCCCGAAGATCTGGAGATCACCGAGGGCAGCGTGCGGGTGATGCGCGACCCCGAGCGCAGTATGACCCTGGCCGCACTGGCGCGCCAACACATCTGGCGCCACGGGGGCCACGAAATCATGGTGACCGGCACCTGGGACGCCAAGACGCAGATGCATGCCGATGACCTCAGCGGCAACATCGCACCGGGCTACTCCTTTGCCGCGCAGGCGGTCGAGATCGAGGTCGACACCGAAACCGGCCAGGTGCGGGTGATCGACAGCTTCGTTGCTGACGACTGCGGCAAGGCTCTGAACCCGCTGGCTGTGCACGGCCAAAGCAATGGCGCGGCGGCGCAGGCCATCGGCTGGACGCTCTACGAGCAGTTGCACCTTGAAGATGGCCGTATCGCCAATGGCAATTTTGCCGACTACACCATGCCCACCACCGAGGCGCTGCCGGCGCTGCGCAGCGGCATCGTCGAGTCCAACGACCCCAACGGGCCCTACGGCGCCAAAGGTGCCAGCGAGACCGCCATCCTGATGGGGGCACCTGCGATTGCCAACGCCATCTTTGATGCGGTGGGCGTGCGCATCACCCAACTGCCGATCACACCCGAAAAGGTGCTGGCGGCGCTGCGCGAGCAAGCCATGGGGAAGCGCGATCATGCATGACTTCGACTTCCTGCAGCCCACATCGGTGAATGAGGCCAGTCGTATGCTGGCCGACCTGGGCGAAGACTGCCGCGTCATGGCTGGTGGCACGGCCCTGATGCTGGTCATGCGCCAGCGCATGCTCAACCCCTCCCATGTGATTGCCGTCGATCAGATCGCCGCGTTACAAGGCATCGACTGGGACGATCGCGAGGGCCTGCGCATCGGAGCGCTGTCGCGGCACGCGGACTTGGCCTGCTGCGATGTGATCAAGACCCATCACCCCGTGCTGGCCGAGATGGCCGCCCAGGTGGCCAACCCCCAGGTGCGCAACCAGGGCACGCTGGGCGGCAACCTTTGCTACGGCGATCCGTCAACCGATCCGCCCGGGCTGCTGATGGCTCTGGGCGCCAAGGTGGTACTGCAAAGCTCACGCGGTCAGCGGGTGCTGAGCATGGAGGAGTTTTTGCTGGACTTTTTCGCCACAGCCATTGAAAGCGACGAACTGCTCGTCGATGTACGCGTGCCGCCTATGGCCGCCGGCTCCCACGCCCAGTACACCCGCTTCAAGCGCACCGCCGCCGAGCACCGCCCCCTGGTCAGCGTATCGGCCGTGGCGCAGTTCGAGCACGGTCACTGCCAGGACGTCCGGCTGGTGATCGGCGCCTCGGTGGCGGTACCGCGCCGAATCAGTCAGGCCGAGCAGTTTCTGCAGGGCAAGCGTGCGAGCGCCGATGTCGCCACGCAAGCCGCAGATATCGTCGCGCAGGCGATCGAGCCCCTTTCGGATTTGCGCGGATCGGCCGATTACCGGCGCGAGATGGTTCGCGTCCAGACCCGGCGCACGCTGCAAGCCCTGTTTGCCCGCTGGGGCTCACTCAAGGAGAGCGCATGAGTACGCACACCCTTTGCCTGCACGTCAATGGGCAGCCGGTCCAAAGCGAAGTGCCCGCGCGCCGCCTGCTCAGCGACTTTCTGCGCGACGACCTGCATCTGACCGGCACCAAGCGCGGCTGCGAAACCGGCACCTGCGGCGCCTGCTCGGTGCTGATCGACGGCCGGCTGGTCAAGTCCTGCCTGAGTCTGGCGGTGCAGGCCAAGGGCTGCAACATCCAGACCGTCGAAGGCCTGCAATCGGGCGATCGGCTGCACCCTTTGCAGGAGAGCTTCATGAACTGCGGCGGCCTGCAGTGCGGCTACTGCACCCCGGGCTTTCTGATGGCCGCCTGCGCCCTGCTCGAGCAGCATCCGCGGCCCACCGAGGCGCAAATTCGCGAGGGCCTGAGCGGCAATCTGTGCCGCTGTACGGGTTACACGCAAATCGTTGAGTCAGTGCAGCAGGCCGCGGAGACGATGCATGGAAATTGAAAAATCCATGCACTGCAGTGCTCCGGCCCAAGCCGTCTGGGCCCTGCTGCTCGACCCGCAGACCATGGGCGCTTGCGTGCCCGGCATGAAATCCATCGATGTGCTCAGCCCGACCGAGTACCTGGCTGAGATGCATGTGAAGTTTTCTTTCATCAGTGCCAAATTCAAGCTGCGCACCACGGTGATCGAGCAACGCCAACCGAACTACCTGCGCAGCCAGGGCACGGGCGAAGACAACTCGCTGGCCAGCACGCTCAAGCAAGACAGCGAAATCTTTCTGACCGAGCAGCCCGATGGCCAGACCGAGCTGCGCATGAAAGTGCAGGTTCAGGTGCTCGGACGCCTGGGCACCTTTGGTCTGAGCGCCATGAAGACCAAGGCCGACCGGCTGTGGGAAGAATTCGCCCGCAACCTGCAGTCTCGGTTGGAGCCCCAAGCGTCGGCCGGCGCTTGAGGCGAGCGCCCATCACCGACCACCACACGGCATCGCAGCCCATCGCGCCGAGGCGACAATCTTACAAAGGGTCGGGTCAGCGGCAGGTCTTGTCTTATGGGAGCCTGCTACTGTGAGTCGGCCAGCGCCACCTGCCAGGCGTCATAGGCATAAACCCAGTCGGCGTTGCCTTGGGTCTTCATCCACTGGTTGCCGCGCGAGCCGATCTGGATCTCGGCGGTGCGCTTCACGCGGCTTTGCGCGTAGCGTCGCAGTGCCTCGGGCACATCGTCGGCATGATGCAGACAGCGGGCGAGCACCACTGCGTCTTCGATCGCCATGCCAGCGCCCTGGGCCATGAAGGGCAGCATCGGATGGCAGGCATCGCCGAGCAGCGTCACCCGGCCGCGCGACCACTGGGGCAGCGGATCGCGCTCATACAAAGCGCTCTTGGTCACACTCTCGCAGGCCTCAAGCAAGGCCCGCGCATCCGGGTGGTAGTCGCGGTAGAAGCTGCGCAACTCGTGCACATCGCCCTCGCGGGTCCAGGACTCTTCGGTCCAGCTGTCCTGAGCCGTGGTGGCGAACACAAAGGTGTCACGCCCCTGGTTGAGCGGAAAGGTCACGATCTGGCTTTGCGGATTGGGCCCCCACCATTTGGTGAAGGCCTCAATCTCAGGCACCTGCTTGACGCGCTCGGTCGGCACCACCGAGCGAAAAGACACCACCCCGGTAAAGCGAGGTTGCTCGGCACCAAAGAGGCTCTGGCGCACGCGCGAGTGGATGCCATCGGCGCCCACCACCACATCATGGCCCACCGTAGATCCATCCTCAAATGACAACTCGATCTGCTGGCCTTGCTCGCGCAGGCCGCGCAAACGCTGGCCGAGTCGAACCCGCCGGCTGTCGAGACGCTCGGCCAGAACGGCCAGCAAATCGGCGCGGTGGATGGTCAACTGCGGCGCACCGTAGCGCTGCTCGGCCGCATCTCCCATGGGCAGGCGTGAGGTTTCCAGACCGGTGTCCCAGTCCCGGCTGATGCGAAAGGTCGGGCGCGCCGCATGGGCGCGTATGCCCTGCGCCACCGCCGGGCCCAAGCCGTCGAGCGCACGCACCGTGTTGGGCGTGAGGTTGACGTCGGCGCCCACGCGCGCATAACCAGACGCTTGTTCGTAAACGCTCACCTCATGGCCTTGGGCCTGCAAGGCGATGGCCGCCGTCAGGCCGCCAATGCCGCCGCCCACCACACCGATGTTCAACAAAGCCGTCTGTGCCACGCTGCTGCCCCTTGTAATCGTTCAAAACACGCCCTGAAAAGAGCCGCCATCCATCAAAATGTTTTGGCCGTTGATGTAACCGGCGTGCACACTGCAAAGGTAGGCGCAGGTGCGGCCAAACTCTTCGGGCCGGCCAAAGCGGTGGGCCGGATGGCTGGCCAGCCGCTTTTCAATCAGTTGCGCGGCATCGACGCCCTGGCGACGCGCCGCCGACTCGAAGTTGCTGGCCAGGCGGGCGGTATCAAAGGTACCGGGCAGCAGGTTGTTGATGGTCACGCCGCGCGCGACCGTGCTGCGCGCCAAGCCCGACACAAAACCGGTCAGGCCGCTGCGTGCGCCATTGGACAGGCCGAGTTGATCGATGGGTGACTTGACGGCGCTGGAGGTGATGTTGACGATTCGGCCAAAGCCGCGCGCCATCATGCCATCGACGCTGGCCTTGATCAGCTCGATCGGAGCGAGCATGTTGGCGTCGATGGCAGCCAGCCAGTGCTCACGCTCCCAGTGCCGAAAGTCACCCGCCGGCGGCCCGCCGGCGTTGGTGAC
>CANHDQ010000144.1 GCA_947459405.1 Comamonadaceae bacterium
CATCCGCTCTTCATCATCATGGGGCAACAAGATCAAGACGGGCTTTCTCAGGCTAAACACCGATTGTGGCGGTATTGCTCCCGATCAGCCGCAGGGCCAGCGGCCAATTCCGTCAAAAATGCTGAACTATCGGGATCATCGCGCCGCTGACCCGTCATGGCGCCCCTGCCCTGTCATTACGCCCCGCCCAGTCATTGCGAGGAACGAAGCAATCCATCGGCGATCACACAAAGGCATGGATTGCCACGGCGCTGCGCGCCTCGCAATGACGGGGGGTGGTCATTGCGCCCCGCCCAGTCATCGCGCCGCCGCCCCGTCATGGCGAGGAACGAAGCCATCCATTGGCACTGCACGAGAACAGCCCTCGCCTGTGCAAGCGTGCACCGCCATGAAAGAATCACGGCCCGGGCGAGCAGGCCAGAGGCGTCGATCTGCGGCCGGCCCGGCAACGGGGGTACGGCATGGGGATCTGGCTCGAACTGGGTATTTTTGTTTTGGTCTTGCTCTTTGGCATCTGGCAGATACACGATGCCAAACGGGCCCATGCCAAGACCGTGGCCGAACGCAGGGCCCGCGAGGCCCAGGAACCTGCTCAGCCTGCATCTGAACGACGCGACTGAAGCAGGTCTCCAAAGGCCCGCCGCCCAGACAGCCCAAAACAAGGGTTAACCCTTGTATGTCAGCTTTAGTTGACATGCATCGATGTCCTCTTGTGTCATACTCGGTCGCCATGGCGTACACCTTCCCCTTCGCCGCCATCGTCGGGCAGGACGAGATGAAGCAGGCGATCCTCATGTCGGCGGTCGATCCGGCCATGGGCGGCGTGCTGGTGCTCGGAGACCGTGGCACCGGCAAGTCGACCGCGGTGCGGGCCCTGGCGGCGCTGCTGCCACCGATGAAAGCGGTGACGGGCTGCCCCTACCAATGCGACCCGCAACAACCCGGCCGCTGCTGCCCGGCCTGCCAGGAGGCGCTTGCGTCGGGCAAGCGTCTGCCCACCCAGCTTCTGACGGTGCCGGTGGTCGACCTGCCACTGGGCGCCACGGAAGACCGGGTGGTCGGTGCGCTCGATCTCGAGCGAGCCCTGTCACAGGGCATCAAGGCCTTCGAGCCGGGCCTGCTGGCGCGCGCCAACCGCGGCTTTCTCTACATTGACGAGGTCAACCTGCTGGAAGACCACCTGGTCGATCTGTTGATCGACGTGGCCGCTTCCGGCGAGAACGTGGTCGAGCGCGAGGGCCTGTCGGTGCGTCACCCAGCCCGCTTCGTGCTGGTGGGCAGTGGCAACCCCGAAGAGGGCGAGTTGCGGCCGCAACTGCTCGATCGCTTTGGCCTGTCGGTCGAGGTCAAGACCCCCGCCGACCTGGCCAGCCGCGTTGAAGTGGTGCGCCGCCGGGAAGACTTCGAACGCGACCCGGCCGCCTTCTGCGAACGCTGGCAAGCGCAGGCCGACAAGATCCGCAAGAACGTGCTGTCGGCGCGCAAGCGACTGCACGACACGCTGATTCCCGACGCCGCCCGCCACAAGGCCTCCGAGCTGTGCATGGCCCTGGGAACCGACGGCCTGCGCGGGGACATGACGCTGCTGCGCGCTGCGCGGGCCTGCGCCGCGCTGCAAGGCAGCCGCGAGGTCAGCGCGGCACATCTGCGCCAGGTCGCACCATCGGCCCTGCGTCACCGTCTGCGCCGACATGTCCTCGACGACACGGGCTCCAGCACACGCGTCGAGCGGGCGCTGGCCGAATGCCTGCCCGAGTCCACCGGGGCGCCCACTCAGCCGGGCTGAACCCACGGCGGCCGCATCGAGTGCCTCCACCCCACCGCGCCCCAACCCAAGCGTCAAGCGCCGCGCTGGTCCCCATGCCGCCATGAACGCCGACGCCGCCGATCCGCTCACTGCCCAAGCTTGGCCGCTGAGCCAGGACGAGGCCCTGGCCGCGGCCTTGCTCGCCGTCGATCCGGTCGGGCTGGGCGGAGCCTGCCTGCGCGCGCCAGCCGGCCCTTGGCGCCAAGCCTGGCTCGATCGCCTACAAGCGCTGCTGCCGGCCGCAACGCCACTGCGCCGCCTGCCTCATGGCGTCAGTGACAGCGCGCTGCTGGGCGGACTCGATCTGGCCGCCACACTCAGCCGCGGGCGGCCGGTGCTGCAGCCCGGCCTGCTCAGCCAAGCCGACGGCGGCCTGTTGCTACTGGCCATGGCCGAGCGGGCCAGCGCCGACACCGCCGCCAAGCTTGCGTGCGTGCTCGATACGCGCCAGCTGCACGTGCAGCGCGATGCCCTGGCGCACAGCCAAAGCGTGCAGCTGGGGCTGGTGGCGCTCGATGAAGGCCTGAGCGACGACGAAGTTCTGCCACCGGCCTTACAGGACCGCCTGGCTTTCTGGCTGCAAGCACCCGGGCCAGCGGGCAGTGAACCCGAGGCGCTGATGCAAGCGGCCGAAGTCGAAGATCCAGATGACGACCAGGCCGCTTGGGTGCAAGCGGCTCGGGTGCGGCTCGCGCAACTGCCGGCGCTCGATGAGCGCCAACTCAAGGCCTTGTGCGCCACCGCGCTGGCCCTGGGCATCGACTCGATGCGCCCGCCGCTGCTGGCAGCCCGGGTCGCGCGCGCGGCGGCCGCACTGGCCGGCGCAGCGGCCGTCGAGGACGAGCACGCCAGCCTGGCAGCCCGGCTGGTGCTGGCGCCGCGGGCAACCCGCCTGCCCACACCCGAAACCGCCGATGCCGACGACCCGCAGGATGCGCCCGAACCGTCGCCACCGCCCGATCAGCCACCTCATCAACCGGCCGATCCGCCGCCCCCACCCGAGCAACAGGCGCGCGAGCCCGACGGTCAGCCCGATACGCCGCAGGAGCCCGATCAGTCCGACGAGCCCGATGACCGCGATGAGCGCCCGAGCGATGAGCAACTGCAAGAGATGATGATTGCCGCGGCCTGCGCAAGCCTCTCGCCGGGCTTGCTGGCCGCCTTGCGCGCCGGCCAGCAGGCTCGGCAAACCGCCGGCGCGGGCGGCAAGGCGGGCAGTGCGCACAAGAACTTCCGACGCGGCAGGCCTTTGGGTCCCGTGCGCGGCGAACTGCGCGGCGGCGCGCGGCTGAGCCTGCTGGCCACGCTGCGCGCGGCTGCTGCCTGGCAAACGATCCGCAAGCGCAGCGCCGAGGCCGCCACCGGCTCTGCCAGCGCAGCCGAGGCAGCCACTAGGCGCCGGCGCATCGAGGTACGACAGGAAGACTTTCACATCATGCGCTACAAGCAGCAGCGCTCGACCACCACGGTCTTCGTGGTCGATGCCTCAGGCTCAGCGGCGCTGCACCGGCTGGCCGAGGCCAAGGGTGCAGTCGAGCTGCTGCTGGCCGACTGCTATGTGCGCCGCGACCGCGTGGCCCTGATCGCCTTTCGCGGCAGCCGCGCCGACTTGCTGCTGGCACCGACCCGTTCTCTGGCTCGCGCCAAACGCTCGCTGGCGGGCCTGCCCGGCGGTGGCGGCACGCCGCTGGCCGCCGCACTCGAAGCGGCCCACGCGCTGGTGCAACAAATTGCGCGCAGCGGCGACACGCCCGTGCTGGTGCTGCTGACCGACGGGCGTGCCAACATCGCACGCGACGGCAGCCCGGGACGGGCCAAGGCGAGCGAGGACGCGCTGGCCGCTGCCCGCCCCTTGGCCGCCAGCTCCATCCGCTGTCTGCTCATCGACACCTCGCCCCAACCCCAGGCAAGTGCGCAGGCGCTGGCCCAGGCCATGCGCGCGCACTACGTGCCGCTGCCGCACGCCGATGCCCAGGGCCTGTCACAGGCCGTGCGTCTGGCACAGCCCCGGACGCTCTGAGCGGGCCGTGCCATGACCAAGCTGCAGGGCCTGGACTGGGAGCGAGACGGACTCCACTGGCCGCACCGCGAGCGCAGCCGCTTTGTGCAGGCCGCCGGGCTGCGCTGGCATGTGCAGCACTGGCCCCGCCCTGCGGCGCCTACGGCGCTGCTCATCCACGGCACCGGCGCGTCGACCCATTCCTGGCGCCATGTGGCCCCCTTGCTGGCCGGCCACATGCAGGTCGTCAGCCTCGATCTGCCCGGCCACGCCTACACCGAACTGCCGGCGCAAGGCCCCTCCTCCCCCCTGCTCTCGCTGCCCGGCATGGCCCAGGGCACGCAGGCGCTGCTGCAGGCCTTGGGGCTTGAGCCTGACCTCATCGTCGGGCATTCGGCAGGCGCTGCTGTGGCTGTGCGCATGGCGCTCGATGGCCAGACCCAGCCGCGGCTGATCGTCAGCCTCAACGGCGCGCTGCTGCCGCTGCACGGCCTGGCCGGTCAGCTGTTTGCGCCGGCAGCCCGGCTGATGGCCTCGATGCACTGGATTCCCCGCCTGTTTGCCTTCCAGGCGCGCGATCGCAGCGTCACCGAGCGGCTGCTCGAGAGCACCGGCTCGCGCATCGACGAGGAAGGCACGGCGCTGTATGCCCAACTGGTGGCAAGTCCTGCCCACGCCGCAGCCGCGCTGGGCATGATGGCGCAATGGGACTTGCACGAGCTGGCCGACCGGCTGCCGCGCCTGCGCACGCCGCTGGAGCTGATCGTCGGCAGCGCCGATCGCACGGTGCGGCCCGAGCAGGCCGAGCGCGTGCTGGCCCTGCTCGACCCCCAGCTCAAGGCCAGCATCAGTCGCTTCGAGGCTCTGGGTCACCTGTCACATGAAGAGCAGCCAGCCCGCACCACGGAACGACTGCTTGAGCTCTACCACCGCCGACTCGGGCCCAACTAGGGGGCCGAAGCCGCAGACCGCCCGACGCGCTCAAAGCGCTGCTCCTGCACGCCCACCCCCCACTGCTGACCGCGCTGTTCGTGCACCAGGGCGAAGCCTTGCGAGGCATACAAGTGCCGGGCCGCATCCAGGCCTTTGAAGGTCCACAGATAGGTGCGCGCATAGCCGCAGGCATCGACCCAGGCCATGGCCCGCGCCAGCAGCTCGCGCCCCCAACCCTGGCCTCTGAGCGCATCGCCCACGATGAACCAGCGCAGGTGGGCGCCCTGCTCGGTCGAAGCGCTGGCGTCGATACACACACTGCCTTGCACCTGGCCATCGCACTCGAGCAGCCAGATGCCGTCGCGGCCGCGCGCAAAGTGCTCGCAAAACTGGGCCAGCTCACGGGCCACCTTGGCCTCAAAGGTCAGCCCAAAACCGCTGGCCTGGCTGTAGTAGCGGGCGTGCATCTCGACGATGCGGCCGATACAGCCACCGCTGTAGCCCTCACGAATGCTGACCCCAGGCACGATAGGCTGCGGCTCAAAAGCCATCGCGGCCCGCAGCAGCAAACGCCTCAATACCGGTTGACATCGGTATCGGCGCCCTGGTGGTCATCGTCCTTGCGAAAGATCTTGCGAAAGGCCAGAAACGACAACACCGAGACCAGCGCAAAGACCAGCAGATCACGGTTCAGGCTCGCGCCGCCGGCGACCCACTGCACCAGGCCCGCAGCCAGTGCACCAACCGCCAGGCCCAGCAACACAAACGATCCGGTGATCAGCTCGGCCAGGCCCAGCACCAAAGCGGCGATCAAGGTCCACTGGTAAGCGTCCATATCAGTCCTTGCGCGTAAGTTGGGCCACCACGCCCGAGAGCGTGCCACTCAGGCTGCTGACCACTTCGGTGGGCAGCAGCACGATCTTGGCGTTCTGGCCCCGGGCCAGCTCCTGCACCGCCTGCGCCTGCACCTTCTTGATCTCAAACTCGACCGCACTGGCCCCACCGGCGGCGATCGCCTGCGAGACCACGGACACCGAATAAGCCTCCGCATCGGCCGTGATCTTCATCGCCTCGGCCTGCTTCTGGGCCGCATAGAGCTGGGCATCGGCATCGAGCTCGGTGGCCTGCTTCTTGCCCTCGGCCTCGCGCACCAGTGCACGGCGATTGCGTTCAGCGTTGAGCTGCAACTGCATGGCCTGCTTGGTCTCCGGATCGACGTCGACCTCGAGGATTTCCACCCGGGTGATCAAAATGCCCCACTCATCGGAGACCGATCGCAGGTCGCTTTCGATCTCCTCGGAGATCTGACGCCGATTGGACTGCACCCCGTCGAGGTCGGTCTTGCCGATGACGCTGCGCACCGTGCCGTTGACGATGGTCATGATGGCATCGTCCACATTGGCAATGCGGTACATGGTCTTGGAGGCGTCGACGATACGGTAGAGCACGGCCAGCGACACCGAGATGGTGACGTTGTCCAGCGTGATCGCATTGATCGGCCTGGGCGGCAGCTGGCGCTCCTGAATCGGCACCTTGAAGCGCACAGATTCGAAGAAAGGAATGATCAGGTGCAGCCCGGCCTCTAGCTTGCGGTTGAACTTGCCCAATCGCTCGACCAGCCAGTTTTCGGACTGGGGCACGATCTTGACGCCCAGCTTGAGCGCCACCAGGACCAGCGCCACAAAAACCAGCAACACCGGCGAGGAAAACATCGAACTGTTGTCCATACCAACCTTCCAAGGATGAGGAAAAAAATATAACACGCAGCCTTGGCAAACTGAGCACTGAGCCTGCATGGCCCCATGCGCGCGCTCGAAGCAGACCGCTGCGGCTGAGGTGTCGCAACGCACTGGCGCTGCCTAGAATGAAATTGACTCGCAGCTGCCTCTGCGAAACCCGTCTTGCACCGCTGCCGCAACCCTCATGAACCAGATCCTCGCCCGTGCGCCCCAGAGCCCGCGCGAGCCATGGTCGGCCTGGCTTATGGGTGATCGTTCGGCGCGGCCCGATGCGGCGCTGCGCAGCCTCGATGGCGCGCCCACGCAATGGCCCTCGGCACAGGAAGTGGTGATGTTGGTGCCCGCGGGCATGCTCTCGTGGCACCGCGTCACGCTGCCGAGGCTGCCGCGCCACCGCTGGCCGCAGGCGCTGGCCGGCTTGCTCGAAGACGAACTGCTGGCGCAGCCATCGAGCCTGCACGTGGCTGTGGCACCCAACACCGCGCCCGGCGTGCCGACCTGGGCGGCCGTGTGTGACAAGGCCTGGCTGACACAGGCGGTCCAAGCCCTGCAGGCGGCAGGCCGAAGCGCCCAGCGCATCGTGCCCGAGTTCGAACCGGGCGCGCCAAGCTGGCAGGTTCTGGGACCAGCGCAGGCCGCGCAGCTGGTGATAACCGGCGAAGACGGCGTGCAAGTGTTGCCCCTGCCCGAGCCGTTGACCCAATCCCTGAGCGCCTGGGCGCACTTGGCCGACGGGCCAGCACCAGCACCAGCACCAGCACCAGCACCAGCACCAGC
>CANHDQ010000145.1 GCA_947459405.1 Comamonadaceae bacterium
CGTTGACGCCGCGCTGACCCGCGAATTTGTGCGTATTTTGGTGTTCTCGGGACTGACCGATCACACCATCACCGACCGTTTCTTCTCGCTGCTGCGTCAGCGCCTGTTCACCCGGCTGATTCGCGAAACACGGCGCTATCGCGGGGTGAGCAGCCGCGCGCGCGCCAGCGAGCGCGAAACCGAGTTGCTGATGGGTCTGCATGGCGGCTTCTTCTACATTCCGATGCGCCGATGGATCTACGCTCAGGGCGTGGCCAGCGACGCAGCACCTGAGCGCTTCAACGAATCGCTGGTACGCGACCGGGTGCGCGGCTACTTGCTGGCCAGCCGCGCACTATTTGATACCGATGCCCAAACGCAGCCCGCCACCCAGGCCGCGCCAAGAGCGAGGAAACGCGCATGACCGACCACGCCTTGGCAACACGCACCGATTCACCGCCTGCGCAGCCTTGCGGCTGCACTTTCACCCGCCCGCGGCTGACCCCAGCCGACACAACCCAAAAGGAGATCGCATGAAGCTCAACCAATTTGCCCTTTCCGGGCTGATCGCGCTTGGCAGCGCACTTGCCACTGGCGGCGCCGCCGCGCAGCAATCCATCACCGTCAATATTGGCTCAAGCCATCCGACCGCCAACATCTGGGCCTACGCCATGAAAGAGGTGTTTCAGCCTGAGGTGGACAAGCTGCTCAAGGAGGGCGGCGGCAAATTCCAGATCCGCTGGCGCGAGAACTACGGCGGAACGCTCTACAAGTTCAATGAAACACGCGCTGCAGTCAAGGACGGCATCGTCGACGTCGGCATGGTCGGCACGGTATGGGAGAACTCCTCCATGCCGCTGCAAAACGTCACCTACTTCACGCCCTTTGCAACCACCAACCACGAGCTGCTGATCGAAATCTTTGACAAGCTCAACGCCAGCCACCCGGCGCTGCGGGCCAGCTGGACTGCGCAGAACATGGTCCCCCTGTCGAGTTTGATCACCGACAGCTACGACGTGTATGCCAATTTCCCGGTCACCAACATGGCTGCGCTGCAAAACAAGAAGATCCACGCCCCCGGCACCTCGGCCAACTGGATGCGTGACACGGGTGCCACCCCGGTGGAAGGCGCGCTGACCACCTACTACACCAACATCCAGACCGGTGTGACCCAGGGCGCACTGAGCTTTGCCAGCGGCATCGCACCGGCCCGCGTCCACGAAGTGGCCAAGCACCTGACCCGAGTGGACATCGGGGCCATGTACTTCGGCAGCGTCGCGGCCAACAAGAGCTTTTTCGACAAGCTGCCCAAGGAAGTCCAAGAGGCCTTCGTCAAGGCTGGCCGCGCCACCTCGGTGGCCCATGGCAAGCATGTGACGGCATCTGCCGCACGCGCGATGGACACGATGAGGGCGGCGGGCCTGCAAGTCACCGATCTGCCGGCTGCCGAGCGGGCCAAGTGGATCAATGGCCTGCCCGACATCATCGGCCCCTGGCTGCAGACCACCGGCGATGCCGGCAAGTCGGTGCTGCGCGCCTACTTTGACGAGCTGCGCAGCCGCGGCATCAAGCCCCTGCGCGACTGGGACAAGGCAGCCCGCTGATCGCAGACCCCGGCCCGCTTGCAGCGACCTGCCCCTCGGGTCAGATCAATGTGGGCGGGCCTTGCCCCTAGAGAAACTGACGAACCATGGCCGCTGAAACCGACCTCGACGCGCCCGCGCCGTCAACTCGACATCCGCTGGATCTTCCGGCCCAGGCGCTGGCCTCGGTCGGCACGGTGTGGATCTTCGTGATCATGTGTTTGGTCGTGGCCGACGTGATCGGCCGCGACTTCCTGGACAGCCCGATCACCGGCGTGGCCGAGTTCTCGGCGCGCTCGGTAGCGTCCATCGTCTTCCTGCAATTGGCCGCTGCAGTGTGCAGCGGCCGCATGACCCGCAGTGACTTTCTGCTCAATCTGATCGGCAAACGCTCGCCCGCCGCAGTGACCGCGCTCGATGTGCTCAACGCCATAGTGGGCGCGGCGCTGTTCGCAGCGCTGGCGGCCATGGCATGGCCTGAATTTCGCAACTCTTGGGCCAGCAACGAGTTCTACGGCGTACAAGGGGTTTACAGCGTTCCGGCCTGGCCGTTTCGCGGCCTGATCATCGCCGGCTCGGCAGCCGCGGCGCTGTGCTATCTGCTCACCATCCCGGGCATCTTGCGCAAGCATGGCAAGACCGGCCCGGTTGACGACCCACTCGGAGGTGGCGCATGAGCGAACTCGAACTGGGCGGCTTGCTCGTCGGCGGACTGATCGTGCTGGTTCTGCTGGGCATACACATTGGCGTGGCCTTGCTGGCCGTTGGATTCTTCGGAGTCTGGCTGGTGCGCGACAACATCGACATGGCCATGCGGCTGATGTACATGGCCGCTTACAACGGCATCGCCGACTACATCTTTGCCACCATCCCCCTGTTTGTGCTGATGGGCTTGCTGGTCAGCATCTCCAACGTCGGCAAAGACACCTTCACCGTGGCCGAAGTGTTGTTGCGCAAGCTGCGCGGCGGTCTGGGCGTGGCCACAGTGGCGGCCAACACCGTGTTTGCAGCCGTCACCGGCGTGTCGATCGCATCGGCGGCGGTGTTTACACGGGTGGCGGTGCCCGAGATGGTGCGCCACGGCTACCGCACCACCTTTGCCACTGGCACGGTGGCCGGCAGCTCGGTGCTGGGCATGATGATTCCCCCCAGCCTCTTGATGATCATCTATGGCGTACTGGCCGAGCAATCCATCGGCAAACTGTTCATTGCTGGCGTGATTCCGGGCTTCATGCTGGCCATCGTCTTTGCGGTGATGATCATGTTGATGGCGCGATTCACACCGGCCGCGGTCTTCGATCTGCAAAAGCAGGCCGAACTGGCACGCCAAAAGCGAATCGACATCACCCTGACCGGCACCCAAATGGCCGGCAAGCTGCTCCCCATCGCCGCTTTGGTGGCGCTGGTGCTGGGCGGCCTGTATGGCGGCTTCTTTACGCCGACCGAAGCCGGTGGCATAGGCGCCTTTGGTGCGCTGGTGATTGCACTGATGCGCCGGTCGCTGGGAAAGGGCAACTTGTGGCGCGTCCTACACGAGACAGGCAGCGTGTCATGCACCATCTTGATCCTGCTGGTGGCAGCAGCCTTCTACAGCCGCATGCTCAGTGTGGCAGGGGTGCCCGTCGCGATTGCCGACGTGGTGCGCGATGCTGGCCTGGGCCCCTACGGGTTTCTGGCGCTCTACATTGCGATCGTGCTGCTCCTGGGCATGATCCTCGACTCCAGTTCGATCTTGCTGATCATGACCCCGGTGGCCGCACCGATCGCCCAGGCCTTCGGCTTTGACCTGATCCATTTCGGCGTGATCACCGTGCTGGCCGTCGAGATGGGGCTGCTCACACCCCCCTTTGGCATCTCGGTGTTCACGGTCAAGTCCACCCTCAACGACCCTAAGGTGTCCGTCGAAAGCATCTTCGCCGGCGCCCTGCCCTTCGTGGGCGCCATGTTCCTGGTGCTGCTGCTGGTGTGCGCCTTCCCCTGGCTGAGCACCGCATTGATTTAAGGCATGGGCCTTTGATGGAGCGCGTTGATAGAGCGCGATGGTGGAGTTCGGGGCAGACGCATCTGGGCTGTGGCTGTGCCTCTACCCCTCCTCGCAAGCTCGGTCGACTGCCACGAAGTGGAAATCGGCAAAGCCGGACCGGGCAAACGACTGGGTGTTGTCGGTGTCGGCCGTGATCGCGAGTTGAACCGCCTCGTTGCCTGGGCCAAACAGCCGCGTCGCATCGCGGCGCACGTCAACCCGCTCCCAGACCCATCGGCCGGCCTCGCCGTCGCCGCTGCGCAGCACGATCATCTGGGCGCGATCGGTGTAGGCGTTGGGGCGCGTCGTCCCAACCGGCTGGCGGTTGTCCCACACATAGTTGATCGCCGCATCGGGCACGTCCGGGCCCCACATCGCACGGGCAAGCGCCAGTTGTGCACGCAGGCTCAGCCCCAGCGCAGACGCTGGCAGGCGCAAGCTGACGTAAACCCGCGCGGCATAGTCATCGCCGTCTCGCCTGAGCATGTCGGCCTGGCTCAAGGTTGCGCCGATGCGCCAGCGCCAGCACAACACCGGGGTCGCGTTGAGGTCGACCGTGATCGGCCGTCCCAGCAGCGACATGCTGGCCCGCGAGGTGACCTCGACTGCTTTGACCTCGTCCCAGACGGCAAACCGGAAGGTGTTGGGTCGCTGACCCGATTTGAGCCGGATCTCTTGCCAGGGCGCCAACGTGGCATCGAATCGACCGACCCATCTAAGGCCCGGGCCATCGCTTGGGGCGGCCGTACCCTGGGCAGCGGTGGCCGAGGCTAAAACAAGCGCAAACGCCAAGCCCAGCAAACTGACCGGTCGAAACCGAAGGCGGCGGGCAAGCGCTAGCGGGTCCATGTGAAGCGCCGATCCAGCAGATCGGGGTCGTCAAAGTGCCGCTGGCCGACAAAGGCCGTGGCGTGGTGGCCCCATTGCCGCATGGCACCTGCACTGGCAATGCCCATGGGCCAAAACAGCCAACGCTCACCGCGCTGCGTGCCGGGCACCAGACCGTCTGGGCCGTAGAGGCTGCGCCGGGGGGAATCGGCATTGGCGCCAAGCACGGGCAGCGAGCGCAAAGTGTGCTCGCTCTCCAAACCGTAGGTCGACGCGTCCACCGCGTTCAAGCCTGCACGCATGCGGTCGCTTGCCGCCAAGCCCATGACCTGATGGTCGCTGCTCGACAGCTGCACCACCAGGGTCTGGCCCGGCTGCAGAGCGGGCAAGTCAGCGGGGGCGAACAGCCACTCCTGGTTGGACGGCGCGCCGGCCTTGGGCTTCATATGCGGGCCAGGGAAAAACAGGTGATAACAGCCGCACGCATGCATGGTGTCGAGCAAGAGCACCTGTCCGCGCTCGTCCAGGGTCAGCCGCACCGCCACGCCGTCCAAATGGCCCGCCAACAGATCGGCGGGCCCACTGGCGGGCCGCTGTGGAAACCACAGCGTGTAGACCAGCTGCGGCAGCCAGCGGCCATTCAGACGCGTCGCCGTGACGCGCTGATAGACCACGGGCTGGGCCACATCGATCGCCGGCGCGTCGGCCGCGCTTGCGGACCAAAACAAGCGCCCAAAGCGATCAAAGGAGCCGCGGGTTTCGATGGCAAAGTCCGGTGCGTGCCAGGCCAGCCAGGCTTGAGCCTGGGCATCGCTCCATTGCGGCAAACCCAACGCATCGCGCGCACTGGGCATAGGGCCCGGGTCTTGGCTGGGCGGTGCCCGCCAAAGCCTCAACGGCGGCGGGCTGCCCTGCCAAGCCTTCATCGCCGAGACGTGCTCCTCTTGCCACCGCTGCACGCCGGCGAAAAACGGCCAACGGGTCAGCGGGTACAGGCCCGCCGCACGCCGCCATGGGCTGTATCGCGCGGGGACCTCGGCGCGAGCCAGCATGCTTTCTTGCAAAGCGCCCTGCGAAAGCAAGGCCTCCAGGCCTTGCGCGCGGCATTGATCGGTGCGCTCCACAGCCGCCGCGTGGCTGCCCACGCCCAAGCTGGCCAGCGCAGCAGCGGGCAAGTTGTGGATCTCGGCGCTGCGGGCCAGCCGGTCTTCCTTGGCCGCCCGAATCAGCCAAGCCTCGAAGGCCGGCTGCGAGCGCGCCGCGTCTGCGCGCAAGTCGCTGAGCATACGGGTGGTACGCAGGCCGGCAAACCCCTCGATTGCAACGGCCTCGGCATCGCGAACGCCCGCTTGCTGTATCACTCGGTCCAAAGACTGCCACCAAGCCTGGCACTGTGGGGTGTGCGGTTGCAGCGCAGGGGCCTGCAAGCTGGCGCAAGCCTGCAGCAGCGCCACCAGCACGAGCAAGCCCCCCAAACGCCCAGCTGCACTGCACACAGCGCGCAGCCAGCCGCCGCCGCGCTGTACCTCAGGCTCAGAAGGGCTCAGTTCAGTCATGCTCCGACTTTAAGCCAAAGCGCTCGCAGCGCCTTGCTCAGCGGCAACGCCGCCCACCCGCGCCGAGCCGACCCGGCCTGCCGATCAAGCAGCTTGGCTCGCCGTGCATTAGCATTTGCGTCATGGACTTCCTGGCACCGCAATTTCTCTGGCTGCTGACCCTCATGCCGGGCCTGGTGCTGCTGTACCTGTGGCTGATGCGGCGCAAGAAGAAACTGGCCCTGCGCTATGCGAGCCTCGATATCGTCAGGCAGGCCATGGACAGCGGCCTGAGCTGGCGGCGCCATCTCCCGCCAGCGCTGCTCCTGGCAGCAATCGGCCTGGCGCTGCTGGCCGCATCCAGACCCTTGGCCACCATCTCTCTGCCGTCGTCGAGCGCCACCATCATCTTGGCCATGGACGTGTCGCTGAGCATGCGCGCCACCGACGTCAAACCCAACCGCCTGGTGGCGGCGCAAGAGGCCGCAAAGGCCTTCCTGGCGCAGCTGCCGCCTGGCATCAAGGTCGGCATCGTGACCTTCGCCGGCACCACACAACTGGTGCAGGCTCCCACACACAACCGCGAGAACTTGGTGGCGGCGATCGACCGCTTTCAGATGCAGCGCGGCACGGCTGTCGGCAATGCCATCGTGGTGTCCCTGGCCACGATTTTTCCGGACGAAGGCATCGACCTGGGCGAGATGACCTTCGGCACCCCCACGCGGGGCAAGAGCCTGGACGACAAGAGCAAGCCCAGCAAAAAAGAGGTGACGCCCGTTGCCCCCGGCTCCTATCAGTCCGCTGCGGTCATCTTGCTGACCGACGGGCGGCGCACCACGGGCATCGACACCGAGGAGGCCGCAAAAATGGCGGCCGACCGCGGCGTGCGCGTTTACGCCGTCGGACTGGGCACGGTAGACGGCGCCGTGCCAGCCTACGACAGCTGGACGGCCATCTACATGAAGCTCGACGAACCAAGCCTGCGCGCAGTGGCCCAAAAAACGCAGGCCGAGTATTACTACGCGGGCGACGCCGAGGCGCTCAAAAATGTTTACACCCAGCTCAGCTCACGCGTGCAGGTGGAGACAAAAGAAACCGAGTTATCCGCGCTGCTGGCGCTGATGGCAGCCGGCCTGTCTATCGTGGCGGCGGCGCTGTCATTGCTGTGGTTTAGGCGGATCGCCTAGGGTCGAGGGTCGAGGACTTGCAGGATATTGATCCAGCCGATCGGAGCTGGGCGCTCGAG